>CAJUMM010000056.1 GCA_910586955.1 uncultured Lachnospiraceae bacterium | reverse complement strand
GGAGTTCAGACGTGTGCTCTTCCGATCTTCATTGAAATGCTCCTCAATTTTTTTCTGCTGTTCTTCTAAATAGAAATCCTGGTTTTGGACGGAAACAAAACAGCCTTTTCCCGCTGTTGTTTCGATAAATCCCTCTTCTTGAAGCAGGTCATATGCCTTTTGCACGGTCAAAACACTGATTTGCAGGGATTTTGCAAGAGAGCGGATAGAGGGAAGGGCTTCTCCGGCTTTCAGATCACCCTTCATGATCTGCCCTTTGACCTGTGTGGAAATCTGCTCATACAGAGGGCGGCTTGCTTTATTGCTTATGACAATCTCCAATGGATCACAGCCTTTCTGTCTATAACTGTATTGTTTTAATAGATACAGTATAATACGGATTGGAATGGTTGTAAAGGGAAAATTTCTAAAAGTTTTGAGCATTTCAGAAAATAAAAAACAATAAATAAAGAGAGAATCCCACGGAGCTTCAAAGGCTTAATAAGCCGAAACTCTATGGAATTCCCTCTTTTTTAGGAATCAGGGGCTAAAACCGGCCGAAGCCGGCGTCCCTTTTCTACTGCTTTCAGCCTTTCTGCTGCTTGCAGCCGCAGTTCCCGCCGTTGGTGTCGAAAGCCGGGTTGAAGGCATAGTAGTTCTTGGAATCCAGATGCTCCTGGACAATGCGCAGGGCTTCCCCAAACCGCTGGAAGTGAACTACTTCCCTGGCCCGCAGGAAGCGGATGGCGTCGGTTACATCCGGGGAATCTACAGACAGGCGCAGGATGTTGTCGTAGGTGGTGCGTGCTTTTTCCTCTGCTGCCATATCCTCCATCAAATCCGTAATGGGATCTCCCACGGACTGGAACATGGCGGCGGAGAAGGGCGTTCCCGAAGCGGCCTGGGGCCACAGTCCCAATGTATGATCCACATAGTAGGCGTCAAAACCCGAGGCCTTCAGCTCTTCCATGGACATATTCCGGGTGAGCTGGTGGACGATGGTAGCAATCATTTCGAAGTGGCCCAGCTCTTCGGTGCCGATATCCGTCAAAACCGCCATACACTCCTTGTAAGGCATGGTGTAGCGCTGGGACAGGTAGCGCATGGAAGCGCCCAGCTCCCCGTTGGGTCCGCCGTATTGTGTTATGATAGCCTGCGCCAGTTTCGGATTGGTTTCTTTGATATGAATCGGGTATTCCAGACGTTTTTCATAATTAAACATATAAGATTAATTCCCTCCTTTCTATTGCCACGGCCACGGCTGATTGACCCAGTCCCAGTAAGTATCACAATGCCTGGCATGGGAAATGGTGAGGGGGCCGTAGGATTTTGCATATTCATCCATCGCTTCCGTATAAAGGCGGATATACTCCTGGAAATACGCAAGGGCTTCCCGGTCGCAGGGATGAGTATCCAGATAGAGGTTTGCATCCACACAGGCAAACTTCGTTAAAGTAATCCACTTAAGAAGCTGTTCCTGGGTCATCTGATCCCAGGGACGGGAGGGACCCGGGCAGGGAGGAACGGGCCTCTGGGGAGGCGGGCAGGGGGAAACGGGCCTCTGGGGCGCCCCGCAGGGAGGAGCCGGCCTCTGGGGAGGCGGACAGCAGGAAGAAGGTTCCCTGTGCTGGCTCTGCTGGCAGGAAGCAGGATTACCCTGGTTCTGGGAGCAGGAGGAAGAGATCCTTGGCTGCATCACGGAGTAGTTGGCCATAGGCCTTGGCTGCTGGTTACAGGAATTGCCCCGCTGGAACTGGCCGCGTGTCTGGTTCGGCGTCATCTGCAAACACCCCGCTTTCCTAAAAATGGTTTGTCAAGCTCCGGGAAGATGGTTCCGGCTCCCAGGGCTTTCTCCAGTTCATATGTCTGATTCCATCGCTGCCAGGGTACATAGGCCATTGCAAGGGAAAAGTGGTGAAGGGGATCTTCACGGTGTCTCTCCTGGCAGGAGGCTGTTTGATTACAAAAGTCTGCCATAGAGTGCTCCTTTCAAAATGATTTCTTTTATATCCTATGTGGAAAGAAAAAATGGGTGAAGATGGAAAAAATCTTGACTTTCCCAACAGGGTAAGGCATGATAGTGTAGAAATGTAAAAATATGGAAATTCAGAAGGAGCAGAAGAAATGAAGATAAAATTATATGGAATGCTGGCTGCCGGCTGCCTGGCTGCCCTGCTGCTGGGAGGCTGTGGAGCCTTAAAACGGGGACAGGCAGGGGAGGAGCAGCAAGAGCAGGGGCAGCTTCCACAGGAAAACCAGGAAGAAGAGATAGATCGGTATCTTGAAGAATTGGAGAAACTAAGCGGGGCGGCCGGGGAGCTGGCCCAGGCCGGAGAGGAACTGGCAGAGCTTTGCGATACAAACCCGGAGAATGTAGAAGAGATGGAAGGCCGGGTGGAGGAGATGCGGGAATTAAAACAGGTCTTTGCGGAGTTTTCCCTTATGGAAGAAGTACCGGAAATTTTTGGCGAAGCACATGAAAAGATGGCGGAGGCTGCCGGAGATTATGGGGCCCTCATAGACACTTACTGCGATGTCCTGGAGGCAAGCATCCGGGGAGAAGACCATCCGGAGCGGGAAGGAATCCGGGCGAAGTGGGAGGAACAGAGCCGCGCTGTTGCCCAGGCTATGGAGGAGATGCAGAAAGCAGCCGGTCACTTTGGGCCCTGAACCAGGCTGAAAGCAGGTTCTTTTCCGGCAGGGTAAGACTGGTAACAGTTGATCCTGGGCGCCTCAAAGTCCAGAAGGGGAATGGAGATCAGGGAACCCTCTTCCAGGCAGGGCTGTACCAGGCTGAATGGAAGAAAGCTGCATCCGATGCCCTCCAGCAGGTAGGGGAGAAGCTTGGTGCTGTTATCGATTTCAAAGGGAAACTGGTAATAGGGCGGAAAGAGCTCCCGGATAAATTGTCCCACTTCCTGAAGGGCAAAGTTGCAGAAGAGGTAATTCAGGCCGGGAAGCTCTTCCTTGCGGATTCCCCGGCTGGAAAGGGTGTTTCCCGGAGCGGCCACCAGAAGGAGAGGATCTGTGTGAAAGCGCTGGCAGGCAAAGCCCGGCCTTTGCAGGGGCTGGTAGGAGAAGGCCATATCCAGAAGGCCGTCCTGGAGCATCTGGAGAATGCTGACAGAGTGGCTGATGGTGAGATTTACGGAGTAACCGGCGTCCTCCTTTAAAAGCCGGGTGAGCCTGGAGGCCAGGTGGCACTCATAGATGGTGTTGGTGGTGCCCAGACGCAGGGGAGCCCGGGAGAAGTCCTGGGAATTGATTTCCCGCAGGGACATTTCCTCTAAGTCCAGGATTCTCCTGGCATAGTCCTGGAAGAGAAGGCCTTCCCTGGTGAGGGAGAGATTTTTTTTGCTGCGGACAAAGAGCTGCTTTCCCAGTTCCCGCTCCAGCTCCGCAATGCGGTTGGTGACGGTGGACTGGGCTATAAACATCAGGCTGGCCGTCTGGGTGAAATTTTTGACGTTAGCCAGGGTGAGAAAGGTTCTTAAATTCTGGGTGTCCATCGGGCATTCCTCCTCTTGATTTAAAATTCGAAAATCGAATGATAATAATCAAAATTATTCGCTATACAAATCATAGGATTTATGTTTATAATAGTCAAGAGAAAAAACCAAAAGAGGAGTACCGAGCCATGAAAAAAGAGACCTTTGTAACCCTGGAGAAGCTCAGGGAAATCGAAAAGACTTATCCCACGCCCTTTTATCTTTACGATGAGAAAGGGATCCGGGAGAATGCCAGGGCTTTGAAAGAAGCCTTTGCCTGGAATCCGGGCTATAAAGAATACTTTGCAGTGAAGGCAACGCCCAATCCCTTTCTGATAGAGATCCTGCGGGAGTACGGCTGCGGCTGTGACTGTTCCTCCATGACGGAGCTGATGCTCTCCGAGGCCATAGGTGTCCGGGGCGGGGACATTATGTTTTCCTCCAACGACACGCCGGCGGAGGAGTTTGTATACGCAGACAAGCTGGGAGCCATTATCAACCTGGATGACTACACCCACATTGAGTTTCTGGAGGAGGCCATCGGCCATATCCCGGAAACCATCAGCTGCCGTTACAATCCCGGCGGGGTGTTCCAGATCAGCAATGACATTATGGACAATCCAGGGGATTCCAAGTACGGCATGACGGAGGAACAGCTTTTTGACGCCTACCGGGTTCTTATGGAGAAGGGGGCGAAGCGTTTCGGCCTGCACGCATTCCTGGCCAGCAATACCGTCACCAACGATTATTATCCTATGCTGGCCAAGGTGCTCTTTGAGGTGGCCGTCCGCCTGAAAAAGGAGACCGGGGCGGATATCCGCTTCATCAACCTCTCCGGCGGAATCGGCATTCCCTACCGCCCGGACCAGGAGCCCAATGATATCCGTGCCATCGGAGAAGGAGTCCGCAGAGTATATGAGGAAGTTCTTGTTCCGGCGGGCATGGGCAATGTGGATATCTGTACGGAGCTTGGGCGGTTTATGATGGGCCCTTACGGCTGTCTGGTGACCAAGGCCATTCACAAGAAGCATATTCACAAAGAGTATATTGGCTGTGACGCCTGTGCGGTGAACCTGATGCGCCCGGCCATGTACGGGGCCTACCACCATATTACCGTAATGGGCAAGGAGGATGCCCCGGCAGATCACGTGTATGATGTGACCGGGTCTTTGTGTGAAAACAACGATAAGTTTGCCATTGACCGGGCGCTTCCGGCCATTGACCGGGGGGATCTGCTTGTGATACACGACACGGGGGCCCACGGATTTGCCATGGGATACAATTACAACGGCAAGCTGAAATCTGCGGAGCTGCTCCTGAAAGAGGACGGGACCGTAAAGCTTATCCGCAGGGCAGAGACGCCAAAGGATTATTTTGCTACTTTCGACTGCTTTGATCATCTGAAGGGGCTGGTTTTATAAAATGAAGAAGAGAACGGGAAAAGAAACGCTGATCCGGGTACTTGTTTTGCTGGCAGGACTGACCATTGCCCATCTTGGGGTAACGCTGTTTTTGCTGGCGGATCTGGGGGCAGATCCCTTCAATGTGCTGGTCCAGGGAATCTTCCGGACCCTTAGCAGGGTTCCGGGGTTCCAGGCGCTGACCCACGGGTATACCCATATCGCCATCTGTTTTTTGATTATCCTGGTGCTTCTTGTTGTGGACCGGAGTTACATAAAGATCGGAACCATCCTCTGTATGATCTGCGGCGGCCCGATTATTGATTTTTTCACCGGCTTTTTGGGGCCCCTTTTCTCCGAGGGCGGGAGCCTGTGGATTAAGATTCCGGTCCTGGCGGCAGGCTGTGTGATTCTGGCCTTCGGCATGACGATTGTGATTAAATCGGATGCGGGGACCGGGCCCAACGATCTGGTAGCCCTCGTGATCAGTGACAAGAGCCATGCAAAATTCAGCCTGGTCCGTGTCCTGGTGGACGTTTCCTTCGTGGCGGCGGGATTTCTGCTGGGAGGGGTTTTCGGAATCGGCACGCTTATCTGTGCCGGGCTGGTGGGACCGGTGGCCGGTTTCCTCCTTCCCAGAAGCGAAAAAATAGTGACGGGGATTCTGGCAAAATGTTCCCTGTAAAGGCATGTCTCTATCCCAGGGAAAATTCCCTGCGGTATTGGTTGGGCGTGGTGTGCACGATCCGTTTAAAATTGTAAATCAGATTTTTACTGTCAGAGAAACCGCAGCTGGCAGCAATGTCTTCCAGGCCGGCGTTTGTGGAGACCAGAAGATCCTTGGCGCGGTTAATGCGCAGGTGAATCAGGTATTCATAGGGAGTAACGCCGGTCTGTTTCTTGAAAAGCCGCTGGAAATGATACTGGGACAGATACACTGCCTGTGAAATATCGGAGATGGTAATTTTCTCCTTCAAATGTTCCGTCATATAGTCCAGGGCGGCTTTCAGTTTTTCCGTGATTGCAGGGGACTGCTGCCGGAGTCTTTTTCTTTTGCTCAGAATGCAGAGGGTCATCAAATCTAAAATCCACTGATTTATAACTAAATCTTTTTCAAAACTGTAATCTCCCGGACAGGAGGTTATTTTTTGGACCAAAGCAGCTTCCCTGCTGCCGGGGGCAATCTCATGGAGGAACAGTTCTTCCTCGTTATAGAGCTTATAGTAGGCGGCTGCCCCAGAGCCGTTGTAATGAAACCAGAGGAAATCCCAGCCCTCGGTGCCCAGGGTTTCGTACCTGTGGGGAGTGCCGCAGTAAATAATGGCAATGGTACCCGGGGTCAGAAAGTAAGTCTTTCCCTCGTAGGCCAGCTTTCCACAGCCTTTCAGCGTATAAAAGAGCAGATAGCGGAAGGAATCGGCCCGCTCCGTAAAATAGTTGTGGAAAGCCATAAAATGCCCCCATTCCAGAAGATAGAAAGGAAGCTGCAGGGTATTGGCCAAAGGCGTGGTAGTTTTCCACTGGGATTTGGGGTCGATGGCCACATTCATACTTTCAAACATAGGCACCTCCGGTTTGGAAATTATCTCCGTAAAATAAGAGCAATATATAAGAATTATTGAGCAAGGCATCGGATTGTCTTTCTGTATAAGACAAGTGTATGATAAAAGAAATAAAAAAGCAACAGCAAAAAGCACAAAAAAATTCTGGAAAATATTTCAATAAACAATAATTTAACGAAAAAAATAAAAGGGAAAATTTGATTTTATGGAAATATTGGACGGAAAGCATTTTGGAAAGAAGGTGAGAGAAAAAGCAGTTTAAAAGAAATTTCGGGATGCAAAAGAACTTAAACCACAAACAGAAGAACTGGAACAGGAGGATTAATAGCATGAAAAAGATATTAGCAATACTGACGGCAGCAGCAATGATAACGGGAATGGCCGCGTGTGCCACAAAGGAGCCTGCAGGCCTTGGAAGCCAGCCGGCGGCAGAGGAAGCCCAGGGAACGGAAGAAGAGGAGGCGGAAAAACCCAAGGAGAAGATAAGGATTGCAGCCTCCTTTATGTCCCTTAATAATCCCTTCTGGATTGCGGAAAACGATGTTTTAAAAGCTGAGATTGAAAAGAGAGGCGGGGAGCTTGTCACCTACGACGCCCAGCTAAACGCAGAGAAGCAGATCCAGCAGATCGAGGACGCTGTGGCCTCCGGAGTGGATGCGGTAATCGTAAGTCCCAATGACTGGAAGGGAATCAAACCGGCCCTTGAGGCCTGCAATGGGAAAAATGTGCCGGTGGTTGTCATTGATACCAAGGTCTATGACGGAGATCTGGTAGCCACCCAGGTGGTATCCGACAATGTGCTTGGAGGAAAGCTCTGTGCCCAGGCCTTGGCAGATGCTTTGGGCGGCAAGGGAAATATCGCCATTATCGATCTCTCCACCAATATGGCGGTGCAGGACCGGATGGAAGGCTTTATGAGCGTTATCGAGGAATACCCGGATATGAAAATTGTGGCCCGGCAGGACGGGGACGGTTCCGTAGAGGCAGCCCTGCCCCTGATGGAAAATATGCTTCAGGCCAATGAGCAGATCGATGCGGTATTCGGAACCAATGATCCGGCTGCCATCGGGGCCATTGCAGCTTTGGACAGCGCCAATAAAATTGACGGTACCTATGTAGTAGGCATTGACGGAGCAAAGGACGCCTGCGAGCTTATTAAGAGCGGAAAGCTTCTTGGAACGGCAGCCCAGTATCCCAGCCTTTTGGCTGCGGAGGTTGTAAACCAGGTTTACAGCATTCTTGACGGAAACGAGCCGGAGGAAGACATTATCTACATTGAGGAGCAGTGGGTAAGCAAAGAAAATGTAGAAGAGTATGAGCAGAAAAATGCCTACTAGGAGGGATTTGGATATGCCGGGGAATCCTTTGCTGAAAATGGAAGGAATTACGAAATCTTTTTCCGGGGTTACGGTTTTAAACCATGTAAATTTCGAAATCCGGCAGGGGGAGATCCATGCGCTGCTTGGAGAAAACGGAGCAGGGAAGTCAACGCTTATCAAAATTCTGGCCGGAATCTACCATGCGGACGCAGGCAGGATTTTTGTGAATGGGAAGGAGGTCCGTATCTCTTCCGTCAATGATGCCAAGAGCCTGGGGATCCGGGTGATCCACCAGGAGATCTCCCTGGTTCCTGGCTTAAGCGTGTCGGATAATATTTTGCTTGGAGCGGAGGAAAAGGGATTCTTCCTGAACCGGAAAGAGCGCAGGGAAAAGGCGAAAAGGATGATGGAGGACATTGGCTTTGCCATGGATGTGGAGGCTCTTGTTGGCAGTTTAAGCATTGCCCAGCAGCAGATGGTAGAGATTGTCCGGGCGCTTGCTTTTGACAATGCCAGGCTGATTGTAATGGATGAACCCACGGCGTCGATTTCGGAAAAAGATTCCGAAAAGCTTTTTTCCACCATTCTGCGTCTGAAGGAAAAGGGAATCAGCATCATCTATATTTCCCACAGAATGGAAGAGATAGCCCGGATTGCAGACCGGCTGACGGTTTTGCGGGACGGCAGTTATGTGGGAACGGAAGATGTGAGCCGGGTTTCCATGCAGCAGATTGTAAAAATGATGGTAGGCCGCCAGGTAGAAGAACTGTACCACTACCGTGTGGGAGAGATTGGCGGGCCGGTGCTGGAGATGCGGGACGTTTCCAGCAAATATGTACGGCATGTAGATTTTGAACTGAGAAAAGGTGAGGTACACGGCCTTTATGGATTGATCGGCGCAGGACGGACGGAGCTGGTAAAGATTATATTCGGGCTGGATCCCTATGAGGGGGAGATCCGGCTCCATGGCCGGGAAGTAAAGATTTCGTCTGCAAGAAATGCCATGGACCATGGAATTGCCCTTGTGCCGGAGGACAGGAAGAAGGAAGGGTTGTTTTTAAACAATACCATCTATTTTAATTCCGTGATTACCATTTTAAAAAGCTTTATGAAAGGCTTTCGCATTCACAAAAAACAGGCCAGGGAGACCATGGAGCAGTATCGGCAGCGGCTCAATATCAAATATGCTCATGCAGGACAGCTGGCGGGAACCTTAAGCGGGGGAAACCAGCAGAAGGTGGTATTGTCCAAGTGGCTTTCTGCCAAACCGGATATACTGATTCTGGACGAGCCCACAAGAGGGATTGATATTGGTGCGAAATCAGAAATTTATGACTTGATTTTCCGGCTGCTTGAGGAGAATGTGAGTATCATTCTCATATCCTCCGAGCTGCCGGAGATTATGAACCTCTGTACCAGGGTAACGGTTATGAGGGAAGGCGTGATTACAGGCACTGTAGATCGGGAGGATTTCAGTCAGGAAAGGATTTTCCGGTATGCAATCTGATATTTTACACTGGAGATGAGGAAAGAGACCATGGAAAAAGGAATGAAAATGAAAGACTTTGTCTCACGATCTGTCACAATGATTGCATTTTTTGTGATTATTATTATTTTTTCGCTTCTTTCAGATCGTTTTTTTACACTGGACAATATTTTTAATGTGCTCAGGCAGGTTTCCACAAACGGGATTATTGCCCTTGGAATCATGCTGGTCATTATTGCAGGGGGAATTGATCTGTCTGTGGGCTCCGTATCGGCTTTTGCAGGAACCCTGTGCTGCGGCTTGATTGAGGGCGGCATGCACTTTGGATTGGCGGTTTTGATCGCTCTGGCCTGTTCGATGGTTTTTGGGTATTTGAACGGTATTTTGGTGGCCAAGGTGCATATGCCGCCTTTTATCGTAACCCTGGCGTCTATGCAGATTATCCGGGGCTTAGGGTACCTCTACAGCCACGGGGCGCCCATCCGGGCCATCAATGACAGCTTTAACCTTCTTGGAAACGGGTATATCGGCGTGGTTCCGGTTCCGGCTTTGATTTTTACCGGGGTGGCGGTTGTCATATACCTGATTTTGCACCGGAGTAAAATCGGCATGTGGATTTATGCCGTAGGGGGCAACAAAAGCTGTGCCATTTACTCTGGTATCCCTGGGAAGTGGATAGAGATTTTTGTTTTTATGGTAAGTGCCGTCTGTGCGGCGCTAAGCGGCATTATTCTGGCGGCCAGAATGTATTCCGGCCAGCCAACCTCCGGACAGGGCGCAGAGATGGACGCCATTGCCGCCGCAGTGCTTGGGGGAACCAGTTTTTCCGGCGGTGCGGGAACCGTAGGAGGGACGATTCTGGGAGTTCTGATTATCGGGGTAATGAATAACGGACTGAATATTTTAAATGTGGACTCCTACTATCAGCAGGTGTTAAAGGGCATGATTATTTTGCTTGCGATTTATGCAGATATGATGAAAAAGAAATAAAAAGTCAGGAGGTAGACAAGTTTGGAACAGACAAAGAAAATCAAGGAAACGCAAAAAGCCCGGGTGGGAATTTATACCGTAGGGTTGAAGGCCTACTGGCCTCAATTCCCGGGCTTGCGGGAGCGCATTATTGAATATGTAAATTTTATTGAAAAGAAGCTGGAGCCCTTTGGGGAAGTTTATAATTATGGTCTGGTAGACTGCTCGGAGGAGGGCCATAAGGCGGGAAAGTGGTTCAAGGAGCAGGACGTGGATCTGATATTCTGCCATACGGGAACCTATGTATCCTCCGATGCGGTCCTGCCGGTACATCAGATTTGTACGGCTCCGGTGATTGTTCTGAATCTTCAGCCCACCACCCAGGTAAATTATAGGGAGACCTCCACCGGGGAGTGGCTGGCCCACTGCGGGGCATGTCCGGTTCCCGAGATATCCAATGCGTTCAACCGGGCAAAGATCCCCTTCCGGGTGATTAGCGGCCTTCTGGGCCTTGATTATACCCCTGAAATCTCCGTTACCAATGAGAATACGGCCAACCGTCCGGAGGCAATCCGGGCTTATAAGGAGATGGAAGAGTGGTGCCTGGCGGCGGGAGTAAAAAGGACCCTGGGAAACGCCAGGTTTGGGTTCCTGGGCAGCAATTTCCACGGAATGCTGGATATGTACAGTGATTTTACCATGCTTCAGGCCCAGACCGGAATCCATGTGGAAATCATTGAAATGTGTGACTTAAATGAGCGGATGCAGGGGATTTCCCAAGAAGAGGTTGAGGATAAGCTTCGGGAGATTCAGGAAATGTTCCAGATTAGCGGGGATTCCCAGGCGGACCCAATCGCCAGGAAGCCTACCAAGGAGCAGCTTCGATGGTCCGCCCATGTGGCGGTGGGACAGGAGCGGCTGGTAAGGGATTACGATCTGGACGCGCTGGTATACTATTACCACAGCGTTCCCGGAAACCCTTATCAGGATCTCCAGGGAGGTTTTATTGTGGGACACTCCCTGTTGACGGCGAAGGGTATTCCCTGTGCGGGCGAAGGGGACATTAAGACGGGAATTGCCATGAAGATCTGCGATACCTTGCATGTGGGCGGAAGCTACTGTGAGATCGTGACGGCAGATTACGAGGAAGGCACCATACTTCTGGGACACGACGGGCCCTTCCATATTAAAATATCCAACGGAAAGCCAATCCTCCGGGGAATGGGGCTCTACCACGGAAAGCAGGGAACGGGGGTTTCGGTGGAGGCCAAGGTAAGGCAGGGGCCGGTGACCATGCTGGGACTGACCCAGACGGGGGAAGGAAGGATTAAGCTGATTATCAGCCAGGGCGTCTCCACGGATGGAGAGATTATGCAGGTGGGAAATACCCAGACCCATGTGAAATTCCCGGCAGATATCGATACCTACTTCACCAACTGGTTTATGCAGGCCCCCACCCACCACTGTGCCATGAGTGTGGGACACAATGCAAAGCTGTTTGAAAAGGTGGCGCAGATGCTGGGCTGTGAGTATGTAATCTTGTAAGGAGGTGCTGTATGAAGAGAATTACTGCCGGATGGATGGCGGTGGGCCTTAAGCCCTATTGGAGCCAGTTTGAGGGGATGAGAGAAAGATGTGAGCATCATCATAAAATTTTGACGGAAGCCTTTGATGGGGAAAAGGTGGAGCTGCTGGACGCTGGCATTGTGGATTCGGAAGAGCTTGCCAGAGAAACGGGGGAGAAGTTTGCCGCCGGAAAGGTGGATATCGTATTTGTACAGATGCTGACCTATGCCTCTTCTATCTACATTGCGCCGGTGGTGCAAAATCTTTCCGTTCCGGTGATTCTTCTCAATGTCCAGTATAAGAAAGCGCTGGATTATGAGAATGTGAAGAGTATCGGAGACTGGCTGGGAGAGGGAATTACCTGTGCGGGAGTTCCGGAGGCCACGGCGGTGCTTCATCAGATGGGAAAGCAGTTTGCGGTGATTACAGGACATATGGAGGCGGATTCCGGGGTGGGACAGGAGATTGCCCAGTGGTGCAAGGCGGTTTCCGTTAAAAAAGTGTTGGCAAGCGGGAATCTCGGCTTGCTGGGGCGGCCATATGAAGGAATGATTGATTTGTGTGTCAATGAAAACCGGATTTTCCATCAGTTCGGAACCTATGTGCAGCATCTGGACTGGAGGGAGATTATGGCCTGGGGCCAGGAGGCTTTGGAAGCGGCAGTGCTGAAACAGCGGCAGCTGACGGAGCGGATCTTTGAACTGGACGGAAGTGCATCAAAAGAGGATTTGGAATACATTGCCAGAACGGCTGCAGGGCTTGAGAAAATGGCGGAGAAATACAGGCTTCATTCCTACGCCCTTCACTATGAGTTTGACGCCCCGGAGGATCAGCTTAATCTGGTGGCGGCCTTAAATCCGGCTATGACCCTTTTGATGACAGAGGGAATGTCAAGCGCTCCCGAGGGGGATATCCGGGCGGCCATTGCCATGGTGATTCTGAAAGCCTTAGCCGGTCCCGCCATGACGGCGGAGCTGTATTCCATGGATTTCTGTGAAGATGTCTGCCTGGTAGGGCACAGCGGCGCCTGTGACGGAAATCTCTCCAAAGAGAAGGCGGTTTTGAAGATGAGCGTGCTTCACGGGAAGGCAGGCAAGGGATATGTAACACAGTTTTTCCCGGAGCCGGGTCCGGTTACCATGCTGGCACTGACGGAGACAAAAGAGGGGGGATTTAAGCTGGTTGCGGCGGAGGGCATGGGCGTGCCCGGGCCTGTTCTGAAGCTGGGGGACACCAATCTGAGAGTAAAATTTCCCATAGGGCTTGAGGCCTTTATGGAGCGCTGGTGTATGGAGGGCCCTACCCACCACGGCGTCCTGGCCCGGGGGCATCACGCCGGGGCTCTTTGCAAGGTTGCAAAAGTGCTGGGAACGGAACTGGCGGTTGTCAGTTCCATGGAGGAAAAGAGCGTGTAATAGAGAAGGTTTTTTGAAAGGCCGTCCGTTTAAGAAGCGGGCGGTCTTTTTGGTTTTTGGAAATTAACCCCTTGCGTGACTTGGTTAAATATACTAATATGTAGGGTGGAAAAAAGGAGTGAAAATATGAGCATAAGAAAGACGAAAATTATCTGTACACTGGGACCGGCCTCGGAGAGCGAGGAGATGATCCGGGAGCTGATGCTGGCCGGCATGAATGTGGCAAGGCTTAACTTCTCCCACGGAACCTACGACGAACAGCGGGGGAAGCTTGACCTGGTGAAAAAAGTCCGGGCGGAGCTGGGACTCCCTGTTGCTCTGCTTTTGGATACCAAGGGGCCGGAGATCCGCACCCGGGACGTGGAAGGCGGACGGATTGAGCTTAAGAAAGGCCAGAGTTTTATTCTCACTACGGAAGAGATTCTGGGGAATGAGAAGAAGGTCTCCATCACCTACAAGGATCTGGTGAAGGATGTGGAGCCCGGGGACGCCATTCTCATTGATGACGGCCTTATTGAGCTGAAAGTGGGCCAGGTGACGGAAAAGGATATTATCTGCACGGTGAAAAACGGCGGCGTAGTTTCCAATAAGAAGGGAATCAACGTGCCGGGAGTGAATCTCAACATGCCCTTTGTGAGCCAAAAGGACTATGAAGACATTCTCTTCGGCATTGAGGAAGGCTTTGATTTTATTGCGGCTTCCTTTACCAGGAGCCCGGAGGATATTCTGGAGATCCGGAAAATACTGGAAGAAAGGAACTGCCATCATATAAAAATTATTGCCAAGATTGAAAATCTCCAGGGCGTGGAACGTATAGACGAGATTATGCGGGTATCCGACGGCATTATGATTGCCCGGGGGGATATGGGCGTGGAAATTCCCCTGGAGGAAGTGCCGGGCATCCAGAAGAAACTGATTCAGAAAAGCTTTGAGACAGGCAAGCCTGTGATTACGGCTACCCAGATGCTGGATTCCATGATGAAAAATCCCCGTCCCACCCGGGCGGAGACTACCGACGTGGCCAACGCCATCTACCAGGGAACCAGCGCCATTATGCTTTCCGGGGAGACGGCTTCCGGCCAGTATCCCCTGGAGGCTTTAAAGACTATGGTGCGGATTGCCATACGCACGGAGGAAGATATTGACTACGATGCCCGCTTCAAACACCGGACCATCAAGGACAATCCCGATATTACCAACGCCGTATCCCACGCCACTTGTACCACAGCCGTGGATCTGCAGGCGGCGGCCATTATCACCGTAACCAAGTCGGGAAGGACCGTAGGCATGGTTTCCAAGTATTGTCCCGGCTGCACCATCATCGGCTGCTGCATGGACGACTATGTGTGCCGGCAGCTGAACCTCTCCTGGGGCGTCCAGCCTATTCTTTTAGAGAAGAAGGATAATGCGGAGGAATTGTTTCTCCACGCCGTAGAGGCTGCGGAGCGGGCAGGCCTGGTTTCCATCGGTGATCTGACGGTTCTGACGGCCGGCGTTCCCCTGGGGGTTACGGGAACCACCAACCTTATCAAGGTCCAGGTGGCCGGCCGTGTTCTGGTGACCGGGGAGGGGATTACCCATAAGAAAGCCTCCGGGCCTGTGTGCGTGGCAAAGAATGGGTTGGAGCTTAAGGAGAACTTCCAGGCGGGAAGCATTGTGGTGGTGCCGGAGACGGACAATGAGATGCTGCCCCAGATTAAGACGGCCCTGGCCCTGGTGACGGAGCGGGCGGGGAGCAATTCCCACGGGGCCATCGTAGGCCTGGCCCTGGATATTCCGGTAATTGTGGGCGCTCAGGGGGCTACGGAAATACTGAAGAACGGCGCCGTGGTGCTGGTAAATGCGGAGGAAGGCACCGTGTCCAGCAATCATTAAAGTATGGAACTTAAAATTGGAGAAAAACTATGGCTGAAATGACACCCATGATGCAGCAGTACCTGAAGACAAAGGAACAGTATAAAGATTGTATTTTGTTTTACCGCCTGGGGGATTTCTACGAGATGTTTTTTGAAGATGCCCTGACGGTATCCAAGGAACTGGAACTGACGCTGACGGGAAAAAACTGCGGCTTGGAGGAGCGGGCGCCTATGTGCGGCGTTCCTTATCATGCTGTGGAAGGGTATCTCAACCGCCTGGTTTCCAAAGGCTATAAGGTAGCCATCTGCGAGCAGATGGAGGATCCCAAGCTGGCTAAGGGCCTGGTTGCCAGGGACGTGGTGCGCATTGTCACTCCGGGAACCAACCTCAACACGGCGGATGAGACCCGGAATAATTACCTGATGTGTATTGTCTGCCTTCCGGACCGGTTCGGGGTGTCAACGGCGGATATTACTACCGGGGATTACGTGGTTACAGAGGTAGATTCACAGCGGAAACTGGTGGATGAGATCAACAAGTTTGCGCCCTCAGAGATTGTCTGCAACGACGCCTTTACCATGAGCGGCGTGGACGTGGAGGATCTGAAATACCGGCTGGGAATCAGCGTCTATCCCCTGGCATCCTGGTATTTTGACGACGAGCTGTGCAGGAAGACCCTGCTGGAGCATTTCCGGGTTTCGGATCTCCAGGGGCTGGGGTTAAAAGATTTCGGCTGCGGGACCATTGCCGCCGGAGCGCTCCTAAAATATTTGTATGAGACCCAGAAAAATTCTCTGGCCCATATGACAAGAATCCAGCCCTATACCATCGGCCGGTATATGATCATCGACAGCTCTACCAGGAGGAACTTAGAGCTGGTGGAGACCCTTAGGGAGAAGCAGAAGCGGGGCTCCCTTCTGTGGGTGCTGGATAAGACCAGGACGGCTATGGGAGCCAGGACCTTAAGGGGGATGGTGGAGCAGCCCTTGATTGACCGGGGAGAGATCGAGAAGCGCCATGAGGCCATTGGGGAGCTGAACGAAAATGCCATTACCCGGGAGGAACTGCGGGAGTATTTAAATCCCATCTACGATCTGGAACGTCTCATTGGGCGGATCAGCTACCAGACGGCCAATCCCAGGGATCTCACTGCTTTTAGCACTTCCCTGGAGATGATTCCCCATATCAAAACCCTGATGCAGGATTTCCGGTCCCCTCTTCTGCGGTCCCTTTATGAAGAGCTGGATGAGCTTTCGGATCTCCAGTCTATGGTGGCCCGGGCGATCCGGGAGGATCCCCCCGTGTCCATCCGGGACGGGGATATTATCCGGGACGGTTTCCATGAGGATGTGGACCGTTACCGGAAAGCCAAGACGGAAGGGAAGGGCTGGCTTGCCAGGCTGGAGGCCCAGGAGCGGGAAAAAACAGGGATTAAGAACCTGAAAATCAAATATAATAAGGTCTTCGGCTATTACCTGGAGGTGACAAACTCCTACAAGGATCTGGTGCCGGATACCTATATGCGCAAGCAGACCTTGGCCAATGCGGAGCGCTACATAACGCCGGAGCTCAAAGAGCTGGAGGACACCATTCTGGGAGCGGAGGACAAGCTGACAGCCCTGGAATATGCCCTGTTCTGTGAGCTCCGGGAGGCAATCGCCGGCCAGGTCCTGCGGATCCAGAAGACCGCCAAAGCCATTGCCGGCATTGATGTCTTCACTTCCCTGGCCTTTGTGGCGGAGCGGAACAACTATGTGCGCCCCAAGATGAATGAGAAGGGGCTTATCGACATCAAGGGCGGCCGCCATCCGGTGGTGGAGAAGATGATTGAGAACGACATGTTTATTCCCAATGACACGTATCTTGACAACGGCAGCAGGCGCATTTCCGTGATCACCGGCCCCAATATGGCGGGAAAATCCACCTATATGCGCCAGGCGGCCCTGATTGTGCTTATGGCCCAGGTGGGGAGCTTCGTTCCAGCCGCAAGCGCCAAAATCGGGATTGTGGACCGGATCTTCACCCGGGTGGGGGCCTCCGACGATCTGGCTTCCGGCCAGAGTACCTTTATGGTGGAGATGACGGAAGTAGCCAATATCCTGCGCAATGCCACAGCAAACAGCCTGTTAATCCTGGACGAGATTGGAAGGGGTACCAGTACCTTCGACGGCCTGTCTATTGCCTGGGCGGTGATAGAGTACATCAGCAATCCGAAAATTCTGGGAGCCAAGACCCTTTTCGCCACCCATTATCACGAATTGACGGAACTGGAGGGTAAG
>CAJUMM010000055.1 GCA_910586955.1 uncultured Lachnospiraceae bacterium | reverse complement strand
CCTTACATACGATATCCTGAAAGATCAGATTCCAAGGGAACTGGCTCTGTCTGCCTTTCCCTATTACGAAGAAGTCTTCAGCCCCTCCCTGGGGGCCCAGGCACAGCTTCCCGTACTGCTGGCCGAGTACGCTTTCTACCGGGAACAGGATATCCGGGACTATCTCTCTCTTCTCTCCCAGATTGACGCCTACTATGAAAGCCTCTTAGCATACGAACAGGAGAGAGCCCGGGCCGGCTTCTTCATGTCCGACGAGACAGCGGACGCCGTTATCGCCCAGTGCCGGGATTTTATTGCCGCCCCCGGGGAGCATTTTCTCCTCACTACCTTTAACCAGCGCCTGAAATCCCTGGATTTCCTCACGGAGAAACAGAAACAGGCATACGAAGATTCCAACCGGGCCGCCGTCTTCGGCCATGTAATTCCTGCCTATGAAACCCTGATCCGGGGGCTGGAAGATCTGAAAGGAACCGGAAAGAACCCCTACGGCCTTTGTTACTATGACCGGGGAGCGGATTACTATGAGGCCCTGGTGTCCTGCACCACCGGCACCGGACATTCCATGGAGGAAATCATTACCCTTCTGGACAGGGAGCTCTCCGATACCCTCTCTTCCATGTCCGCCCTGCTCCAGGCTCATCCGGACCTCCAGGCATCCGCCTCCCAGACCATAGACACCTGGGATCCCCTCTATATACTGAAAACCCTGGAGACAAAAATAGAGGCCGATTTTCCGGCTTTCGACGCAGTCTCCTGTGAGGTAAAATACGTGGATCCCTCCCTGGAAAAGTACCTAAGCCCGGCTTTTTACCTGACACCGCCGCTGGACCGCATGGATGATCATGTGATTTATATCAATCCGACAGGCGGATATGACGGGCTGTCCCTTTTCACTACCCTGGCCCATGAGGGCTACCCCGGCCACCTGTATCAGACGGTCTGTGAAAACTCCGGCAGTCCGGATCCGGTGCTGCGCCTGTTCTATTTCGGAGGCTACGTGGAGGGATGGGCCACCTATGTGGAATGGCTTTCCTATTCCTACACTTCCCTGGAACCGGATACGGCGGCCCTTCTCTCCGCCAATTCTTCCGTCTCCCTGGGCCTTCACGCAAGGGCGGACGTGGGAATCCATTACGAAGGCTGGACTCCCCAGGATACGGCCCGGTTTTTCGCCCGCTACGGAATCCGGGACGCAGAGGCCGTACATACCATCTATCAGGCTATCCTCCAGGATCCGGGCAACTACCTTAAATACTATCTGGGAGCCGTGGAAATACGGGAACTGCGAAGGCAGGCGGAAGAAGCCCTTGGGCAAAGGTTTTCGGCCAGGGAATTCCACGAATTTCTCCTCTCTACAGGTCCTGCTCCCTTTCCCGTCCTGGAGCGCTACCTGCAGGAGTGGATTTCCGGAAATAAAAAAAGCACCGACCCCGCAGCTTAAAATCTGCAAAACCAGTGCCCTGCCTGCGCGATCAGGGGTTCGAACCCTGGACACCCTGATTAAGAGTCAGGTGCTCTGCCAGCTGAGCTAATCGCGCATATGTTATTTTCTTTTGCAACGCAAGAGTTATTATAATTCATTCTTTTATAAAATGCAAGTACTTTTTTTATATTTCTTGATCTTTTTTTCGATTCTGTTTAGAATAAAATCAAAAAAAGACAGGAGACAAAGCGTGAGACTCAGGAATATCAAAGGCGCCGGGGAAGCCGTCGCTGCCAGCAGATATGTGATACAGGAACCGGAGAGGCAGGCCGGAAACTGGCACACCTTATTCGGAAATGCCAACCCCATCCATATTGAAATCGGCATGGGGAAAGGGCGCTTTTTAATGACCCTTGCGGAGCAAAACCCCGGAATCAACTACGTAGGTATTGAACGGTACAGCAGCGTCCTTATCCGGGCCCTGCAGAAAATGGAAGCCGCACCTCTTCCCAATCTTCTCTTTCTCTGCATAGACGCAGGAGACATAGAACAGGTCTTTGCCCCAGGCGAGGCGGAACGGATTTATCTGAATTTTTCGGATCCCTGGCCCAAGGACCGTCATGCCAGAAGAAGGCTGACCTCCCGGGAATATCTGGACCGTTACAGGACTGTCCTGGCCGGAAAAGGCCGGGTGGAATTTAAGACCGACAACGAGGCCCTTTTCGATTTTTCCCTGGAGAGCGTGGAAGCCGCAGGCTGGACGCTTGCCGGCTGCACCCGAAATCTGCATTTGGATCCGGAAATGAACGAAGGAAATGTCATGACGGAATATGAGGAGAAATTTTCCGCAAAAGGAAATCCCATCTACAAGCTCATCGCCCTTCCTTGACATTATTTTCAGACAATTTGGTCCATAGTTCGATTTTTATCTTGTCAAGAAGGTTTTTCGCTTTTTATGGAAAAAAATTCGTTTTATTAGTTTTGTACAGAACTCTCGTTCTTTCATTTACTATGTAAACCCTTAAACTTTTCCTCAAAAATTGTGGATAATGTGGATAATTTCGTTGATAACTCGGTTTTATCAGTTTTTCCACCCTCCAAATTGTGGATAACTTCTCTTTCCTCTTTTTCTGCACAAATTCAAAATCTTTATAATCTAAGAAAAATTTGTGCAAAATGTTTATATGGATCTTTTTCTCACTGGTTTGGACAAAAGGGCCGTCTGAAAACAAATCGGAATTGACTGAATAAATTCGGAATTTGCACCGATTCCTAACATTATCTGCAAGGACAGAAAATCTTCCCAGCCAAAGCACCATATAAAAACCCCCTGCATGTCTTTTCTCTCCATGCAGGGGGTTTTGGTCTCTCTTAATATTTAGAAGATTCTTCTCACACAGATTACATTGTTGTAATTTACCGGTGAGGTATAGATGATTCCTGTGGCCGGAGTACTGGCGTGTACCACGGTATTATTTCCGCAGTAGATGGCCACATGGCCGCTGTAGCAGATGATATCACCCGGCTGTGCCTCTGCAAGGCTCACGCCGTATCCGCAGTTCCTCATGGCGCTGGAGGAGTGGGGCAGGCCCACACCAAAGTTTGCATATACACTCATGACGAAACCGGAGCAGTCCGTTCCGTTGGTCAGGCTGGAACCGCCGTACACGTAAGGATTCCCTACAAACTGGCCGGCATAGTTTACAACTGCATTTCCGCTGCTGCTTCCGCCGCCGTTTCCGACCACTGCCGGAGCACTCTCCTGATTCTCCGCCGCTGCCGCAGCCTCTACCGCCTGAGCTCTGCGCCTTCCTTCTTCCCTGGCTTCCTCTTCCTTCGCCAGTCTGGCCTCTTCCTCTTCTTTGGACTCGGCCTGGACAAAATCGGTTCTCAGCTGCACATAATCCGTGGATACCCAGCCGTCGCCTTCCTCAATGGATACTTTTACCCAGCCGTCCTTCTCATCGGTTACGGTCAATTCCTCATCCTGTCCAATCAGTCCCAGGATGCTGGACTCACCGTCTGCCTCGCTTCTGACCCTTAAGGTCTCCGTGTCCACCGTTGCAACCCGGCTTCCCACTTCCTCAGCCAGATTCTCGGCGTCATCTCCTGTTACCACATATTCTTTTTTCACATATCCCGTTACGCTTCCGGAAGTAATCTTGAACCAGCCGTCCACTTCCTCCTCTACGCTTCCCGCAGATTCGTTGTAGAGCTTTCCAAGAACCTCCCCGTCCTCGCTGGGCATGCTTCTCACATTTACGTAATTGTCCACCTGTGCAATGCAGATTCCATCGTACTCGGACGGGTTCATCTCTTCTACGATTTTCTCGTCCACCTGCGGATCCGCATCCCGGGCCTCTGTCATGACCGATGCGATTCCCTCATCTGCAAAATGCGAAAAGCTGCTGGCCTCTGCCTGCATGCCGTTCAGCTGAAAGCAAATCGCCCCTGTCAAGCACAGAGCTGCAAATTTGTAACTCCCCATTTTCATTATCCTCCGTAAAGTCTCATCTAATTATTACAAAATTGTTAAGACTTATGAATGAATTATAACAGGGTGATTACTATTTGTCAACCTTCTGCCGGCAGAAAATTTTGCCTTTGCCTTTCTGGAAATCTCTGCTATAATAAATTTATCCAAACTTTTATTTTTTTGAGGTGTATTATGATAAGTCCGGTTTCAAGTCTGAATACTTATACCTATTATAATATCTACCGCTCCTTCCGTCCCCAGGGACAGGCAGGAGGACAGGTACAGGAAGCCCCGGCTGCCAAAACCTCTTCGGCGTCCTTGGGGATTCACCGTGCTGCGGACCCGGAAACTCCGGTCCAGCCCGTGGTTCCGGCTCTGGCCGTCAATTCTGACGCCTCCAGGGCCCAGGTAACCGATATGACTGCATGGGGAAGGAGCTATCTGGCAGAGCAGGCTGTGCGGATGCGCATTCAATATGTAAGCGCCGGCCAGAGCGCCCCGGTATCCGGGACCTCCTCCGGCGTTGACAGCATACGAAAAGCTAACGAAGAGGGCACCTGCGAAACCTGTGAGAAGCGCAAATACCAGGACGGCTCCGACGATCCCAGCGTCTCCTATCAGACCCCCACCCGGATTGATCCGGACACGGCAGCTTCCGCCGTCCGGGGCCATGAGATGGAGCATGTGGCCCATGAACAGTCCAAAGCCCTTCAGGAGGACCGCAAGGTGGTAAGCCAGAGCGTAACCCTCCACACGGATATCTGTCCGGAATGCGGCCGGGTATTTGTATCCGGCGGAACCACCCGCACGGTTACGAAAGGAGATTCCGAACCGGAGAATCTTTCACCGGAAGACGGCAGGGAAACGAAAGCCGCCGCATAACAATAATATAGTATTTTCTGCGGAGCTGCCGGAGCTTTTATTTCCCGGCAGCTCTTTTCCATGTTTTTCTATTGACATCCCTATCTTTTTTTGATAAAACAAAATAGTAATCATTATTATTATCACAAAAAAATTTGTGAAAGGAGGTCTTTATGCCGCCACTAAAGTACAGCCGCCAGCGGGAATCCATCAAAACCTTCCTGCTGTCCAGGTACGACCATCCCACGGCCGACACGGTTTATATGAATGTGCGGAAGGAATTTCCCAATATCAGCCTGGGGACGGTTTACCGCAATCTTGCGCTCCTGGTGGAGCTGGGCGAAGCGGTCAAAATTACCACCGAGGGCGCCGACCGTTTTGACGGGCATGTAGAACCCCATTCTCACTTTTTCTGCCGGAAATGCAGCTCCCTTCTGGACCTCACGCTGGAAGACCAGGCCCTGATTGACCGGCGGGCCCAGGAAAAGTTCCCCGGCATTATAGAGGGCCATACCATTCAATACTACGGCGTCTGCAGCGAATGTGTGAAAAAAGTATAAACTTTAAAGATTGTTCTTGACGAACGGGAAAATCTATGTTAGATTAATTTCAGTAATAGGAATTATTCCTATTTTAAGAACCAAAAACAAAAAACCATAATAGAAAAGGAGAGTATTATCATGAAGAAATTTGTATGCCAGGTATGCGGTTATGTTCACGAGGGAGATTCCGCTCCCGAGAAATGTCCCCAGTGCGGCGTTGGCCCGGACAAGTTCACCGAGCAGGCAGAAGGCTTAAGCTGGGCTGCTGAGCATGTAGTAGGCGTAGCCAAGGGCGTAAGCGAAGATATCCTTGAGGACTTAAGAGCCAACTTCAACGGCGAGTGCTCCGAGGTTGGTATGTACCTTGCTATGGCACGGGTTGCCCACAGAGAGGGATATCCGGAAATCGGCCTGTACTGGGAGAAGGCAGCCTACGAAGAGGCTGAGCATGCTGCGAAATTTGCCGAGCTTCTGGGCGAGGTAGTAACCGACAGCACCAAGAAGAACCTGGAGATGAGAGTTGCCGCTGAGAACGGCGCTACCGCAGGCAAGTTTGACCTGGCTAAGAGAGCAAAGGCTGCGAACCTGGATGCGATCCATGACACCGTTCATGAGATGGCCCGCGATGAGGCTCGCCACGGCAAAGCTTTCGAGGGTCTCTTAAAGAGATACTTCGGCTAAGAATCACTCTGGTAAATCTGGCAATTTAAAAATCCAAGGGTATGTTGGAGCAATCCGGCATACCCTTATTTTTTATCTTTCATTTCTCCAAGCAGCAAAAATTCTTGACATACTTTTTTTCTTGATGTAATATGTATATATCATAACATAGTTTCAAAAACTACATATAATTATATAGAGCATCTGAAAGGAGTTGTTTTTATGAAATTTGAAATTAAAGATCCGGGAAGCGCCATCACTCACTTCATCGGCATGATGATGGCTCTCTTTGCATCTACCCCCCTGCTTATCCGGGCAGCCAGCAATCCGGACCGGATTCACCTGATTTCCCTGGCCGTCTTTATTACAAGCATGATTCTGCTTTACATGGCCAGCACCGTCTACCACACCCTGAATCTGTCTGAGCGTTCCAACCGGATACTGCGGAAAATAGACCATATGATGATTTTCGTCCTGATTGCAGGCTCCTACACGCCGGTCTGCCTGGTGGTCCTGGGAAATACCGCCGGATACCGCCTGTGCGCTCTGGTCTGGGGGATTGCCCTGGCGGGAATCCTGATCAAAGCCTTCTGGATTACCTGCCCCAAATGGTTCTCTTCCCTTTTATACATTGCCATGGGCTGGGTCTGCGTGCTGGCTTTCACCCAGATTTTAAACTCCCTGCCTCCGGCGGCTTTTGGCTGGCTCCTGGCCGGGGGAATCATTTACACCATCGGGGGAATCATTTATGCCCTGAAGCTTCCGATCTTCAACTCCAGGCACAAAAACTTCGGCTCCCATGAAATCTTCCACCTGTTTGTTATGGGGGGAAGCATCTGCCACTTTATTATGATGTATGTATTTGTAGCTCCCATGCCCCTCTAGGAGGCAGATATCCCCGGAAAAAGCATTTGCAAGGAACGGCCCCTTCCCTTATAATACAAGGCAAAGGGGCTGTTTTTATGAATTACACCTACATACTGCGGTGCGGGGACAATTCCCTCTACACCGGCTGGACCAACAATCTGAAAAAACGCCTGGAGGACCACAGCCAGGGCCGGGGAGCCAAGTACACCCGCTCCCATCTCCCGGTTTCTCTTGCCTACTACGAAATGTTTCCCACCAGGGAAGAGGCCATGCGCCGGGAAGCTGCCATCAAAAAATTAAGCCGCTCCCAGAAGGAACGGCTTATCGCCTCTTTTACTGAAGAAGTACCATAGGGTCTACGCTCTTTCCGTCTTTGCGGACTTCAAAGTATACGTTGGTCCCTTCTTTGGAATAATACTTGGTGGGCTGGCTCACATAACCGATGGTATCGCCTGCCTTCACATAATCCCCTTCCTCTACGGGAAGCTCCTTGAGCTGGCCGTAAATCAGTTCATATCCGTCACCGATATCCAGAGTAAGGGTCGTGCCTGTCTCCTCAATGGTTTCAATGGTCTTTACCAGGCCCTGGGCTCCGGACATAACGCTCTCGTCCACCGAACCCTCAATGATAATTGCCGGGTTGTATTTGTACTGATCTAACGTCGTAAAGTAAACGGACTTGTCCATGCTGTAATCCATCAGAATATTTCCCGAGATGGGCCAGAAAAGCTTGTCCTCCTCCGGGGAAAAGGAGAGGGTGGGCTGCTCCATCACCACATCCGCCACGGATGCCTCCTCCAGCTCTTCTTCCGGAAGGACTTCCGCAACCTCTTCCTGCCGGAAATCGCTTTCCAGCTCCGGACTGTTGATAATGACTTTCTCTTTCTCCTTTTTCTCTTTCTCCCTGGTGGCAGAAGCGGAGGCCGCCTCCTGGGTTTCCTTGGGTTCCTCTTTCTTAGGCTTTAAAATCTCCTCCTCCGTAGACTTGGATTTTTCCGCCTCCGCAATCTGCCGCTTCAGCTCCTGCTGTTTCTGGTCCGTTCTCCCCACGGTATACATGCCTATCATGGTGATAACTGCAAGAAGGCAGAGACTAAAGGCGACAGCTACGCCCCTTCCTCCCATAAATGTACTCTTTTTCTTTCTTTTTACTGTCATAAGCTTCACCTCTATATAGATTTACACATGTTTCTCTGTGCTGCTAACCATAGGATAGCCACTTTAAGAGGAGCTTATACATTCCACATTTTTATAAAAATACGATAAAATTTCCAAATACTTGCTGCCTTTGAGGGCCTGGAGATTTGCCTGGTACATGCTGAGGCCCAGGCCGTGTCCCAGCCCCTTGGTAGTAATCCGCACACCGTCTTCTGTCCGCTCCGCCGTAAAGCAGCTGGAGTTCAGGGAAAAGCGGCTGCGGAACTCCTCCCCGGTCAAAACTTCCTCTCCCAGGCAAACTTCTGTCACATAGCCCGCCTCGTCCCTCTTTCGGATCTCCAGGCTCTCCTCCAGTTCCACCGTCTGGATTTTTAAATAATCCGCCGCCTCCACGTCCCCCGGACATTCTGCAGGCTCCAGATAGCCATAGTCCTCTCCCAAAAGGCTTCCTGCCCTGGTCCGTCCGGCACTCACCGCATGATAGGGCAGATCCACCGGCTCTCCCTCAAGAGCCAGTATTTCTCCTGCCGTATCCTCCACGGCTTTCCGGATCCGCTCCTCGTACCACTCAAACTGTTCATACCCCCACAGTTCTTCCAGCTCCATGGGGGAATAATACGTAAATCCCATTTCTTCCAGGTCCTGCTCCCTAAGGGACGCCGCCGCAGTCTTCAGATCCTTTGTTTTATAAAATTCCATGCTTTTCCTAAGGAGATTTGTGCGGATTACCACAGCCTGGGCTTTCAGGGCTTCCTCCTCGTAGGCAGCCGGCATCTGCCCCGGCAGAATCCCCATTACATACATTTCCAGTCCCGGTTCTTCCATCTGCCCCTCCAGCCCTTTCATGCTTCCTGTGCGGAAAACCACAGCCACGTAGGGAAGAAGCATCAGGATAATCAGGATAGACATTCCGGTTTTCAAATTTTCTCTCATTTTACAGTTTATGTAACGGGGAAAAAAATAGACGCCCCTTTTTCCGGGCGCCCGGCCATAAAAAGGAGCCGCTGATTTACAGTGGCCCCTTGGCTCACACATGTCTATAACGTTACGCTAATCTTATCCAGATGCCAAATCTCATCCACATACTCCTGGATGGTCCGGTCGGAGGAAAACTTCCCGCAGGAAGCCGTATTCAGAATGGCTTTCTTCGCCCATCCCTTCTCATCCCGGTAAGCGGCCTCAATGCGCTGATGCGCCTGGGCATAGGCCCGGAAATCCTTCAGGATAAAGTAAGTATCCGCCCGATCGCTGCTCTTGGTATTCAGCAGGGAATCGTAAATATCCCGGAAGCGCTCCGGATCGTTGGGGGCATAGTAGCCGTTGATCAGCTGCATCAGCACCCGGCGGATATCCTGATCGCTGTTGAAGATCTCCATGGGATTATAGCCGCCGTTCTGCTCATAATTGATTACTTCATCGGAGGACAGGCCGAAAATAACCGCGTTCTCCTCCCCCATCTCTTCCACCATCTCCACATTGGCTCCGTCCATGGTTCCGATGGTAATGGCCCCGTTCAGCATAAACTTCATATTGCCCGTACCGGAGGCCTCCTTGCTGGCTGTGGAGATCTGCTCGGACACGTCTGCCGCCGCAAAGATCCACTCGGCATTGGATACCCGGTAATCCTCAATAAATACCACTTTCAGCTTTCCGTTAATGGAAGCGTCATTGTTCACCACGTCAGCCACGGAGTTAATAAGCTTAATGGTCAGCTTCGCCCGGTGATAGCCTGCCGCCGCCTTGGCGCCGAAGATAAAAGTCCTGGGGTAGAAAGGCATCTCCGGATGATCCTTAATCTGGTTGTAGAGATACATCACATGGAGGATATTCAAAAGCTGGCGCTTGTACTCATGAAGGCGCTTCACCTGCACGTCAAAGATGGAGCGGGGATCTACCTCCACACCGTTGTGCTCCAGAATGTATTTCGCAAGGCGCACCTTGTTCTGATACTTGATATTCATAAACTCCTGCTGGGCCTTCTCGTCATCCGCATAGATTTTCAGCCTGCTAATCTGGGACAGGTCCGTAATCCAATCGTCACCGATGTGATCCGTCACCCAGTTGGCCAGCAGGGGATTTCCGTGAAGAAGGAACCTTCTCTGGGTAATGCCGTTTGTCTTATTGTTGAATTTCTCCGGCATCATCTGGTAGAAATCCTTCAGCTCCTGATTCTTGAGAATCTCCGTGTGCAGCCGTGCCACACCGTTTACGGAATAGCCCGACGCAATGGCCAGATGGGCCATTTTCACCTGGCCGTCATAAATAATTGCCATCTTGCGGACCTTCTCATAATCCCCAGGATATTTTCTCTGGATTTCCAGAACAAACCGGCGGTTGATCTCTTCAATAATCTGATATACCCGGGGAAGCAGGCGGGAGAAGAGCTCAATGGGCCATTTCTCCAAAGCCTCGGACATAATGGTATGGTTGGTATAGGCACAGGTCTTGGTGGTAATGTCCCACGCCTCGTCCCACTCCAGGCCCTCCTCGTCAAGCAGGACGCGCATCAGCTCCGCTACCGCCACTGTGGGATGGGTGTCATTCAGCTGGAAGGTGGCTTTCTCATAGAATTTATGGATATCTCCGTTATGATCCTCTTTATACTTATCCACCGCCCTCTGCACGCTGGCAGAGATAAAGAAATACTGCTGCTTCAGGCGAAGCTCTTTTCCTGCCATATGGTTGTCGTTGGGATAGAGAACTTCTACGATGAGCTTTGCCAGATTCTCCTCTTCCACTGCCTTCTGATACTCACCCTTGTCAAAGGAGGCCAAATGGAAGGAATTCATGGGCTCCGCATCCCAGATGCGCAATGTATTGACTACGTTGTTGCCATATCCTACAATGGGCAGATCACAGGGAATCGCCCGGACACTCTGATAGCCCTTCTGTACAAAATGCTGCCTTCCCTTCTCGTCTACTTCCACATCTACATAACCGCCGAATTTCACAATCTTGGCATACTCGGTACGGCGCAGCTCAAAGGGGTTGCCGTTCTGCAGCCACTCGTCGGGAACCTCGATTTGATATCCGTCCTCAATCTTCTGCTTAAACATTCCGTAATGATACCGGATACCGCAGCCATAAGCCACATAGCCCAGGGTAGACAGGGAGTCCAGGAAGCAGGCCGCCAGCCTGCCAAGACCGCCGTTTCCAAGAGCCGCATCCGGCTCCTGATCCTCAATCAGGTTCAGATCACAGCCCAGCTCCTCCAGGGCCTCCTTCACGCCGTCATAGAAAGTCAGGTTGATCAGGTTGTTGCCCAGGGCGCGGCCCATCAGGAACTCCATGGACATATAATATACAATCTTCGGATCTTTCTTCTTGATCTCCTCCTGGGTAGCCAGCCATGCGTCAATAACCGCATCCTTGGTAGCCAGTGCCACCGCATGGAAAATCTGCTGCTGGGTGGCCTCCTCCATGTTCCTCCTGTAAAGGGTCTTTACATTGTACAGCACACTTCTTTTGAACATCTCCTTGTCAAAAGGCCTCTTGTTCATGTTACATCTCCTCCCGCTTTTTATGATATCATTTCTGCATTTTTCCCGTCACAGACGCTCTACGCCCAGGGAAACCGCTTCGCCGTTGATATTCCAGTCTTTCACATATCCTTTCGTCTCCCCGATCCGGATGTCAAGAGCCAGTACCTCCGGCTGAATCTCGTCCTTATGGGAAACCAAAAGCTCTGCGATCTTCTCATTGCCCCGGCAGTATACGTTAATCTTGTCTGTCACTTCAAAATCCGCTTCCTTGCGCATGGTCTGTACCTTGCTGATGATCTCACGGATAAAGCCTTCCTCAATCAGGGCCGGGGTCAGCTTCGTATCCAGAACTACCGTAATTTCATTGTCCCCGTCGGACACATACCCTTCTGTCTGGGCCATGTCAATCAGCAGATCTTCTTTTGATAATACCACAGAAACCCCGTTTACGTCAAATGTGAGATTTCCTTTTTCCTCCAATTCCTCCATGGCCCGGCTTCCGTCCATCTCTGCCAGATGGGCACGGATGCCGTTCAGGCTCTTGCCGTATCTGGGACCCACAGTTTTCAGCTGGGGCTTAAAGGTGTAGGTGGTAAATGCCCTCACGTCATCCGTAAAGGAAACGGCTTTCACATTCAGCTCGTCGCAGATAATCTCCTGGTAGTAGCCCTCCAGCTCATAGGGGGCCTTCACAAACATTCCGGCAATGGGCTGGCGGTTCTTGATGTTGGCCGCATTCCGGCAGGCACGCCCCATAACTACAATGCGCAGCACCTCGTCCATGTTCTTTTCCAGCTCTTTGTCCACCCATTCCTTATGAACCTCCGGGAAATCACAGAGATGGATGCTCTCCGGCGCAGCTTTATCAATACTGCATACCAGGTTCCGGTAGATATCCTCCGTCATAAAGGGAACCATAGGCGCAGCCGCTTTGCAGATGGTGACAAGGGCTGTGTACAGGGTCATATAGGCATTGATCTTGTCCTGCTCCATGCCCTTGGCCCAGAAGCGCTCCCGGCTGCGGCGCACGTACCAGTTGCTCATGTCATCCACAAACTCCTGCAGGGCCCTGGCCGTCTCAGGAATCCGGTAATTAGCCAGATTGTCGTCCACCTCTCCTACCACGGTATTCAGCTTAGACAGAAGCCATTTATCCATAACGCTTAAGGAGGCGTAGTCAAGGGCATACTTCGTAGCGTCAAACCCGTCAATATTGGCATACAGCACGAAGAACGCATAGGTGTTCCACAGGGTTCCCATAAATTTGCGCTGTCCCTCCATAACGGCCTTCCCGTGGAAACGGTTGGGCAGCCAGGGAGCGCTGTTTACGTAGAAATACCAGCGGATGGCGTCCGCCCCGTAGGTGGCCAGTGCATCGAAGGGATCCACCGCATTTCCCTTGGACTTGCTCATCTTCTGGCCGTTCTCATCCTGCACATGGCCCAGGACAATGACATTTTCGTAAGGCGCCTTATTGAAAATCAGCGTGGACTCCGCCAGCAGGGAGTAGAACCAGCCTCTTGTCTGATCTACGGCCTCAGAGATAAACTGTGCCGGAAACTGCTGCTCAAACAATTCCTTATTCTCAAAGGGATAGTGATGCTGGGCAAAGGGCATAGCTCCGGAATCAAACCAGCAGTCGATGACCTCCGGCACCCGGCGCATCTCCTTTCCGCATTCCGGACATTTCATTGTAATCTCATCGATGTACGGCCGATGAAGCTCCACGGACAGAGCCTTCTCATTGCCGCTTAGCTCGTACAGTTCCTGGCGGCTGCCAACGGAGTGCTGGTGTCCGCACTCGCACTCCCACACATTTAAGGGCGTTCCCCAGTAGCGGTTCCGACTGATGCCCCAATCCTGGATATTTTCCAGCCAGTCCCCGAAGCGTCCTTTGCCGATGCTCTCCGGGATCCAGTTGATGGTATTGTTGTTGCGAATCAGATCCTCCTTCACCGCCGTCATCTTGATAAACCAGGACTCCCGGGCATAGTAGATAAGCGGGGTGTCGCAGCGCCAGCAGAAGGGATAGTCATGTTCAAACTTGGGGGCGGAGAAAAGCTTTCCTTCCTTGTCCAGATCCTTTAAGATCTCCGGATCCGCTTTCTTTACAAAGAGGCCTGCATAGGGCGTCTCTTCCGTCATATCTCCTTTACCGTCCACAAACTGCACGAAGGGCAGATCGTAAGTCCTTCCTACCCGGGCGTCATCTTCACCGAAAGCCGGGGCGATATGAACGATTCCAGTACCGTCCGACATGCTGACGTAACCGTCGCAGGTGACGAAATGCGCCTTTTTACGCTGTCTCTCTGCCGCTTCCCCGGTACACTCCCAGAGAGGTTCGTATTCTTTATACTCCAGATCTTTTCCGGTATAGGTCTCAAGAATCTCATAGGCAGCCTTCCCTTCTTCCGCCAAATCACCCAAAACCCTGTCCAGAAGCGCCTGAGCCATGTAATAGGTATAACCGTCCGCTGCTTTAACCTTTACGTAAGTCTCCTCCGGGTTGACGCAGAGAGCCACGTTGGAGGGCAGGGTCCAGGGGGTGGTGGTCCATGCCAGGAAACAGGCATCTTCTCCCACTACTTTAAAACGCACCACTGCAGAGCGCTCTTTCACCGCCTTGTAGCCCTGGGCTACCTCATGGGAGGACAGAGGCGTCCCGCAGCGGGGACAGTAGGGCACAATCTTAAAGCCCTTGTACAGAAGGCCTTTCTTCCAGATCTCTTTCAGGGCCCACCACTCGGACTCGATATAGTCGTCGTGATAAGTTACATAAGGGTCCTCCATATCCGCCCAGAAGCCTACGGTTCCGGAGAAATCCTCCCACATGCCCTTGTATTTCCAGACGCTTTCCTTGCATTTGGTAATAAAGGGATCGAGGCCGTACTCCTCAATCTGCTCTTTCCCGTCCAGGCCCAGAAGCCGCTCTACCTCCAGCTCCACAGGAAGCCCGTGGGTATCCCAGCCGGCCTTTCTGGGCACCATATACCCCTTCATGGTGCGGTATCTGGGAATCATATCTTTAATTACCCGGGTCAGCACATGGCCGATATGGGGTTTCCCGTTGGCCGTAGGCGGTCCGTCATAAAAGGTGTAGGTCTCGCCTTCTTTCCGGTTCTCCATGCTTTTCTCGAAAATGCGGTTTTCTTTCCAGAACTTTTCCACATTTTTTTCCCGTTCCACAAAATTCAGGTTTGGGGATACTTTTTCGTACATAAAATATACTCCTCCTATTAAAAGTTCCGCTACATCCCTGCCGGGACTCTGCGTTAAAAAAGCTCCCGTCCCGTAAAAGGACGGAAGCCGTGCTTCGTTATACCACCTGTTACTCATGCCATCACATGCGTTTCCCGGTAACGGTGGAATACCGTCAGTACCTAAGAGGCGGATGCCTCCTTCAGCCTGCTGCTCAGAAGTGATCTTCAAAGAAATCTTACTTGTACCGGGCTTCCACCGCCCCCGGCTCGCTTTGCCGTTCGGATAACTCTTACTGTCTTCGTCGTCGCCTTTACACTTTGTCTTTTGGACCTCCGGATTGCCGGAACCGCCCTTTTTCGGATATTATACCCAAATTCCCTCATACTTGTCAATAATCCGCAGAAATTTCTTGAAAACAGGGAAAACTTTTTATATTGGCCCTTGCACCCATAAAAAAAATGACATATACTTTAATTGCTATGGCTATTTAACCGCAGACTACAGGGCTTTTTGCCCTCTTTTTATACTATCATTTGTTGTCCAAAAAGGAGTTTATTCATGCGAAAGTTTTCCTATAGATTTCTGGCCGCCGCACTGGGACTTGCCGTGCTTGGTTCCCTCTGCCTTAATCCCGTTACCGTCCACGCCGTCACCGCCGCAGAGAAGGCCGCTGCGGAACAGGCGGAGCAGGAACGCCAGCAGGCCTACAACAAGCTCATCGATTCCAACCAGGTAGAAAACTGGCCCCAGGGGCCCCAGATCTATGCGGAATCCGCCATTGTCATGGAGGCTTCCACCGGAACCATCCTATACAACAAAGATATGGACCAGGTCAATTATCCCGCCAGTATTACCAAGGTTATGACAGCCCTCTTAACAGTGGAAAACTGTGCCATGGACGAGGTTGTTACCTATTCCTATTATGCAACTCATTCCATCGAAGCCGGAAGCAGCAGCATCGGCACTACCGAAGGGGAGGAACTGACTGTAGAGGAATCCCTTTACGCCCTTCTCCTCATGTCCGCCAATGAGTGCGGCAACGGGCTTGCCGAGCACATCGCCGGATCCGTGGAGGCCTTCGCTGATATGATGAACGCCAAGGCCGCAGAGCTGGGCTGCACCAACACTCATTTTGTCAATCCCCACGGGCTTCCGGACGACAATCACTATACCTCCGCCCACGATATGGCGCTTATCCTCCGGGCCGCCCTGCAGAATGAGCATTTCGTCCGAATTGCGGGCACCGCCAAGTATAATATGCGGGCTACCAACAAGGACGACGAAATTACCTACATGACCAATCACCACTATATGATCGCCCCCTACCGTGGTGTAACCCGGTATCTGGACGACACGGTTATTGCCGGAAAAACCGGTTACACAGACCTGGCAATGGGAACCCTGGTGACAGCCGCAGAGCGAAACGGCATGACTCTTTTGGTGGTTACCATGCACACACGTCCCACCGGCGTCTACGGCACCCCTCTCTTTGACGACACGGCTCTTCTTCTGGACTATGCTTCGGAAAATTTCAGCAAGCTGAATGTGGCCGCCAACGAAACGAATTTCTCCCTGGAAAACTCCGGATTTTTCCCCACGGGAAGTTCTATCTTCGGCCAGTACAAGCCCTTGATCGAGATTGACCGGAACGACTCCATTATCCTTCCCAACGGAGCCTCCTTTGCGGACGCTTCCCCGGAACTGGTCTTTGCAGACAATGAGGATACGGAGCTTCTGGCCACCCTAAACTACACCTACTACGGAAAACCCATCGGCACTGCCTCCATCCGGCTGGCGGATTCAGATGTACAGGAATTTACCTTTGACAAAGAAACCGGGGAGGGGGAAACTTCCGGAGAAACAGATTCCGAAGCGGAAAACACAGAGCCAAAACGCTTTATCAAAATCAACATCCGCCTGATTTTGATCCTGGCCGTAATCGCCGCAATCCTGCTTTTGCTCCTTTTGATTTTCCGCCGCTTAACCAAGAGTTTCCACATCTCCCTGAACCTTATTTCAAGGGAGCGCAGACGCCGGCGCAGAAAACGCCGCTCCCGCCGTTCCAGGACTTACACCCGGAGACAGCCTCCCAACGAGCGGTATCACCGGACACCGAAGCGGCGCCCCCACTCCGACAACGATCTGGATTTATAAATTCTCAAAAACGCAACAGCCTGACGCAGCTTTCATTCTGCGTCAGGCTATATTTATTCCATTTCTTATTTTCTTCCTCTTAGACCAAGAGCCCTCACACCAGCTTCTTCCCTTCCTCCATCCGCTCATAAAACTGTTTATAGAAATCTTCCTGCTTACTATAAGGTTTCTGGTAAAAGGTCTTTAAAAGAAACATGCTTACAGTCTTTTGAAAGCCCTTTTCCTGTTCCTGCATTTTCCCGGACAGATCTTTCAGAAAATAATGCCAGTCTATAATAAATGCCTCATTTCGTTTCACATCCGGCGTATCAATCCACTTCTGCACTTTTACCTTGGTTTTTGGCTCCTTCCGGCATTCGTGAATCTGGATAAAATAGCGGAAGCTCTGGTTCTCATAAAATCTTCCCAAGGGAAAAATCCGGCACATCCCCGGCCGCAGGGCGTGGACACTGCACCTGCCGTTTCCATCCAGGAACCCGCACCGCTCATCCACCCCGGCCATTTTCAGATTGGGCAGTATCAATCCCTCCGCCACATTCAGCTCCACCTTCTCCTCACTCAGCAGTTCATCGAAGCTGCAATCCAGGCCTGTCGTCAGGCGGAAGATATCCAGAGGATCCAGGACAATGCTGCTCCCCATCCCCCGGCAACAATCCGAACATCCCTCACAGCCAGCCTTTACCATATCCCGCAGTCCGTAAAAACGGCCGTCCGACACTTCCTTCCAGTCTATCTCCCTCTCCATTGTCGTTCCTCCAAAATTTCTACTTGAGAACTTATTTATTTTATGGTACACTCTTTACTGGAAGTTCGTCAAGAACGAATGTCGCTATAGCTCAGCTGGATAGAGCGACCGCCTCCTAAGCGGTAGGCCGGAGGTTCAAATCCTCTTAGCGACGCTGAAAACATCGCCGAAAACATTGATTTT
>CAJUMM010000054.1 GCA_910586955.1 uncultured Lachnospiraceae bacterium | reverse complement strand
GGGGCCAGGTACACTCCCCCAGATTCTCATAGATGGCCCGGATCTCCTTCTCGTACTCAGGAGCTGCCGCCACAAAATCCCGGATTTCTTCCTCCTCATCAAGGAGGCCCTTGTCGTGTTCCACCCAGGCGGGATTTTTAAAAACCGCTTTCTCCAAAATGGCATAGACTTCCGGATCCGAAGTAATCCCTTTTAAATAGTGTTCCCAGCCATAGCCCATCAGCACCCGGCCAATATCAAAAATAACCGTATTTATCTGCATTTCTTCCTCCGCTTATTCGCAAAACCAAAAGACTGCTGCAAAGGAATCTTCTTTTGCAGCAGCCTCTGCTTCTCTTTAAGTCCTATCTGCGGTAAATAATATCTTCCCGCCCGGGCCCGTTGGACACCATGGTAATAGGCGCTTCAATATGCTTTTCCACAAACTCAATATAATTCCGGCAGTTTTCCGGCAGCTCTTCGTACTTCCTAATTCCCCGGATATCACACTTCCATCCGGGAAGCACCTCATATACGGGTTTTGCTTTCTCAAGAAGGTACGTAACCGGGAAGTCCATAGTAACCTCCCCGTCAATCTCATAGCCCACGCAAACCGGAATCTCGTCAAGATATCCCAAAACGTCCAGCACCGTAAAGGCCACATCCGTGGTTCCCTGAATCCGGCAGCCATACTTGGAAGCCACACAGTCAAACCATCCCACTCTCCTGGGGCGTCCTGTGGTAGCACCGAACTCGCCGCCGTCGCCGCCTCTTCTGCGCAGCTCATCTGCTTCCTCTCCAAACAGCTCGCTGACAAAGGCCCCTGCGCCTACAGCGCTGGAATAAGCCTTGCACACCGTAATAATCTCTTTGATCTCATAAGGCGGAATGCCTGCGCCGATAGCGCCGTAGGCCGCCAGGGTAGATGAAGAGGTCACCATGGGGTAAATGCCGTGATCCGGATCCTTCATGGAACCCAGCTGTCCCTCCAGCAAAATATTCTTCCCGGCTTTCAAAGCTTCCCCAAGGAACTTGGAAACGTCGCACACATAGGGGGCCACCATCTCTTTATACTCCATAAGCTCCTGGTAAAGCTTCTCCTGGTTAAGCTCCTCCCTGTGATAGAGGTGCCTAAGGATGGTATTCTTCTGGACGCAGACATTGGCAATCTTTTCCCGAAGATATTCTTCCTCGGCAAAGAGCTCGCTTACCTGGAACCCGATCTTTGCAAATTTATCCGAATAGAAGGGCGCAATTCCCGACTTGGTGGAGCCGAAAGATTTTCCTCCCAGCCGTTCCTCCTCGCACTGATCAAACAAAATATGATAAGACATCACAATCTGGGCACGATCGGACACCAGAACCTTCGGTGCAGGCACCCCCCGATCCACAATGCTCTGAATTTCATGAAAGAGAACCGGAATATTCAAAGCCACGCCGTTTCCGATAACGCTGGTAGTGTGATCGTAAAACACCCCGGAAGGCAGGCTGTGCAGGGCGAACTTTCCATAGTTGTTTACAATGGTGTGTCCTGCATTGGCCCCGCCCTGGAAGCGGACGATAATATCGGATTCCTGTGCGAGCATATCGGTAATCTTCCCTTTCCCCTCATCTCCCCAGTTTGCTCCAACGATTGCTTTTACCATAGCTTGTATTCCTCCATCTTGTTTTCCCTTAATTTTCTTTGGCTTTTCCCAAATAGGCCGCCTTCACTTCCTCATTCTCCAGAAGCTCCATCCCGGTTCCTGTCATGGTGATCCGCCCGGTCTCCATCACGTATCCCAGGTTGGCTGCTTTCAAGGCCATGTTGGCATTCTGCTCCACCAGAAGAATGGTTACGCCCTGTTTGTTGATCTCCCGGATAATATCGAACACTCCCTGGACAATAATGGGTGCAAGCCCAAGAGAAGGCTCATCCATCATAATCAGCTCCGGTTTCGACATCAGGGCCCGGCCGATGGCCAGCATCTGCTGCTCTCCCCCGGACAGGGTCCCCGCCAGCTGCCAGGAGCGCTCCTTTAACCGGGGAAACAGATCATGCACCCATTTCAAATCCTCCTCCAGGGAATCTTTGCGCATATAAGCGCCGATTTTCAGATTCTCCAGCACCGTCAGATCCGGAAATACCCGGCGTCCCTCGGGAACCAGGGTGATTCCCTTGGACACAATCTGATCTGTGGAAAGCCCCGAAAGCTCTCCCTCTTTAAACTGAATGCTGCCGCTCTCCGGCTTCACCAGCCCTACAATAGAACGCAGAGTGGAACTCTTTCCCGCACCGTTGGCCCCGATAAGAGTTACCACCTGTCCCTTGGGAACTTCAAAGCTAATCTCCTTCACAGCCTTGATTCCCCCGTAGGACACATGCAAATTTTTAACTTCCAATAGATTACTCATCCTGTGCACCTCCCAGATAAGCCTCGATCACCCTCGGATTATTGCGCACCTCCTCCGGCGTACCTTCTGCAATGGGTTTTCCAAAGTCCAGCACATAGATGCGGTCGGAAATCTCCATAACCAGATCCATATGATGCTCAATCATAAAAATCGTCAGGCCGAATTCATCCCGGATCCGCCCGATGAACTGAGTCAGTTCCAGGGTTTCCTGGGGGTTCATGCCCGCCGCCGGCTCATCTAAGAGCAGCAGCTCCGGTTTGGTAGCCAAGGCCCTGGCAATCTCCAGATGACGCTGCTTTCCATAGGGCAGGGAAGTGGCCAGTTCATCCCGCACGTCCTCAAGCTCCATAAGCCTTAAAAGCTCCTCGGACTCTGCACGCATCCGGGCCTCCTCCTTGGCATTGAGCCGGAAGGTTGCTGTAAAAATATTGCTGGTTCTGCGCAGATGTTTGGCGATCAGAATATTCTCAAACACGGTCTGGCTCTTAAAGAGCCGGATATTCTGGAAGGTCCGGGCAATTCCCATGCCGGTAATCTTATCCGGCGTAGGCGCCAGGGCGTGATGTCCCGTATACATCACCGGGTTTTCCCCCTGGTATAGCTTCTTCATCTTGCCCTGGGGGTGGTTCTCTATAATCTTATCTCCTTTGAAATAGACTGCCCCGTTGGTGGGCGCATATACCCCTGTAATTACATTAAAAGCCGTAGTCTTTCCCGCACCGTTGGGACCGATGAGAGACACAATCTCTCCCTTGTCAACCGTGAGGTTCATATTGTCCACCGCAATCACGCCGCCGAACTGCATGGTCACGTTTTCTACCTTTAATACATTTTCTTTACTCATGGGAGGCACCTCCCTCTGTCACTCTTTTTCCGCCAAGTTTCTTTTTGAAGAAATTCCTTACGCCTTCCACGGAAAACTCCTTGGTTCCCATAATACCCTTCCGGTAAAACAGCACCATCACCATAATGACAACGGCAAATACTACCTTCCGGAAACCGGGACGCAGGAAAGGTACATGAAAGCTGCCGATATACAAATTCTCATTGTCCAGGAAACGCAGCCACCATTCGGAGCAGGCAATAAACAGGAAGGAACTGATACAGCTTCCGGTCACGGAGCCGATACCTCCGATTACCACAATGAGAAGAATCTCATAGGTCATAGCCGACTTAAACATGGACGCCTGAATAGTAGTCTGGTACATGGCCAGAAGGCCGCCGGATATCCCTGCAAAAAAGGAACTGATTACAAAAGCCAGGCGCTTGTGGCGGGCCAGGTTAATCCCCATGGCCTCCGCCGCAATCTCGTCGTCCCTTATGGCTTTAAAGGCCCGCCCATAGGTGGAATTGATCAGCATTACAATCAGGGCAATGCAGATTCCCGCCACCACAAAGGGATAAAGCACGGATTTAAAGGAAGGAAAATTTCTAAGCAGATTGGAACCGTTGGTCAAAGGCCCCAGCTTATCCCACTGGAATACCGCCCGGATAATCTCCGCAAATCCCAGGGTAGCAATGGCCAGATAATCACTTTTCAGCCGGAGAACCGGAAGGCCGATAAGGTAAGCGAACACAGCCGCCACAATACCTCCTGCAATCAGCGCCACCGGAACCGGAAGGGCAAACTGGATGATACCCCCGTCAAAATACTGGTACACGCTGTGCCTGGACTCTACGGGAATTGTCAGAATGGCATAGGTATAAGCCCCCAGCAGCATAAAGCCTGCCTGACCCAGGGAGAAAAGTCCCGTAAAGCCATTTAAAAGATTCATGGACACGGCAACCAGGGCATAGATGGCTCCTTTTTTCAACACGGTAAACAGCATAGACCCTGAGGGCAGAACCTGCTCCAGAAGAAAGAGCAGCCCCAAAAGGGCGGCGATAAGGCCCACGTTCCACACAGCTTTCGTCTTTGTACTCATTTCGAACGCCTCCTTATACTTTATCCGTCACCTTCTCGCCAAAAAGCCCCGTAGGCTTGGCAATCAGGATCACAATCAGCAGGGCAAAGGTGAACGCATCCGAGAAGGTGGTCCAGCCCAGTCCCTTGATAATATTCTCACAGATACCGATAATAAATGCACCGATGACGGCTCCCGGAATGGAACCGATTCCCCCGAAGACAGCCGCCACGAAGGCTTTCAATCCAGGCATGGCTCCCGCCGTAGGGGTAACCCCCGTATAATTGGTAAAGAACAGAAGGCTTCCGATGGCCGCCAGGAAGGTTCCGATGATAAAAGTCATGCTGACCACGGAATTGATCTTAATTCCCATCAGCTGGGAGGTCTCAAAATCCCTGGACGCAGCCCGCATAGCCATACCAATTTTCGTCTTCTTAATCAGGAATACCAAAAGTACCACCAGCACAATCGTAAGTACCGGGGTAATCAGCGTCACCCGCTTAGTAGTAGCCCCAAATACGGTCACCGTATCGCTGATCCAGGGAATGGCCGGATACTGCTGGGACAATCCCCCTGTTACATACAGGGCCATATTCTGCAGGAGATAAGATACGCCGATAGCCGAGATCATAATGGACATCCGGGGGGCGCTGCGCAGGGGTTTGTAAGCCACCCGCTCCACCAGGAAACCGAGAAAAACAGTAGCTGCAATCATCAGCGGAATCGCTATGTAAATAGGCATTGCCGTGGTGGCATAAACTACAATCAGGCCCGCCACCATAAAAATATCACCGTGGGCAAAATTGATCAGCCTTAAGATGCCGTAAACCATGGTATAGCCGATGGCAATCAGGGCATACTGGCCGCCCACTGAAATTCCCGCCATAAGATAGGGCAGGTTTCTACTCATCCAATCCATAAAACGCCTCCAGATTCAGGAAAATTATCTCTATGAAAAAGCTTTGAAAATCATCTGCCGGAAAACACAAGTATATGGCGGGAGTAAAATTCCCCCGCCATAAAACTTTTCCGTCTTAGTTTACACCCTGCTCCGTTACGAAGTCCCATGCTCCGGTCTCCGTATTGGCACATTTTACATAAGCCGTATCCCGGAGTGCGTCGCCGTTTACATCATCAAAAGCAATGTTTCCGGATACGCCGGTGTAGGTCACGCCCCAGAGAGCCTCGTTCACGGCCGCCGGATCCGTAGATCCTGCCGCCTTCAAAGCCTCTAGCGCTACGTAGTATGCGTCGTAACCCATGGCAGTCACTGCAGAAATGGTATCGTCTCCGCCGTTGTTGGCTTTCGCAGTGGAATCGCTGTTGATCCACTCTTTGATGCCCTTATCGAAGGCTTCGTTTCCGCCCTCCTGATAGAAGGTGGTCACATAAATCTGCACGTTCTTTCCCTTTGCTGCGTTCAGGATTACGTTGGAATCCCAGGTGTCGCCTGCCATCAGGGGAGCCTCAAGTCCCTGGGATGCAGCCTGCTCAATAATCAGGGCCGCAGCCTCTGTGGATACGGGTGCGAAGAATACTTCCGCCCCTGCATTCTTAGCAGAAGTAATATAGGAAGTAAAATCACTGTTGCCCTCCTGGAAGGTCTCCTCTACAACTTCTCCCCCAAGGCCGGTAAATGCTTCCTTGAAGTAGTAGCCAAGGCCGGTGGAATAGTCGTCTCCCAGCTTGGTCAGAATATAAGCTTTCTTAGCCTTGAAATTCTCATTGGCAAAGTTGGCCAACACGGTGCCCTGGAAGGGATCCAGGAAACAGATGCGGAAATAATGCTTATTTCCTTCCGTAACCTGAGGATTCGTACAGGTTACGCCCATGGCCGGGATACCCGCCTCTTTAAATACATCGGAAGCTGCGATGGATACGCCGGATCCATAGGAGCCAAGTACGATGGATACGCCTGCGCTCACCAGAGAGGAAGCTGCGGACGGTCCCTTGTCGTTGGAAGACTCGTTGTCCACGATCTCCAGCTGTACCGTATACTCTTCCCCGCCGATCTCCACGGTGGGAGTCTCCTTGTTGGCATACTGCATACCAAGCACTTCCTGCTTGCCGCCTGCGCCGTTATCTCCGGACGCCGGCTCGTATACGCCGATTTTCACTACTTTCCCGCCGTCTGCCGCTGCGGGAGCATCCGCTTCCCCTCCGCCGCCGTTGCCGCCGCTCTTGCTGCAGCCAGCCAGCATGGAGCCAAGCATGGCAGTTACCAGTGCAATCGCTAATACACGCCTTTTCATAACTATCATCCTCCTGTTTGTACGTATGTCAAAGACATTTGTACGTGATTTTCAATACGGACGTAAGTATACCATGTTTTCCGGCGGATTTCAAGGAAAAATTAAACAAAATCAAAGAGGGAGAGCTGGTTGGACTCCGGCAGATCCCCAAGAAGCCCTAGATCTCCCATGAGATCTATGACGCTCTTGGAAATCTTGCTCCGCTGGCGCAGATCATCCTTGGACAGGAAGGGCCCGTCCTTGGCCGCATCAAAGAGCTGCTCCGCGGCCTTGCCCCCCATGCCCTCAATGGTACTTAGGGAGGGCATCAGTTTCCCGTCAACAATCTGAAACCGAGCCGCATCTGCCCGGTAAATATCCAAAGGCCAGAATTCGAAGCCCCGGGCGTACATCTCCTGTACAATGTGCATATCCTTCATGGTATCCTGTTCTTTCTTGGAAAGCTGATCGCTGCGGCGCTTGTAATCCGCCATATAGTATGCCAGCCGCTCCTTCCCCTGGCACATAAGCTCATAGCTGAAGGCCGAGGCCCGGATGCTGAAATAAGCCGCATAGTAGGCCAGGGGATAGTTGATCTTGCAATAAGCAATCCGCCAGGCCATCATAACGTAGGCCGCCGCATGGGCTTTGGGGAACATGTATTTGATCAGAGTACAGGATTCAATATACCAATCCTCCACCCCGGCCGCCTTCATGGCTTCGATCCATTCCGGCTTTAAGCCCTTTCCTTTTCGCACGCTCTCCATAATGGTGAAGGAAAGGCTGGGCTCCACCCCGGTATTGATAAGGTACAGCATAATGTCGTCACGGGTACAGATGGCCGTGGAAATGGTGGCTTTTCCTTCTTTAATAAAGCGCTGGGCATTGTTCAGCCACACGTCCGTGCCGTGGGAAAGACCGGAAATACGCACCAGATCCGAAAAGGACTGAGGCTTGGCATCCACTACCATCTGGATAACGAAATCCGTCCCGAACTCCGGGATTCCAAGGCAGCCCAGAGGGCAGCCGTCAATATCCTCAGGAGCGATCCCCAAAGCTTCCGTACTCTTAAAGAGGGACATGACTCCCGGATCGTCTAAGGGAATGGTTTTGGCGTCCAGGCCGGTCAGATCCTCCAGCATCCGGATCATGGTGGGATCATCGTGTCCCAGAATATCAAGCTTTAAAAGGTTGTGGTCAATGGAATGGTAGTCAAAATGGGTGGTGATAATATCCGTAGTGCAATCATTCGCCGGATGCTGTACCGGGGTAAAAGAATGAATCTCCTCCCCGTGGGGCAGGACCACGATGCCGCCGGGGTGCTGTCCCGTGGAGCGGCGCACTCCCACACAGCCCTGGACGATCCGGTCGATCTCACAGTTGCGCTTAGGAACCCCGTGTTCTTCGTAATAATTTTTCACATAACCAAAGGCCGTCTTGTCCGCCAGGGTAGCAATGGTTCCCGCCCGGAAGGTCTGGCCTGTGCCAAAGATTACTTCCGTGTACTTGTGTGCGTTGGACTGGTACTCCCCGGAGAAATTCAGGTCAATATCCGGCTCCTTGTCCCCTTTAAAGCCCAGGAAAGTCTCAAAGGGAATATCAAAGCCCTCCTTTTTCAAGGGCTCCCCGCACTCAGGGCAATCCTTATCCGGCATATCACAGCCTGCGGCCCCGGCGTATTTTCGCACTTCCTCCGACTCAAAATCGCAGTAATGGCATTTGGGACAGTAATAGTGGGGAGGAAGGGGATTTACCTCCGTAATGCCCGCCATGGTGGCCACAAAGGAGGAGCCCACGGAGCCCCGGGACCCCACCAGATATCCGTCCTCATTGGATTTCCACACCAGCTTCTGGGCAATGATATACATCACCGCAAAACCATTGGAGATAATGGAGTTAAGCTCCTTTTCCAGGCGGGTAGTCACCATTTCCGGCAGCTTCTCTCCATAGATGGAGTGTGCCTTCTCATAGCAGATATCCCGGAGGGTCTGATCGGAATTCTCAATCACCGGCGGGCACTTATCCGGCCGCACCGGGGAAATATGCTCAATCATATCTGCGATTTTATTGGTGTTTGTGATCACCACCTCTTCTGCCTTGTCACTGCCCAGATATTCAAACTCCGAAAGCATCTCTTCCGTAGTCCTTAAATACAGGGGCGCCTGGTTATCCGCATCCTTAAAGCCCTTTCCTGCCATAATAATCCGGCGGTAAACCTCATCCTCGGGATTTAGGAAGTGCACGTCGCAGGTAGCCACAACGGGCTTTCCAAAAGCCTCTCCCAGCTCCACAATCCGCTTGTTAAGCCGTATCAAGTCTTCCCGGGACTCAAAGACCGGCCGTTCTCCCCGGAGCATAAACTCATTGTTTCCCAAGGGCTGGATCTCCAGATAATCATAGAAATTCACCAGCCTTGCAATCTCCTCCTCGGGAGCGGAACGCACCAGCGCCTGGTAAAGCTCCCCGGCCTCGCAGGCAGATCCCACAATCAGGCCCTCCCGGTATTTCTCAAGCACGCTCTTGGGAATCCGGGGGCGCTTGGCATAATATTCCAAGTGGGACCAGGAAACCATCCGGTACAGGTTCACCCTCCCTATCTCGTTTTTCGCCAGGATAATCACATGATAGGTAGGCAGCTTTTTCACGGCGTCTGCATCCAGGCTGCCCATGGCGTTTACCCCATCCAGATCCTCCACGTCCCTGCTTTTGAGCATTTCTAAGAATTTCAGGAAAATTTCCGCCGTACAGCCTGCGTCATCCACGGCCCGGTGGTGGTTTTCCAGGGAAATGTTAAGAGCCTTGGCCACCGTGTCCAGCTTGTAGCGGTTAAGATGGGGCAGAAGCACCCGGGCCAGGCCCACCGTATCCGCCACGGTAAACTCGCAGGGAAGGCCCTGGCGCCCTGCATTTTTGCGGATAAAGCTCATATCAAAATCCGCATTGTGGGCCACCAGGACCGCGCCTTTGCAAAATTCCAGGAACTTCGGAAGCACCTCTTCAATGGACGGCTCCCCCAGCACCATATCATCGCTGATTCCCGTAAGCTTCTCGATCTCAAAGGGAATGGGAACCTGGGGATTTACAAAGGCGCTGAACCGATCCTTTATCAGCCCTCCCTCTACCCGGACCGCCCCAATCTCAATAATCCGGTCATGCTCTGCGCTGAAACCGGTGGTCTCAATGTCAAAGACTACATAAGAGGCATCTAAATTCTGGCCCTTTGAGTCCGTGAGAATCTCTTTTAGATCGTCCACCAGATACCCTTCCACCCCGTAAATCACCTTAAAGGGATCTCCCTTATCCAGGCAGTGGCTGGCATCCGGGTAGGCCTGCACCACCCCGTGGTCCGTCACGGCAATGGCTCTATGCCCCCAGGCCTTGGCCTGCTTGATAAGATCTTTTACCTCCGACACCCCGTCCATATCGCTCATCTTCGTATGGCAATGAAGCTCTACACGCTTTACTTGGCTCTTGTCCCTGCGGGGGGTACGGAAATCGGAAGATTTCTTAATTCCCGTCAGGGAGCTCACCGTCAGCTCGTTGTCGAAACGGTCGATGGCTGTCATGCCCTTGATTTTTACAAAGACGCCCTTTTTCACCTGTTCCCGGAACCCTTCCATCTCTTCATTTTTGGCAAAGAGTTTAGCCCGGATGGTATCCGTATAGTCCGTTAAAGTAATGGTAACAATGGTCTTCTCTCCCCGGATCTCCCGCTCGTCCACAGACGCTATCTGGCCGTGGATCACCACTTCTCCCATCTCTCCCACAATCTGGCAGAGATCCGTAATCTCGGTGTCCTCGAAATCCCGGCCGTAGATCACATCGGGATTGCTGGCCCGGGTACGCCCGCCGCTTCTTAAGGTCTTCCGGTAAGGATAATCCTCCTTTCCGAAATTGGCTCTGGGGGCCTTCCGATCCCCGGAGGGTTTTCCGGCTTCCGGCTTTGTCTTGGGCTTTTCTTCCTGGAGGGTCTCTTTATCTTCTCCAGCCTCCATGGCCTGCAGCATCGTCTCTATAAGCACTTCCGCCTGCTTCTCCACGTCGGCCCGTCCCTTTTGCTTTTTCCCGCTCTTTTCCACAAACTCGGTCTCGATCCGCAGATCCAGGCCGCAGCGCTCCGTAAAAACTTTGTAGAGAATGCGGATCAGCTCATCCGCCGCCTCCTCTCCCAAAGTGGTCTTCTCCAGGACCAGCTTCATCAGGCCCTCCTGGGGAAAGGAGATCCCGGCTCCCCGGAAAAGGTTATACTCTAAAATATTGTACTCCCTCAATTCAAAGAGCAGGCTGTCCCGGTAAAGCTTCAGGACCTTCTCCGGCGTATACTGTTCCGAGAGCTCAAAACGCTCCAGGATCTTCACCTCCACCGGGTTGTTTCCGAAAAGCTGCCGCTTCAAGGTCCGCTCAAGCTGAAAAAGCTGCTCCTTATGGATCAGCTTTTTGCTCACCAGATAAACCCGGATATTGTTTTTGGCCCTGTTGGAGGTGACTTTTTCCACCCGCACCTGCTCCAGAAGATCCGAAAGTCCCTGTTCCAGGTGAAGGGACGGAAATACCTCCCCAAACATTTTCTCCATCTGTTACTCCGTTCCTATTCTTATGAAAGCGCTAAGATTCCACAGCCAAAGCATCCTGCTGCTCCTCGGCCATCTTAAGCAGTTCCAGGCGCAGGGCCTTAAGAAGCTCTCCCTCCGGCAGCTTGCGGACAATCTCTCCCCTTTTAATCAGAAGCCCCTCGCCCACGCCCCCGGCGATGCCGATATCCGCCTCCCTGGCCTCCCCCGGGCCGTTTACCACGCAGCCCATCACGGCCACCTTGCAGTCCAGAGGAATGTCCTCCACCATCCGCTCCACCTCATTGGCCAGGCCGATGAGATCGATGCGGGTTCTCCCGCAGGTGGGGCAGGACACTACCTCGATGCCACCTTTGCGAAGCCCCAGGGTCTTTAGAATCCGTTTTGCAGAGCGTACTTCCTCCAGGGGATCTCCTGTCAAGGATACCCGGATGGTATCGCCAATGCCCTGGTAGAGAATAATCCCAAGACCCACCGCAGACTTGATATTTCCTGCATAAAGGGTTCCTGCTTCCGTAATGCCTACGTGAAGGGGATAGTCCGTCTTCCCGGCAATCACTTCGTGGGCTCTGGCACACATCATTACATCTGAGGATTTGATGCTGATGACAATCCGGTCGTAACCCAGTTCCTCAATCATATGTACCTTATCAAGAGCGCTCTCCACGATTCCTTCTGCCGTCACCCCGTGGTATTTCTCCACCAGCTCTTTTTCCAGGGATCCGCTGTTCACTCCCACCCGGATGGGAATGTTCCGCTCCCTGGCGGCGTCCACCACCGCCTTCACCCGGTCTGCACCTCCGATATTTCCCGGGTTGATACGGATCTTGTCCGCTCCATGCTCTATGGCCCCGATGGCAAGCCGGTAGTCAAAATGGATGTCCGCCACCAGGGGAATGGAAATCTCTCTTTTGATCTCCCCCAGGGCTTTGGCCGCCTCCATATCCGGCACGGCACAGCGGATAATCTCACAGCCAGCCTCCGTCAGACGGTGAATCTGCTCCACCGTAGCCTTTACATCATCGGTTCTGGTGTTGGTCATGGACTGGATGAGAATGGGATTTCCCCCGCCGATGACCCGGTCCCCGATTTGGATTGTTTTCGTATGCTCTCTCATATTCCTTCCTCCTGAATTACTGGAGCTTCATTTCCCTTGTCTCCTGCTCCCGCTTAAACCGCCCCCACTTCTCCACATTGAGGACCATGCCGATCTCAATCAGCAGGAACACGCTGGCCGTACCCCCTGCGCTGAAAAAGGGAAGGGTCACGCCTGTAGTGGGGCAAAGCCGGGTAACTACCATCAGGTTTAAAACTACCTGCAGGGCCACATGGGCGAACACTCCTACCGCCAGCAGGCGCCCGAAGAGATCCTCCGCCGTCTGGGCAATGCTGTAAAGCCGGTACAAAAGATAGATAAAAAGAAGAATCACAAGACCTGCCCCAAATATCCCTAGTTCCTCGCAGATAATGGTAAAAATCATATCGTTAAAGGGCTCCGGAATCCGGCCCAGCTTCTGGATACTGTTGCCTAAGCCCTTGCCCATAAGCCCCCCGGAGCCGATGGCATAGATGCCCTGAAGAGACTGATATGCCTTATCCGACTCAAATTGTTCCGCATAGGGCATGAGCCACGCCTGAATCCGGCCCAGACGGAAACCGGACTCCGAATCCGGATCCGCAAAGTTAAGGGTATAGTAAATCACCCCTGCTGCCAGGGCAATTCCCAAAACAGCCAGTATCACAAAGGGATAGTACCTGGGATGCACCATAAATACCATCATAAAGCTGATCCCCAGCACAATGGCCGCCGTACTCATATTGTTGCTGATCTTCAGGATCATGGCAGATATCACGAGAACTGGGGCCATCACCCGCAGAAATACCTTCGGGTTTGACAGACTGGTGGCATATTTGCAAATCAGGGCTGCGGAAAACACAATCATAGCCACTTTCACCGGCTCAGCCACCTGAAACTGCACTCCTGCAATCTGCAGCCAGCGGGTGGCGCCCTTTACGGTCACTCCCAGCCCAGGCACCAGGAGAAGCAGAATCAGCATCCCGGAACCCAGAAGCCCCAGCATGGCAAAATACCGCCAGTTGTGGTAATCAATATTTGCTACAATCATCATCACGGCCAGTCCCAGCACGCTGTACTTTGCCTGGCTCTTTAGCAGAAATGTAGGATCATAATTATAAGCCTTGGACATGCCGGCCGTATAATAGCTGGCGCTGTATATCATAATCAGGCCGAATATGATCAGAAAAAACACTGCTACAATCAGATTCATATCGTAGCTGAAGAGATAGGAGCGAATCCGCCCCCGCTTCCGCTTACTTGCCATGAAGCTCCTTTCTTTGCCCTGGAGGGCAGGTTTCTATTGTCTATTTCCTTATACCTTAACGGACGGTCCGAAGGACCTGTCATACGGGGTACCCGAAGGGTATACCTTATTGAACATTCGTGATTTTAAGTATAACACAAACCAGGGGCCTGTGCACGCTTATTTTCCGGCTTTCATTTTGCTTTGGTGTAGTTCTCTTCCTCCAGCATTTCACACATGTCCCGGAAAGACAGAAGCTCCGAGGTATCCTCTACGTTCAGAAAACCCAGGTCCACGATTCCTTGCGCCGTCTCTTCCGTTACTTCGCAGGTAATATCCATCAAATACTGGTTCTCCTGCCTCCGAAGCTCTGTGGTAACACCTTCATTCTCTCCGTACTCATCCATGATGCCCTGGAAAAGTTCCCCTACCATGTCCAGCATCTCTTCCAGATCTTCCGGCTCCACGTCCATCCCCAGCTCCTCATACCGCAGGTATAATTCTAACTGCTCCTCCAGACGGTACAGTCTGTCCTCCTCGGCATAGAGACGGACACAATCCACAAAGTACAGACCGTTCTCACTGTAGGCCTGGGTATATACGGCCGTCTGTTCCCCGGTTTCTCCGGATAAGCTCTCCGGAATCTGCAGATCCGGGAACTCTTCCCCAGGCGGATTTTCCCCTTCCCGGGAAGCCTGTCCCGAAGACGCCTCCGGTTCTTCTTCCCGGAAGGCCTGTCCGGCCGTCTCTTTCGTTTCCCCTGGCTTTGCCGCTTCTGCCAGTTTCGTTTTCAGGGAAGCTCCCGGGGTAATTATCTCCGGGACAGGAAGTTCCTGTGACGTATCTATTTCGTTTTTCTGGGGTACGCATGCGGCCAGCATGGCAGACGCTGCCAAAAATGCTGCCGCCATCACCCAGCCTCTTATTTTTCTTTTCCCCGTTTTCATATATTTCCCCCTCTTGGCAAACCAGGGGGCACCTACCTGCCTGGCAGTTACCCCCTGTCCGTATCTTCTGCATTCTTCCTGAAATCTATTTCACTTCCACCGTCCACCCGAAGGTGTCCTCAATCTTTCCCAGCTGGATGCCGGTCACCGTATCATAAAGCTTCTGGCTCAGCTCCCCGATGCCGCCGTCACCGATCTGGAACACTTCGTCCTCGTAGCGGAGATGGCCTACGGGGGAGATCACCGCCGCCGTGCCGGATCCCCACACTTCCTCCAGGGCCCCTGTACGGGCCGCTTCCTCCAGCTCCTGTACGGAAACCTTGCGCTCCTCCACAGGAAGGCCCCAGGCCTTACAGAGCTCCACGCAGGTCCTTCTGGTAACACCGGGAAGGATGCTGCCGTTTAACTGGGGCGTTACTACGGTTCCGTTGATCTTAAAGAAGATATTCATAGCTCCCACTTCTTCAATGTACTTGCGCTCCACGCCGTCCAGCCAGAGCACCTGGGAGTAGCCCTCCTCATGAGCCTTCATCTGGGCCGCCAGGGACGCCACATAGTTGCCTCCCGTCTTGGCCTCACCGATGCCGCCCCGGACTGCCCGGACATACTCGTCCTCAATCCAGATTTTCACCGGGTCAAGCCCTTCCGGATAGTAAGCTCCTACCGGGGAAAGGATGATCATAAATTTATAGGTAAAGGAAGGCCGCACGCCCAGGAAGGGATCTGTGGCAATGACAAAGGGACGGATATACAGGGAAGTTCCCTCCTTGGTGGGAATCCAGGCCTGCTCTATGCGCACCAGCTCCTTCATAGCCTGCAGGAAATCCTCCTCCGGAATCTCCGGAATCATCAGGCGGCGGTTGGAATTGTTGGCCCGCTCAATGTTCTTGTCCGGCCGGAACATAAGGATGCGCCCATCCTCCGTCTTGTAAGCCTTCAGTCCCTCAAACATCTCCTGTCCGTAGTGGAACACCATAGCGGCAGGCTCCAGGCTGATGGGCCCATAGGGCTCAATTCTGGGATCGTGCCAGCCTTTCCCTTCCGTATAATCCATTACAAACATATGATCCGTAAAAATCGTGCCGAATACCAGCGGATTCTCCGGACCCGGAATTGGTTTTGGGTTCCCGGTCTTGATAAATTTGATGTCTAACATAACGTCACTCCCCTTTGTAGGCTTTTTCTTCTCATTATTATACTTTTTAAAAATGATGTCAATCTTTTATTTTCCTTTCCGCAAAACCGCCCTGCCGGAACCATCCGGTTCCATGCTCTGCTTCCGGGCGGGCCAGAAGTCGGCTCCCAAAATCCGTACAAACGACGAAATCGAGGACCTGCGGGATTCTTTCCAGAGCATGATTCTGGAAATCAACCGGCAGATCCTCGATATTCAAAAGCAGGAACATGAAAATTCCGTAGTCAGCTATAAATTACTGGCTACCCAGATTGACCCGCATTTTATCTACAACACTATGAATATTATCAATATCATGGCCAGACAGGAAAATACAAAAGCAATTATCGACATCAACACAGCACTGGTGCGTATCCTCCAGGAACGGCTGAACAGCAAACTATCTATCTGCGACACGGTCCGAAGGGAATACCAGACCATGCGGCAGTACCAGATTATTATGGATTACCGCTACCGGCACCAGATCCAAATCCATTACGACATTGATAAATCCCTGATGGATATCCCAATCCCTAAAAACATCCTCCAGCCCCTGGTGGAAAACAGCTTTTACCATGGATTTGGAAACATTGAACCGGATACTCAGGGACAGATCGATGTCCTCATCTATTCTATTGAGCAGGAATTGATCATCGAAGTCAGCGATAACGGGCTGGGAATGAAACCGGAACGCCTCCACGAAATCCTTCATCAATCCTACAGCATTTACCGGGACAAAAAGCCCCATATCGGGATTAACAACATCCGCCAGCGCCTTTCCTTTCTCTACAAAGAACAGTACCAGATGGAAATCCACAGCACGCCCTCTCTGGGCACCACAATCATCATCACCATTCCGCTGGCATTTCCGGAAGAATTTCTCCGGGAGCAGGGGATTTAATCCCCCGTTCCCGGAGTTCTTAACCAGCTCAGTCAAGCCTTCTCATATTTAAAAAACTCAAACTCCAGATCGTAATAAGTCTTCTCCCCGCTTGCACCCGTTACCTTCCACCCGGCCAGCTCATCCAGGTTGGGAAAATAGGTATCCGCCTCATAGGCGTAATCGATCTTTGTCACATGGGCCGTGTCGCAGTAGGGGAGGAACTGGCGGTAAATGCTCTCCCCGCCGATGATATAGATCTCTTCGGAAGGATATTTTTCAAGCTCCTTAAGGACTTCCTCCACAGTGTGAAGCACCAGGGCCCCTTTCACCGCATAGTCCGGATTTCCTGTGAGAACGATATTGGTCCGGTTCTTTAAGGGCATTCCCCCGGGGAAGCTCTCCAGGGTCTTGCGGCCCATGACCACCACCTTGCCGGCGGTCTCCGTGCGGAAGAATTTCATGTCCTCCGGGATGCTCACCAGCAGCTTATTTTTCAGGCCGATGGCCCAGTTTTTATCTACCGCTACAATCAGATTCATACCTCTTTCTTCCTTTCTCCCTGCCTAAACCGCAATGGGGATATCTTTGATCTGGGGACCCGTCACATAGTCCTCCACCAAAAGGTCCTCTGTGGTAAAGGCATAGAAATCCCTAATCTCCGGGTTTAAGCGTACCTTGGGCGCTTCGTAGGAGGGACGGGCGATCAGCTCTTTGACAATATCCACATGGCGGTCGTAAATATGGGCGTCCGCAATCACGTGAAGCAGTTCCCCGGGAACCATATCCGAGACCTGGGCCACCATCATCAGGAGTATGGCATACTGGCACACGTTCCAGTTGTTGGCCGCCAGCACATCCTGGGAGCGCTGGTTCAATACCATATTCAGGCGCAGCTTTTCCTCCCCCGGCTGCTTGGTCACATTGTAGGTGACGCCGTAGGCGCAGGGGTAGAGGTGCATCTCGCTTAAGTCTGCAAATACATAGGTATTTGTCATAATCCGCCGGCTGTAGGGATTCTCCTTCAGATCGTAAAGGACCCGGTCCATCTGATCCATCATGCCCTCTTTGTAACGGCTCTCCACACCGATCTGGTAGCCGTAGGCCTTGCCGATGGAACCTGTCTCATCCGCCCACTGGTCCCAGATATGGCTGTTCAGATCGTGAATATTGCTGGATTTCTTCTGGTAAATCCAGAGGATCTCGTCCATGCAGCTCTTAAGGGCCGTCCTGCGCAGAGTCAGGGCGGGAAATTCCCTGGCCAAATCGTAGCGGTTCACTACGCCAAAGCGTTTGATGGTGTAAGCTGCGCTTCCGTCCTCCCATTTGGGGCGCACCTTTTCCCCTTCCGTGCTGGCGCCGTTCTCCAAAATATCCCGGCACATATTGATAAATACCTGATCCGCATAGCTCATGAGCAAATCCTCCTGTTTTTTCTCTCCTTGTAGTATAAAGAGTTTCCTGGAGGTTGGCAAGCCCCGGACTAAGAAAACGCAAGAAAATCTAACCTTTATCCCAGGAAAAGGCGGATGATTTTTTCATAAAAAGCCTGATAGGGCTGGTAACGCATGGGAAGATCCAGCCACGTCTTTTTATCTACGATGCTCTTATAATGAGTAAAAGTGTCGAAACCATCTTTCCCGTGATACGAGCCCATACCGCTTGCGCCAAATCCGCCGAAGCCCATCTCGCTTGTGGCAAGATGGA
>CAJUMM010000053.1 GCA_910586955.1 uncultured Lachnospiraceae bacterium | reverse complement strand
CTCTTCCGATCTGCAGCTTCCCCTTCCCGGACAATTCTCCGGTCCCGCAGTTTCCGCTGGGTCTGTTTTTTCTTCAGTTCCTGCTGGATCTGGCGCACCTTTTCCTCCTGTTGTTTCTTCTGCGCCCGGCGTTTCCGAAGCTTCAGCAGGGTTTCCTGATCCAGGGAACGGATTTTCTGGCGGCTGCGCACCATCAGTTTCTCCAGGGAACGGATAGCTTTGTAGGCTTTCGCCCGTTCCTTGTCGTCTCCGAAGCAGGTGACCAGGCGCAGGGCCCCCATATTGTTATAAGCTTCGCTTACTACGCTCTGGACATTGGCTTTGGTTCCGGACTGGGCCAGCTTCCGGTACAGGGAGGCGGTTTCAAAGGAGACATTGGAAGAAACTTTAAATTTCTGTCCGGAATTGCTGCCTGCCTGTTTCAGGTTTTGGAGCATCTGTTCCAAGGTACTTTGGGGCCGTTCCTCTTCCTTCTCCCTGATATTCCAGGACGCAGCCTGGTTTTCCGAAAGGAATACCCCATCCTCGCGGTTTTCCGCAAGAAAGAGTACAGAGGCCAGGAGCATGGTGCGGCACTCCCGGTAATCCTTCTCACTGCTCCCCATGCGGGCAAGGAAAGATTCCGAGATTAGGAGATGCTTTCCCTCTCCCAGGGATGCGGCTTTTTTCCTCAGGTTCAGGAAATCCGTGTCTGAGGTGATTTCAAACTGGATTCCCGGAAAATTTTTTTTCAGCTGTTCCAGGAGTTTCTGGGTTTTTGTCTCCGGGCTTGCGGCCGCTTCTTCAGAAAGTTCTACTTGATCCAGGAGGCCGGATACTTGTTTTTGGCCAGCCTTTGGCGGTTTGACGGCGGCACTCCCGGCTGTGGCTGCAGGATTTTGATAGGTTCTAAGTGTTTGATTCAGACAAACTGGCTTCACGGAAATCCCCCCTCTCATACGCAAAGCATTATATTTATTAATCGGCTCTTTTTCGAAACAAATTAAGAGGCCTTCTCTTGCTGTTTTGCAAATTGTATGGTAAAATACAAATTGAGTTTCTGTCGTTTTTTTATACAGGTAAAGGTGAGAGTGTGCTAAACGGTAAACATACGATTTTAATTGCGGACGATTCGGAGATGAACCGTGCGATTCTGGCAGATATGCTGGGTGAGGAATATGAGATTGTGGAGGTGGAGAATGGGACCCAGGCTGTGGTCTACATGGAACAGCACAGTGTGGAATTATCTCTGCTTCTTTTAGATATTGTGATGCCGGAGATGGATGGTTTCGGCGTGCTGAAAGTGATGAACGAACACCGGTGGATTGAAGATATCCCGGTGATTATGATTTCTGCAGAGAGCAGTCCTTCCTATATTGAGCGGGCTTTTGAGCTGGGGGCCAGTGATTTTATTATCCGTCCTTTTAACGAACTGATTGTCCGCCGCCGGGCGATCAACACCATTATGCTCTATGCCAAGCAGAAGAAGCTGGTGGGCATGGTGGCAGATCAGATTTTTGAAAAAGAGCAGAGCAGCAGCATGATGATTGACATTCTCAGTCACATTGTGGAGTTCCGGAATGGGGAGAGCGGACTGCATGTGCAGCATGTGCATGTACTGACGGATCTTCTGCTTCACAGGCTGGTGCAGAAGACGGACCGCTACGAATTGTCCCAGAACGATATTTCCCTGATTACTACGGCCTCTGCCCTCCATGATATCGGGAAGATTGCCATTGATGAAAAGATTCTGAATAAGCCGGGAAGGCTGACGGACGAGGAATTTGCCATTATGAAGACTCACTCCAGCGTAGGGGCGGAGATGCTGGACAATATGCCCTTCTACCGGGAAGAGCCTTTACTGAAACGGGCTTATGAGATCTGCCGCTGGCACCATGAGCGGTACGACGGAAGGGGTTATCCCGATGGGCTTAAGGGGGATGAGATTCCTATTTCCGCCCAGATTGTGGCCTTGGCGGACGTATATGACGCCCTGACCAGTGAGCGGGTGTACAAGAAGGCCTTTACCCATGAGAAGGCTGTGGAGATGATTCTGGAGGGCCAGTGCGGCGTCTTTAATCCCCTGGTGCTGGAATGCCTTACGGATGTGGCTCCCCGCCTTAACAGGGAATTGAAGCAGAGCATTCCCAAGAGAAGCGAAAACCAGACCATGCAGAACGTGGTGCTGGAGATGCGGCAGCATGACGAGCTGGCGGCTTCCGAGCGGACCTTGCAGCTCCTGGAGCGGGAGAGGGAGAAGTACAGCTTTTTCGCCGCTATGTCCCAGGAGATACAGTTTGAATATAATGTCTCGCCTCCCATTCTGACTTTGACTCCTTACAGTGCGGAGAAGCTGGCGGTAGACGAGATCATTATGGAGCCCAGGAAGAGTGGCAGCGTCAGTGAAATTCTCGGCATGGATGTCTGGAATAAGATCTCTGCCGCCCTGCGCTCCACCAGCCGGGAAAATCCCCTGGTCCGCTATGACTGTAAGATTAAGTATCAGGGGGAGGAGCGATGGTCCCGGATCATTGCCCAGGCCATGTGGTCCCCGGAAGAGCCCCATGTGTACCGGGGGGCTATCGGGAAGGTGATAGATATTCACGATACCCGCCTGCGCCTGGACGTGCTGGAGCGTCTGGCTACCCATGACCGGATGACAGGCCTTCTCAACCATGCAAGCGCCAAGGAGCAGATTATGGAGCGCCTGGAGCGTTGTCCGGAAGCAAAATATGCTATGGTAATCTTTGACCTGGATCATTTCAAGACGGCCAATGATACCTACGGGCACAGCTTTGGGGATGAAGTATTGATTTATATGGCCCATAAGCTGGAGCAGTGTATCCGGAAAGATGATATAGCGGCCCGGGTAGGGGGAGACGAGTTCCTTCTGTTCCTGGAGTACCAGCAGGAGCTGGAGCCCATTATGGATCGTATTTTCCAGTCCCTGATAGGACAGTACAGAGACTTTACCATTTCCGTGAGTATGGGTGTTGTCCGGACAGAGAAGGTGGGAACTGACTATGAAAAACTGTTTCATGCAGCGGATCAGGCTCTTTACACAGTGAAGCGCTCCAAGCGGGGGCAGTACCGTTTTTATGATGACTCTATGAGCAAGATGCTTTCCGTAATTTCTTCCATTGACAATGGAGAGGAAGAGGAGCACTGAGATAATCCTGCAGAATACTTAGGTAAATGGGAGGAATTCTTTTGAGTAAGACAGGGGAAAAAAATAAAACCACCCGCTTTTTGTGGAGCAGCCTGGTGGTTATGTGTATTTTATGCGTGGGGATCTTTTCCTATCTGCTCTTCTTTATGGAGCGCAGCAATTCAGAGATGATAGGCCAGGTGGGTACGATCTATATGCGCGGCCTCAACGAGCGGATTGTACTGCATTTTGGCACTACCATTGAGTACAGCATGTCGCGGGTGACGGACGTGGCAGACATGGTGCCTTCCTATGGGAGCAGGGATATGGAAGAGACGAGAAAGGCTCTCATTGAAAATGCCAAGGGAAGGGGGCTTAAATACCTGGCTCTCTATTCCAAAGACGGAGAGTTTGAGATGCTCTACGGAAGCCAGATTAAGGCAATGGATCCGGAACCCTTCCTGGCTTCCCTGAAAAAGGGGGATAGAAAGGCAGCTTCCGGTTCCAGTGAGACGGAAGACCGGATCCTGCTTTTTGGAGTTCCCGCATCGTACCTGATGAAGGACGGTACCAGAAGCGTTGCCCTGGTGGCAGGCCTTGAGACAAGCGATATTAAAAATATTCTTGCTTTGGATGGGGGAAACAGCCTGGTGGATTCCCATGTAATCCGCAGGGACGGAACTTTTGTTATCCGCAGCGGGGATGCTTTCCGGGAAAACTATTTTGAGCGTGTACAGGCGGCTATGGAAAATCGTCCCCAGGAGGAACGGGAACATCTGATTGAGGATTTAAGGGAATCCATGGCTGAAAAAAAGGATTTCTCCATGGTGATTTCCACCAGTGAGGAGCGGCGCCACCTCTACTGTACCGTTCTGCCTTATACGGAGTGGTATCTGATCACAGAGCTGCCTTACGGTACCCTGGATGAGATTGTGGATCATATGAGCGAGCGCTGGATGGCTGTCTCCTTGGGGGGCTGTGCCATTCTCCTGGTGGTACTTCTGTTTATTTTTGTGGTTTACTTCCAGATGGCGAGACAGCAGATTTTGGAGCTCAAGGAGGCCCGGCAGAGCGCGGAACATGCCAACCAGGCCAAGAGCGAATTTCTCTCCAGTATGAGCCACGATATCCGGACGCCTATGAATGCCATTGTGGGAATGACCGCCATTGCCACGGCAAATATGGACGATCCGGCCCAGGTACAGAATTGTCTGAAAAAAATATCCCTCTCCAGCCGGCATCTTTTGGGACTGATTAATGACGTCCTGGATATGTCTAAGATTGAAAGCGGCAAAATGACCCTGAACCTGGATCTGGTTTCCCTCCGGGAAGTGATGGACAGCATTGTCTGTATTGTGCAGCCCCAGGTGAAGGCCAAGCGGCAGAACTTTGACGTGTTTATCCATGACATTGATGTGGAGAATGTCTATTGTGACGGTGTACGCCTCAACCAGGTTCTCCTAAACGTGCTCTCCAATGCGGTGAAATTTACGCCGGAGGAGGGGAGCATTCATGTGTCCATGTGTGAGGAAGCCATTCCGGAGCGAGATACCCATGTGCGCCTGATGCTTGAAATCCGGGATACGGGTATCGGCATGTCCAAAGAATACCAGGAGAAGATTTTTGAGTCCTTCAGCAGGGAGGATGATAAGCGGGTTCACCACACAGAAGGCAGCGGTCTCGGAATGGCCATTACCAAGTACATTGTGGATGCTATGGGAGGGACCATTAAACTGGAGAGCGAGCAGGGGAAGGGAACTACCTTCTATATTACCCTGGAGCTCGAAAAGGCAGATGTGACCGAGGTGGATATGGTGCTTCCGGCCTGGAAGATGCTGGTGGTGGACGATGACAAACAGCTCTGCGAGAGTACGGTAGGAGCCTTAAAGGCCACCGGCGTCCAGGCGGAATGGACCTATGACGGAGAGACAGCCGTTCAGATGATTGTGGAGCATCACACCAAAAGGGATGACTATCACATTATCCTTCTGGACTGGAAGCTTCCCGGCATGGACGGAATTGAGACAGCCAGGGAAATCCGCAGGCATTTGGGCGATGATATTCCCATTCTTCTGATTTCCGCCTATGACTGGAGTGAGATTGAAGAGAGTGCACGCAGTGCAGGCATTACGGGCTTTATTTCCAAACCCTTGTTTAAATCTACCCTTTACTATGGACTGCGGGCTTACGCCGAAGAGGAAGGGGAGATCCTGGATATTCCGGAAGAGGTGGAGAACGACTTTACCGGAAAGCGGGTGCTTCTGGCGGAGGATAATGAGCTGAACTGGGAAATTGCGGAGGCTCTTCTCTCGGATCTGGGATTGGAACTGGATTGGGCGGAGAACGGCCAGATATGCGTGGATAAGTTCCGGCAGGCTCCTGAGGGAACCTACGATGTGATTCTTATGGATATCCGCATGCCGGTTATGACCGGATACGAGGCGGCAACGGCTATCCGGGCCCTGGATCATCCCGATGCAAAGAAGATTCCCATTATTGCTATGACTGCGGATGCCTTTGCAGAGGATATCCAGAGATGCCTGGACTGTGGTATGAATGCCCATATTGCGAAGCCCATTGACATCAAGGAGGTTTGCAGGCAATTAAGAAAGCATATGGGGATGTAATGAGTTCCGGATAAAAAGAAAGAGGGCTTCTGCAGAAAGATTTCTGCAGAAGCCCTGATTTATACGGTACAAAATTTTTAGAAGCGTTTCTGGCGTTCCTGGCGGAAAATATAGTTGCGCAGAACGGTTTCGCTCTGGGGTCTCAGATCGATAAACCGGCATCCGTGGCCGTGCTGGGGAACATCTTTTACAGGGGGCAGGGACTCCTGGCGCAGCACTTTGGCGGTGAGGGTCAGGGGTTTGGAAGCCCCACGGAGCTGAAACTGGAGTTCCGCATCTACAGGAATGGCGTATTGGCAGATAAAGTATACGCCTCCGGCGCTGATGTTGCGGGTAGTTGCCGTAATCATATCCGGGATGCCGGGAATGCCGGAGGCCGGATGGATGAAAAACATTTCCAGGGGGATTTCCAGAGAGAGCTTCAGATCCTGCCTGCGCTGCCTGCTTTCCATAATCTCCTCAATCTTGCAGAGCAGGGCTTCCTTTTCTTCGGAACCCTGATCGGATTTGCTTAAAGTACAGCGGCTGAAAATCAGCCCGGAAACGGGATCAAAAAAGGTGATCAGAAAAGAATCGTGTTCTTCCAGTGGAAAATCAGTGGGTACGGACAGCCAGACATTGTCAGACAGATCCCGGAACACTTCCGCTGTGGCCAGCAGCTCGTTGCCGGTTGTATAAATCTCTGCTTTTCGACAGTTTTTCAGTATTTCCATAATGCAGACGCCTCCCTGCTTTTTAGATTGGTTCATTTTATCCTTAACGCCCATTATAGCAGAAAAACAGGGGGGAGGCAATGGGAAATTCACAGGCCGGGCCATTGAAAAATTGCCGGATTTGCAGTATAATTAGGGACATATTTTACAAGGAGATATTATGGAGAGAAACGTAAGAATTTTAAAAAATATGAAGGGAAATCAGATCGTAGTAATAAATGACATACGGTTTAGAGGCAGGCAGAATATTGATTGGGATGAGGTTGAGCAGTATTTAAAGCGATATGTTGGAGAATTTGTAGAAATCGCTGAAAGTAAAGAAATCATATACATAGGCAATGAGCTTCCAGATGACTGAAATGATTAAGATTGCAGAGAATAAAAGATTTCGGGAAAATCTTGCCCAAAAACATGATAAAAATGCCAGATTTGGATGGTATCGATATGATTCTCGGTTTGCCCTTCCGGTTTTTGATGACGATGGAGAAGTTTTACGTTATAATATCTTTCATGTGGAGCTTTTGATAAGGCATGCGGAGAATATGAAGTTGTATCTATATGATATTGTAAACATAAAAAAAGAAACGAGTACCCCGCTTGAGCCATAAGGCCGTACGGTTAAAAACTCATTTCTTATTTCGAGTATATGACATTTAAAGGAGAAAGTCAAGAGAAATGTATCAAGAAATAGATTTAAATAACATAGATTTAAGTTTAGCGCCGCCGGCAGAGGAGCCGGCCCGGCAGTATTATTTTATGGCAAAGTGCCGGAAGCTCCTGCAGCAGCAGGAGGAAGAGCTGGGCCGGCCTCTCACCTTCCATGTGACCACCTTTGGCTGCCAGATGAACGCCAGGGATTCGGAGAAACTGTCCGGGATTTTGGAGCAGATTGGGTATGGGGAAGCGGCGGAGGAACAGGCGGATTTCGTGATTTACAACACATGTACGGTCCGGGAGAATGCCAATCTGAAGGTCTACGGGCATCTGGGACGGTTAAAGCACGAGAAAAAAATAAGGCCCCGGATGATGATTGCCCTCTGCGGCTGCATGATGCAGGAGCCGGAGGTAGTGAGACGGCTGGAAGAGAGTTATAAATTTGTAGATCTGATTTTCGGGACCCACAATATTTTCAAGCTGGCGGAGCTTTTGGCCAAGAGACTGGAGGAAAGGGGCCAGGTGGTGGATATCTGGGAGAACACGGAAGAGATTGTGGAGGATCTTCCTGTAGACCGGAAATATCCCTTTAAATCCGGGGTAAATATAATGTTTGGCTGCAACAATTTCTGCAGCTACTGCATCGTCCCCTATGTCCGGGGGAGAGAGCGCAGCCGGGAGCCGGGAGAGATTCTCCGGGAAATTGAAAGGCTGGCGGCAGAGGGTGTGGTGGAAGTGATGCTTCTTGGACAGAATGTTAATTCCTATGGAAAAAACCTTCCAGATCCTGTAAATTTCGCCTGGCTCCTGCGCAAAGTGGAAGAGATCGAGGGGATCCGGAGAATCCGTTTTATGACCTCCCATCCCAAGGATTTGTCGGAGGAACTGATACAGGTGATGAAGGAGTCCCGGAAGATCTGCCGGCATCTTCACCTTCCGCTTCAGTCGGGGAGTACCCGGATTCTGGAGAAAATGAACCGGAAATATACCAAGGAACAGTATCTGGAACTGGCCGGAAGGATCCGGAAGGAAATTCCCGGCATCTCCCTGACTACGGATATCATTGTGGGATTTCCCGGTGAGACGGAGGAAGATTTTGAGGATACCCTGGATGTGGTGAGAACGGTGGGATATGACAATGCCTATACTTTTATCTATTCCAAACGGACCGGGACGCCTGCGGCGTCCATGGAGGAGCAGGTGGGAGAAGAGGAAGTTAAGGACCGCTTTTCCCGGCTGCTGCCGGAGGTACAGCGTATTGCCAGGGAGCGTGCTTTAGGCTTTGAGGGAACCGTCCAGGAAGTGCTGGCGGAGGAGCTCAATGAACATCTTCCCGGATATCTCACCGGGAGAATGAGCAACAATCTTCTGGTACATTTTCCTGGGGAGGCTTCCCGGATTGGAAAGCTGCTCCCGGTGCGGCTGGAGGAGTGCAGGGGATTTTATTATATGGGAAGGGCAGTTTGACCGGATTGCAGATGACAGCCTTTTCTTTTTGTGGTATACTTTTGTCAGAGATCCTGTATCAGGCAGGGGAAACGTAAGAGATAAAGGAGAACTCTATGGAAAACAGACGTTGCGGTTTGAGATATCCCTATCTTTCTGTGAAAGCCCAGACAGGCGATTCCTTTGGAGGTAACCAGAACTGGTCTGCCGGATTCATGATGCGCAGGTACGGCTGCGGCGTGGTGGGAGCGGGAGATGTCCTGCTCTACTTGGGCCTGCACCGGACAGAGTGCGAGACGGATCTGTTTTATGGGATGCTCCGGGAGGACGGCCTTCTCTCCCTGCCCCGCTATGAGCGCTATCTGGCCAAGCTTAGGAAACGTTATTTTCCCATTATCCCAGGATTCGGGATTCCAGGATTTCTGCTTCCCGTGAGCATGAACCGGTATTTCCGGCATTACCGGATGGACTTTAGGGCCAGCTGGGGACTGCGCTTTGGCCAGATTCTGCCCCGGATAGAAGCTATGCTTCGGCAGGATATTCCGGTGATTCTGGCAGTTGGTCCCAATTTTCCGCCTTTTTTGAGGAAGAAGAAGGTAACTTTCTACAGGCTGGAAAACGGAGAGTATTTTCCGGCTGCGGAGACGGCGGGACATTTCGTAGTGGTTACGGGCATTGTGGGAGAGTATCTACAGATCTCTTCCTGGGGAAAGGAATACTATATTTTCTGGCCGGAATTTCAGCGGTATGTGAAAAAATGCAGCAGCTTTTTTGCCAGCAATATCTGCCGGATACGGGAAAAGAAGAAGAGGAACAAAGGGAAATGAATAGTTTTTTTGCCATGATGTCCCGGATGAAGTACATTGGCCGCTGGGCGCTGATGCGCAATTCCAGAAGTGAGAACTTAAGTGAGCACAGCCTGGAGGTATCTATGATTGCCCATGCCCTGGCGGTGATCGGGAATACCTTCCTGGGAAAGGAGCTGGATGCGGAGAAGGCGGCAGTTCTGGGCATTTACCATGACGCCACGGAGATTATTACCGGCGATATGCCCACACCCATTAAGTACTATAACGTACAGATCAAAAATACTTACAAGGACATTGAAAAGAAAGCTTCCAGAACCCTTCTGGACATGCTGCCGGCAGAGATGCAGGAGGCTTACCGGGGAGTTTTTGAAAAACAGCCGGAGGATGCTTATCTCTGGAAGCTGGTGAAGGCGGCTGACAAGCTCTCCGCCTACATAAAGTGTGTGGAGGAGGAGCAGGCGGGAAACCGGGAATTTGTCCGGGCCAGGGAGATGGCCCTGAATCATATACAGAGCATGGGAGTGGAGGAAACGGAGCTGTTTCTTAAGTATTTTATGGACTCCTACGGAAAAAATCTGGATGAACTTACAGGAGGAGAACAATGAGCGAGAATCGTGATTTCGGCTTCTGTCCCCGGTGCGGGGCATTGATGCAGAATGGGGTCTGCCAGAGCTGCGGTTATGAAAACCGGGGCCAGGCTTCCTATCCGCCCCCCAATGGGGGCTGGAACCAGGGGAATCAAGGTTATAACCAGGCCCGGCCTCCCCAGGGATATCCCCCCTATCCCCAGGTTTATGCAGGCCCGCCCAGGGAGAAGAACAACAAAAAGGGAATGTGGTTTGCGGTGGCGGCTGCCGTGGCCCTGATACTGGGGCTCATCGTTGCGGTGCTTTTCTATTTCTATTCCATTCTGAAAGTGGGGATGGAAATCGGTGAAACGGCGCCGGAATCAGGATTTTGGGATGATTTCGATTCCGGCAGGGACTATTTTGACGATGATTACGATTATGATTATGATTATGACTATGATGATGATTACGGGTACTATGAGCCGGACGAGAACGATCCCTACTATGAGACCATTACGGACGCTACCCGGACGGATCTGGACTATGGCATAGACTGGGTAACGGAATCCATAAACCCGGACGATTCGGATAATTCCTGTTCCTATTACTGCATTTATCCCCTTCTGCGGGATTCTGAGGATGAACATAAATATGATTCTGCCAATGCCGCCATCCGGCAGGCGGCCCAGGAGTACCGGGAGGTTTACCGGGATTATGAGGGAGGCTGCAGCACCTACGGCTACGTAACTTTCATGGATGAAGAAAAGATAAGCATCGTCTTCCAACACGATCTGTATGAGGAAAAAAGCAAGATGCCCCGGATTGACGCTATAAATTTCCGGGTGGAGACGGGAGAGCGGATCCCCTATGAGGACATGGCGGAGCTTGACCAGGATTTGGCCATCCGTTTCCGGGCCCAGGACAAGACCCAGAATGACGGTGTAGAGTATGTACAGAACCTGACAGACGAGGAACTTTTGGAAATCCTGGGAGACCCGGAGGCGGCAGTCATGTTCTACACGCCGGTGGGACTGGAGATGGGATTTAACTACGAGACCGGCTGGGTAACGGTAACTTTAAAAGAAAAGGCCCTTTAAACATATGTTGAACATAGGAAGCCACATTTCTTCTGCCAAGGGATACGAGGCCATGGGAAAGCAGGCCCTGAAGCTGGGGGCCAGCACCTTTGCCTTTTTTACCAGGAATCCCAGGGGCGGAAGCGCGAAAAAAATACGCCCGGAGGATGCCAAGGCTTTCCGGGAATTATGGAAAAACCAGGGGTACGGCGTCATTGTGGCCCACGCCCCTTATACCTTAAATGCCTGTTCCGATAAGGAGGAGGTCCGGCGCTTTGCCCGGGAAGCCTTTGCCTCGGATCTGGAGCGCATGGAGTACACGCCGGGGAATTATTACAATTTCCATCCGGGGAGCCATGTGGGACAGGGAGCGGAAGAAGGGATCCGGCAGATTGCCCGGATGCTGAACCAGTGCCTGAAGGAAGAACAAACCACTACTGTGCTTCTGGAAACCATGGCAGGCAAAGGGAGCGAGTTGGGAAGGAATTTCCAGGAGATCCGGGCCATTCTCGATCAGGTGGAACTTTCCGGAAAGATGGGAGTATGCCTGGATACCTGCCATGTGTGGGATGCAGGGTACAATATTGTGGACTGCCTGGATGAGGTGCTGGAGGAGTTCGACGCCGTCATCGGCCTGAATCGCCTGAAGGCCGTCCATATCAATGACAGCATGAATCCCATGGGCAGCCATAAGGATCGCCACGCCCGGATTGGAGAGGGAACCATCGGCCTGGAGGCCTTTGGGCGGATTGTGAGGCATCCGAAGCTCCGGGGGCTGCCTTTTATTCTGGAGACACCTAATGATGATGCGGGGTGGGCAGAGGAGATCGCTTTGCTGCGGGAGATGGCGGGGTGATTATGCCCGAGACAACTACGCCCGAAACAAATGGTCATTCCCTTCCACCCCCGCTTGCTCTTAGTGAAAAGCGCAGCGGACACTAAGCTCATGTTGCGCGCCCTGCACTTGCATTCGCTAAGTGCCGGCGCTTTTCAATGGGGTTCCAGGGAATGACCATTTGTTTCGGGCTGTGTATTTGCTCCGGGAGAAGGGAGAGCCGTAAATTTCCGCACCAGAGCTGTGGATAGAGAGATATTTGGGTTGACAATATCGTGTATCGATATTACAATGGTGTTGAGAATATCGATACACGATATAAAATGGAAAAGCGGGGATTAATATGCCTAGAGAGCAATTTCAAAATCTTACGGAACCAATGTTTTATATTCTCCTGGCTTTATTGGAGGAGTGCTGCGGGGTGGATATTATGGATCTGGTGGAGGAGGTGTCCCGGGGAAGGGTTCATATTGGGCCGGGGACCCTCTATACCCTTCTGGCACGCTTTGAGCAGGAGGGGATGATACGGGAGACGGAAAACCAGGGCAGAAAACGGTGGTACCGGATTACGGAAAAAGGCAGGGAACGGCTTCTAGAGGAGCAGGAGCGGCTGCGCTTGCAGCTTGCGGACGGAGAACGCAGACTGGAGGGTAGGGGATGAGAACAAGGAAAAAGTGGCAGATCAGGGATTTTGAATTGTATGAGCTTTCCGCTATGGAAGAGTATTTGGAGGAGCAGGCGGTACAGGGATACAGCCCTTCTCCTTTTGCTGCAGTTTCTTTTGGGAGGCTCGGCGGGGATCTACGGATTTGCCTTTGCGGCTGCAATCGGTATTTTCCAAGTCTTCCTTTACCGGAGGATACGGAAGAAAGGTTTCCGGAAATGGACTTATGCTTTCGCTTATCTGGCCGGAATCTGGCTGATTCTTGTCTTTATGGGCTTTATCTCCGTGATGGTCCTGCCCATAGAAAAGAGGGAGCAGGAGCGCCGCTGGAACCAGGGGAAGTGGATCTTTACCTCGGAAGATCTGGGGCTTGGACCGGGAGATGAGCCTCCTTATACGAAGGAGGGAAGGAGCCTTCTGGGACAGATGCAGGAGTACGAAAGCGCCGGAACCGGATTTTCCGGCGGGGAGCCCTGCCTTTGGAGAATCGAATACAAATATTATTCTACCTATAGCAGCTGGCTTTTGGAGCGTCTTAGGGAGGAACTGTTAAACCCGCCCAAGACCCGCTATGGAGACGGAATCCGCAGATCCTTTCGGACGGAACCGGCCGGGGAACCAAAAGGAGGGACCCTTTTTAAGATTTATGACCGGATGACCGACAGAGAGGGGCGGCTTCTGGAGGAAACTCCTATGGGTTATCTTTTGGAAAATGGAAACAGCCTTTTGTATTTCCGGTTTACCGGGGAAAGTGCATTTTCGGAAGAAAAACTTCTAGAATCCATTGTAATTTTCCCCCGGTAACGGTATACTAAAAGATAAGGAAATATATTTAAAATAAGGGGGGATTCATCTATGAAACTGACATTTTTGGGCGCAGCTCATGAAGTGACCGGAAGCTGTCATATGATTGAAGCCTGCGGGAAGATCATGCTGGTGGACTGCGGGATGGAGCAGGGGCCGGATCTCTATGAAAACCAGGAGATTCCGGTGGAAGCATCCAGGATCGATTATGTATTTCTCACCCATGCCCACATTGATCATTCCGGCCTGCTTCCCCTGCTGTATACCAAAGGGTTCCGGGGCGCTGTATATGCCACGAAGGCCACCCGGGATCTCTGCGAGATTATGCTCCGGGACAGTGCCCACATCCAGATGTTCGAGGCGGAGTGGAGGAACCGGAAGGCCAGAAGATCCGGAAAGCCGGAGTATGTTCCCCTCTATGATGTGGCTGCGGCAGATGCCACGGTGCGGCTGTTCCGGGGCTGTGAGTACGGGAAGCGCATTCCGGTGGCGGAGGGCGTTGCGATCCGCTTTACGGACGTAGGGCACCTTCTTGGCTCTTCCTGCATTGAGATTTGGCTTCAGGAAGGGACGGAGTCCAAAAAGCTCCTCTTCTCCGGAGACGTGGGGAATCTCGATCAGCCGATTATCAAGGATCCACAGACAGTGGAGGGCGCAGATTATGTGGTAATGGAGTCCACCTACGGGAACCGGAGCCACGGGGAGCGGCCGGATTATGTGGAGTCCCTTGCCGGAATTTTGAAAGAGACCTTTGACCGGGGTGGAAATGTGGTCATTCCCTCCTTTGCAGTGGGCAGAACCCAGGAAATGCTTTATTTCCTGCGGGAGATAAAGGCCCGTCAGCTGGTAAAGGGGCATGAGGACTTTAAAGTCTATGTGGACAGTCCCCTGGCAGTCCAGGCCACTACCATTTTCAACAAAAATATGTACGAATGTTTCGACGAGGAGACCATGGCCCTGGTCAATCAGGGAATCAATCCCATACAGTTTCCGGGTTTAAGCCTTTCCATTACCAGTGACGAGTCAAAGGCCATCAACTTTGACGACAGGCCTAAGGTAATCCTGTCTGCTTCGGGTATGTGTGAGGCAGGGCGGATCCGCCATCATCTGAAGCATAATCTGTGGCGCAAAGACAGTACCATTCTCTTTGTGGGATATCAGGCATACGGAACCCTGGGACGGGCGATTATCGAAGGTGCCCAGCAGGTGAAGCTTTTCGGTGAAACCGTAGAGGTACAGGCGGATATCAAAGTCCTTGCAGGCGTCAGCGGCCATGCGGATAAGCAGGGACTGATCGGATGGCTGAAGGGCATGGAAAAGAGGCCGGAGAAGGTGTTTATCGTCCACGGGGAGGATACCGTCTGCGACGAGTTTGCCCAGTGCCTGAAGGAAGAATACGGATATGAGGCGGAGGCCCCTTACAGCGGAGGAAGCTATGATCTGCTCTTAAATACCTGCATCACCCTGGGGAATACGGAGCGGATTTCCAAAGATAAAAAACTTGCAAAACAGGTGTCTAAAGTATATGATAGATTGGTGGAGGCCGGGAAGCGTCTTCTTCATGTCATCGAGAAGAGCAAGGGCTTCGCCAACAAAGATTTGGCAAAGATGGCGGATCAGATCCAGTCCTTCTGCGACAAATGGGAACGATAATGACAGGAGACTAGAAGTAAAATGGAGACAAATGACAAGGAAAAACAGTTGAGTCCGGCAGAGAGACGCCGCAGGATGGAGGCCAGAAGGGAGCGCCGGGAACGGGAGCGGAAGAAGAAACGCAACCGCATTCTCATCATTGCCGGAGCAGCCGCAGCGGTAATCCTGGCAGGAGTTTTGGTTTTTTTCTGGATGAAAAACAGTTCCGGCGGCGGGGAAACCATTGAGCCCAAAGGAGATTCCTATGTGATCTTCCTCGATCCGGGCCACGGGGGCGCGGACGTGGGATTAAGCGGTGGTGACGGCCTGGAGAAGGACGTTACCATGGATATCTGTTCCAAATTGAAAATTATGCTGGAGAGCCAGAACTATAGGGTAATCCTGTCCAGGGAGGACGATACCCGGCTTTCCAAAGAGGAGCGGGTGGCGGCAGCCAACGCAAGCGGTGCGGATCTTCTGGTCAGCGTACACTGCGGATATTCCGGAGACAGCAGCGTATCGGGAGCCGTGAGCCATTATAAGGGCGAGAGCAAGGCGAGCCAGGCCCTCTGCGAAAATATCCAGGCGGCCCTGGTGAAAGAGACCCAGGCTTTGGACGGGGGCGTGGACGAGGGGCGCTACAACATTCTTTCGGATACGGAGATGCCGGGAGTCCTGATTGAAGTAGGATATATGAGCAGCGGGGAAGAGGCAGGAAGACTCACGGAGGACACCTACCAGAACGATGTTGCAAAAGGAATTGCCAAGGGAATTATTTTAAGCCTGAGCGAGTGAGTGCAGAAAGGAGACATGATACAATGGCAAACAATACGGTTATTACCATCGGACGCCAGTACGGCAGCGGGGGACATGACATCGGCCTGAAGCTGGCGGAGGAACTGGGAGTTCCCTGTTACGACAAGGAACTGTTGTCTCGGGCGGCCAAAGACAGCGGTTTGTGCCAGGAGCTCTTTGAGAATCACGACGAGAAGCCTACCAACAGTTTTCTCTACTCCCTGGTGATGGATACTTACTCCACCGGCTATTCCTCCTCGGCCTTCACCGAGATGCCTTTAAACCATAAAGTTTTTCTGGCCCAGTTTGACACCATCAAGAAGATTGCAAAGGAAGGTCCCTGCGTCATGGTGGGAAGGTGTGCGGATTATGCCTTGGCGGATTACACCAATGTGGTGAATGTGTTTCTCCATGCGGATCTCCAGTCCCGGATTGTGCGGATTGCCCGCCGTCATGATCTGACCAATGCCAAGGCAAAGGAGCTGATCATCAAGACGGATAAACGCAGGGCCAGCTATTACAATTACTATACCAGCAAGAAATGGGGCGAGGCGGCCGGCTACGATCTCTGTCTGGATACGGGAACCCTGGGGATTGACGGGGCCATACATATGATCCGGGAGTTTGTGAAATATAAGGAAAAGGAACACGAAAGGATTTAGAGACTGTTATATGAGACTGGTTATACAGAGAGTGTCCCATTCATCGGTAACGGTGGATGGGACTGTTGCCGGAAAGATAGGACCGGGCTTCCTGGTTCTGGCAGGCGTGGGCCGGGAGGATACAAAAGCGGATGTGGACCGTCTGGTGCGGAAAATGCTGGCCCTGCGGATTTTCCCGGATGAAAAGGGAAAAATTAACCGTTCCATCCGGGATGTGGGAGGAGAACTTCTCCTGGTCTCCCAGTTTACCCTCTATGCGGACGTAAACCACGGAAACCGTCCCGGTTTTACGGATGCGGCAGAGCCGGGGCAGGCCAAGGAGCTGTATGAGTATATGATTGAACAGTGCCGCCGGGAAATCCCCAGGGTGCAGCAGGGCGTTTTCGGAGCGGATATGCAAGTGGAACTTCTGAACGACGGACCTTTTACTATAATACTGGAATAGGAGATTGGTTATGAGCAAAAGAACAGACATTCACAAGGTACTGATTATCGGATCCGGCCCCATTATCATCGGACAGGCCTGTGAGTTCGATTACTCCGGGACCCAGGCCTGCAAGGCCCTGCGGAACCTGGGTTATGAGATCGTACTGGTGAATTCCAACCCGGCCACCATTATGACGGACCCGGGAACTGCAGACGTTACTTATATTGAGCCCCTGAATGTGGAGCGGCTGACACAGATTATTGAAAAAGAGAGACCAGATGCCTTATTGCCGAATCTTGGCGGACAATCCGGTCTCAATCTATGTTCGGAGCTTGCCAAAGCCGGCGTGCTGGACAAGTACGGCGTGAAAGTCATCGGCGTGCAGGTGGATGCCATTGAGCGGGGCGAGGACCGGATTGAATTTAAAAATACCATGGACAGTCTGGGAATCGAGATGGCCAGAAGCGAGGTGGCCTACAGCGTAGAGGAGGCGGTGGAGATTGCCGGCCGCCTGGGGTATCCGGTAGTTCTGCGCCCGGCCTACACCATGGGCGGTGCAGGAGGCGGCCTGGTCTACAACGTGGAGGAGCTGAGGACCGTGGTAGCCAGAGGCCTCCAGGCCAGCCTGGTAGGACAGGTTCTGGTGGAAGAGTCCATCTTGGGATGGGAAGAGCTGGAGCTGGAGGTAGTCCGGGACAGCAAAAACAATATCATTACCGTCTGCTTTATTGAAAACATCGATCCCCTTGGGGTACATACGGGGGATTCCTTCTGTTCGGCCCCCATGCTGACCATTCCGGAGGAAGTGCAGAAGCGCCTCCAGAGGAAATCTTACCAGATTGTGGAAGCGATTCAGGTGATTGGGGGAACCAATGTCCAGTGGGCCCACGATCCGGTGTCGGACCGGGATATTGTCATTGAGATCAATCCCAGAACTTCCCGCTCCTCTGCTTTGGCGTCCAAGGCCACTGGCTTTCCCATTGCCCTGGTATCCGCCATGCTGGCTTCCGGCTTGACTTTGGATGAGATCCCCTGCGGCAAATACGGGACTCTGGACAGGTATGTGCCGGATGGAGACTATATTGTGATCAAATTCGCCCGCTGGGCTTTCGAAAAGTTCAAGGGCGTGGAAGATAAGCTGGGAACCCAGATGCGGGCCGTGGGGGAGGTTATGAGCATTGGAAAGACCTACAAGGAGGCTTTCCAGAAAGCTATCCGCAGCCTGGAGATCGGGCGTTACGGCCTGGGCTTTGCCAAAGATTTTCACCAGAAGACCAAGAAAGAACTTCTGAAAATGCTGGACACGGCCACCAGCGAGCGGCAGTTCCTTATGTATGAGGCTCTCCGGAAAGGGGCTACGGTGGAAGAGCTTTACCAGCTGACCCGGATCAAGCATTACTTTATCCGGCAGATGAAGGAACTGGTGGAGGAAGAGGAAGAGCTGCTGAAAGGGAAAGGCAGTGTTCCCGGTCCGGAAGCTTTGAAAAAAGCCAAAGAGGACGGAGATCGGAAGAGCGTCGTGTAGGGAAAGAGTGTAGATCT
>CAJUMM010000052.1:10207-18799 GCA_910586955.1 uncultured Lachnospiraceae bacterium | reverse complement strand
CTCTTCCGATCTAGAAATCCGGGACGGCTACCGGTGGGTCCTCACCAATCTGGCTATCATTAATACCATTTTGATGCCCATCATGACGGCTATGCTGGCCAGCCGTCTCTGTGATACGGAGGTGAAAGGAAATACCATAAAGCTTCTGTGTACCATGGAGAGAAAAGGACGCCTCTTTGATATGAAGCTGCTGACGGGAGCCTGTTACCTGGCGGCCTATATGGCTGCGGAGCTGGGAGCCCTCTTGTGCCTGGGACATATTCTGGGCTTTGGTGAACCTTTGGAGATGCGGCAGGTGCTGTGTTTTCTGGTACAGAATTTCCTGGTAAGTCTGGTCATCCTTATCTTCCAGCAGGTATTGTCCTTCTATTTTGAAAATCAGATTATGCCGCTGGCAGCGGGGCTTTTCGGTTCCTTCGCCGGCCTGTTCTCCTGGTTCCTGCCCAAAGGGATTCTTCACAGGGTCCTGATATGGGGCTACTACTGTCTGCTGTCTTTCCTTGGAAGCTACTGGGAGGAGGAGACCCGGATTATGTATTTCTATGATGTGCCCTTAGACAGGACAGCCTTATATTCCCTGCTGGTCATGCTGGTTCTGGGGTATTTTACCGGGAAATACCTGTTTTTGAGAAAGGAGATTTGAAATGCTGGCGAATAGTATCAAAACCGAATGGAAGAAACTGAAACATTCCCACCTGTGGCTGGTATTTGTGGCTATTCCTATGATTCCGGCCATGATAGGGACGGCAAACTACCTGAATAATATAGAAATCCTCAAATCGGAGTGGTATTCCCTGTGGACCCAGCACTCCCTGTTTTATGCCAATTTCTTTTACGGGCCTCTCATCGCCCTGTACTGCTCCTATACCTGGAGGGTAGAACATCTGAATCACAACTGGAACCGGCTGATGTCCATGCCTGTATCCGAAGGAACCATATTTGGATCCAAACTGGTCCTGGCCTTCGGCTGTACGGTTTTCCTCCAGCTGTGGGTGTGGATTCTTTTCATCCTGGGAGGAAAGGCAGCCGGGCTTCCCGGAATGCCCCCTGTGCAGATCTTATTCTGGCTGCTGCGGGGAAGCCTGGGCGGCATGGTAACGGCAGCTTTGCAGCTGGTGCTGTCGATGATCATCCGCAGCTTTGCGGTTCCCATTGCTGTCGCCCTTCTGGGAAGTATTATGGGGCTTTTGTTAAGCAACGGGGGCTACAGCCTGTTCTGGCCCTATTCCCTGATGCTGGAAGGGATGAATGCCAACAAGACGGAGGATATGATAGAAAATATGTTTGGTTTTGGGATTAGCGTTGTCTTTTTCATAGCTTTGTTTCTGGGGGCGGGAATTTGGTACTTGAAACATGAGGATGTGCGGACGGCTGCCTGAAATTTTTTTGATTTTACCGGTGTTTTTTGCAGGGCTCCGTATAAAAAACACGGATTAACCGGAGTTTTTAGGAAAAGACCGGTATCTTCCAGAACATTATCTTTATCTTTTCCTTCGAATATGCTAAAATTTCTTTGGAAAAAAGCTTTGCAGAAGGAGACGGTATGAACTATTGGCAGGTTATCCTTGGGAATTTCGGCAGTATAACCCTGAATCTGATATTTTTTATCTGGATGTCCTGGATTCTCCTGGGGCGGATTCCCAATAGAGGAGGCAGGCGTATGGCCTTGTGTCTTATATATGTCCTGATTCTGGTGCTTATCCAGTCTTCCCTGGGGGCATTGTGCTATCTTAAGGGTGTGTGGAAGTGGAACTATGGGATTGGCCGGTTTCTATGGCAGTATTTTGTGCTGGCAGGGGGAGCCTTGCTTCTTAGATGGATGTATCAGGTATCTTTCCGGAACTGCTGCCTGGCCGCAGTGATGGCCGAAATCTTGTGCTCATACGGAGAGCTGCTTTCCCAGCTTTATGTATACGGGAAGTTTTATGATCTGGCAGTTTTAAATCAACGGCAGGAATATTTGTTCTGGATGTTTGTCATACGGCCGGGCTGCCTTCTTCTGTGCAGCTTGGTGATCCATAAATCCGGCATGGGAGATCTATATAGAAACTGGATGGAACAGAAGAGGATGCACAAAGGAATCATAGCCTTTATAGCCCTCTGCCCTTTGATTTACATTGCTTTGGAGACGGCAGGACAGGAGCCGGAGGGGGCATCTCTTTTGCTGCCTCTGGCCCTGCTTATGATGACCCATATGATTTTGGCTTATGTGGTGAGGGACCAAGAGCAGAAGCAGTATATTGCGGCCCAGCAGGCAAGTCTTGCCCAGCAGACCATTTATATTGAAAAAATGGAACAGATCCAGTCCGAGGTCCGCAGATTCCGCCACGATTTTAAGAATATGACTGCCGGCATGTATCTTAAGGCCCAAGAGGGAGATATAGAAGCCCTCCAGTCATTTATCCAGGAGATGACGGAGGATTTCGACCGGCAGGCAGGGGAACAGGTGCGGCTTCTGAACCAGCTTGCCAACGTGCGTATGACAGAGATAAAAGGGCTTCTGCTGGAGAAACTGGCCCGGATGCAGAAGGAGGGGATCTGCTGCGATCTGGAGGTTCTGCGGCCTTTTGAGGCTACCCGCATGCGCAGTACGGATCTCTGCCGCTGTCTGGGCATTCTGGTGGATAACGCTATGGATGAGGTGCGGGGCAGGAAGGACGCCCGGATTCACCTGATGATCAGCAGCCGGGAGGGCTGTACCACCTTCCGGGTGAGAAATACCCTGTGCGGGGAGGTGGATTTCCGGCGGCTGGGTATGGAGGGCTATACAACCAAAGGGGAAGGGCATGGGATCGGGCTGGGAAACTACCGGAGAATTGTGGAAAAATATGATTTTGTCTTTCCCTTTACGGCCATACAGGAGGGAGATTTTGTGCAGGAGTTTCAGATCCAGGAGGTGTAGTCCATGCTGCCAATCTATATTTGCGAGGATGAGGGACAAATCCGGGAGGCGGAGCGTCTCTGGCTGGAGAAGCAGATACTCATAGAAAATTATGATATGGAAATTGCCCTGTGCACCGGACGCCCGGAGGAGCTTTTGGAGGCCCTTAAGGGGGAGCGGAGACAGGGAATTTATTTTCTGGACGTGGAATTCAAAGGGGCATCCATGGACGGCTTCGGCCTGGGACAGGAGATCCGGAAACTGGATTCCCGGGGATTTCTCGTCTATGTAACGGCTTTCCGGGAGCTGGCCTTTGAAACCTTCCGCTACCATCTGGAGGCCCTGGACTATATCTGCAAGGAGAATGTACAGGGGATGTATGAGGGAATTTCCCGCTGCCTTAGAATCATTGCGGCCCGGGTAGAGGCAGAACAGGGAGAGCGGCAGAAATATTTTACGGTAAAAACCCTGGATATTGTCCGGCATATTCCCCTTTCTGACATTCTGTACTTTGCCACTTCCGGGCGCACTCACCGGATTGAGCTTCATGCCTGCCGGGAACGCCTGGACTTTCTGGGAAGCATGAAGGAGCTGGAGGAGCGGCTGGGGGAGGGCTTTCTCCGGGCACACCGGGCCTATTTGGTACAGGTTTCCCAGATAGAGGAAGCGGATTTCAAAAACAGGGAGCTTGTATTGAAGAACGGGGAGCGCTGTCCCTTTTCCAGGGCCCTCCGGGGGAAGCTTAAGGAGCTTTTTTTAAAGGGCAAGACCGTTTAGGCAGGGAAATAAACCTTCTGGGCATTTCATACCTTTCCGGATCCGGAACATGATATAATCCAGGAAAATACGGATGAGAAATCCAAACAGAAAGAAGTGTATGAAATGACAGAAACAGCAAAGACAAAAAGACAGCTCCATATTTTTCTCCTGATTGCCTTCGGACTTACGTATCTGATGGGGCTTCTGACCTGGTACGGAAGCACCGTACAGGCAGAGATGAGCGTGTTTCCCAATGCCCAGATGTTCTATCCGGCGGCGGGAGTGATGCTGGCTTACCTTGTAACCCAGTGGAAGGATCCTCTGCTGCCCAGATGGTTTTATCTCTGCTTTCTGCTGGTAACCTTGGCGATGCTGGGGCTCTGCGTCCTATCCCTTGCCATGCCGGAACAGACTGCCACGCTTTATGGACAAAGCGTGTCCTTGTGGACGGTGCTTGTCCAGTATATCAGCATAGGAGGAAGTATTCTGTTATGGATTTTCCTGCTGACATCAGGAAAGAAGCGAAGAGGAGCTTACGGACTGGGCTTTAGGCGCTGGAAGGCATCTCTTTTCTGTATTTTTGTATTTCTGCTCCTTTATTTCGGCCGGGGAGCCCTGGCCTATGCCATGGAGGGGCGGCCGGGAGCCATCCTGGACATTCTGGGAAGCTCCGATGCCTTAATCTATATGCTCATACAGCCGGTGAACTTTCTCCTTGCCTTTGCCCCCTTCCTGGGAGAGGAATACGGGTGGCGCTATTATTTTCAGCCTATCCTTCAGAAGCGGTTCGGCCTGAAAGGCGGTGTGCTGGTACTGGGAATTGCCTGGGGACTGTGGCATGTATTCCTTGACTTTTTCTACTACACCACGCCGGACCGGGGACTGATTATGACCGTGTCCCAGATTATTACCTGCATGACCTTGGGCATCTTTTTTGCCTGGGCCTACAGGAAGACCGGAAATATCTGGGTCCCGGTGATTATGCACTTTCTGAACAATAATTTAACCCTGGTGATTGCCGATAACTACTCCGTGGAAGTACTGGAGAATCAGCAGGTGACCTGGTCCATGATTCCCGCTTCCCTGATTCTGAACGGGCTCTTCTTCGGGATGTTTCTGCTGTCGAAGGAGTTCCGGGAGAAGAGAGAAGGGGAGGAGTAGAAATAGGCAAATTGCAAATAAAACAGTTGCAAAATCCCTCCGGATCCGATATACTAAGAGTACAGACGTACCCATTCCGGGCTTGTACTGGTTTCGACGGGGGTCTCGCAGCTGGTGAAGCTATCCGCAGGCGATGCGTCAAATCGCAAATCTAAATATAAACGCTGAAGACAATTTAGCATACGCTGCCTAATGGCAGCTGTCGGCCTTAGGGCACCCGCACCTTAAGAATCCGGCATCGACTATGCGGGAAACGACATGCGTTAAGCTTTGCGCGCATGGGCGTAGGATGAAGCTACCAAAACCGCCAGGGTGTTAGTTCCCGGACGGCGGAGGGAATGCCAAAAAACTGACTATGATAGTAGAAGAACAGGGAACAGGCTTTCGGACAGGGGTTCGATTCCCCTCAGGTCCACTCAAACGAGATAGCGTGATAAAGAAAGGAACAGACTTAGGAAAGCTGTTCCTTTCTTTATCATAAATTCACAAAACAAACATATTTCCCTGCTATACTGAAGGATAGAATATCCCGGGAAAATAGGAGGAGGGTCTTGCGCCGCCGTTTCCCGGCGAAATAAAGAGAGAAAGGTGCGGGACGAATGGATAAATTAAAGATCCTGGTTGTGGATGATGAGAGCCGCATGCGCAAGCTGGTGAAAGATTTCCTGGTGAAACAGAATTACGAAGTGCTGGAAGCCGGGGACGGCTCCCAGGCCCTGGATATATTCTTTGAGACGGAAGGCATCGCTCTGGTAATTCTGGATGTGATGATGCCCAAGATGGACGGCTGGCAGACCTGCCGGGAGATCCGGGCCTATTCCAAAGTGCCCATTATTATGCTGACGGCCAAATCCGACGAGCGGGACGAGCTTCAGGGCTTTGAGCTGGGGGTGGACGAATATATTTCCAAGCCTTTCAGTCCCAAGATCCTGGTGGCCCGGGTGGAGGCCATTCTGCGAAGAACCAGCACCCGTGGGGCGGATGATTTCATAAGGGCCGGAGGGATCGAGCTTGACAAGGCAGCCCGTATTGTTACTTTGGAAGGAAACGTACTGGAGCTGAGCTTTAAAGAATTTGAACTCCTGGCCTATTTTATGGAGAACCAGGGAATTGCCCTGTCCAGGGAGAAAATTCTCAATAACGTGTGGAACTATGATTATTTCGGGGATGCCCGGACCATTGACACCCATGTGAAAAAGCTAAGGAGCAAGCTTGGGGAGAAGGGCGACATGATCAAGACCATTTGGGGAATGGGCTATAAGTTCGAGACGGATGAATGACAGAATTATCCGAGAGAGGACGGAACTGTAAAAAGTTTCGGGGAAAGTCGCCTAAGTTTTCAGTGTAAACTTGATATTTTCAAAAAATTCCGGTATACTATCATTGAAAAGTTGGGAGAAAATGACTGTAACTTTTCGGCGAAAGGAGAATCCCAGTGCAAAATGTTATCAAGCGTGACCATTACTTAAAACAGCTGATGGATAAAAAAGAGAATGGCTTGGTAAAGGTAATTACCGGAATCAGACGATGCGGCAAGAGTTTTTTGCTGTTTAATCTGTTCTATAATCATCTGATAGAAAGCGGTGTGAAAGAGGAACAGATTATTTCGATTGCCCTTGATGATGACATTTTTATGCAGTACTGTGAGCCGGAGGCTCTTTCCGAGTATATCCGTTCCAAAATCATAAACAAGGATATGTACTATATTCTCATTGATGAGGTGCAATACGCTATTACGAAGGGGGAGTTGAAAAATCCGGAAAATATCCGGTTGTACAATGTGCTGAATGGCCTGCTGCGTCTTCGGAATGTAGATATTTATGTGACCGGAAGTAACTCAAAAATGCTGACAAAAGATGTGCTGACCGCTTTTCGTGGCAGAGGCGACGAGATTCGTGTGTACCCGATTTCTTTCAAGGAGTATTATTCCTTTGTGGGCGGCGATAAATCCGACGCTTACGAGGAGTATGCCCTATACGGAGGAATGCCCCTTGTCCTGAGCAAAAAAAATGATGCGGAAAAGATGTCCTATCTGCAATCGCTGTTTACGGAGGTTTATTTCAAGGACATTGTTGAGCGATATGACATTGGTCTGCCGGATGTGCTTACAGAATTGACCGATGCTCTGTGTTCTTCGGTAGGCTCATTGACCAATGTGAACAAGATTAAAAACACCCTGCAAACAGTCAAAAATATTCAGGTTTCAAACACTACCCTGTCAAGCTACTTGGATTATCTGTCAGAATCTTTTTTGTTCAGCAATGCCAAGAGATATGATGTAAAGGGCAAAAAGTATTTCGAGTATCCTTCAAAATACTATTGCACGGATATTGGTTTGCGGAATGCCCGACTGAATTTCAGACAGCAGGAAGAAACGCACATTATGGAGAACATTATATATAATGAACTTTTATGCCGTGGCTATGCGGTAGATGTAGGCGTGGTGGAGATCACAGAAACAAGCGGGGGCAAAAAAATCAAAAAGCAGTGTGAAATTGACTTCATATTAAATCGTGGTGCGAAAAGATACTATATCCAATCTGCCCTGAGCGTCAGCGGGCAAAGTAAACTTGAAACCGAACTTAGACCGCTGAAAAAGACGAAAGACTTTTTCAAGAAAATCCTAATCAGCAAAACGTCAATGAAGCCCTGGACAGACGAGGATGGGATTCTTCATTTGGGGCTTTACGAGTTCCTTGTTAACGAGGACTCGCTGGAACTATAATAGAAGACCGAGGTGCGGCATGAAACGTTCAATCCGGCAGCAGATGGCGGGCGTTTTTATCGGGATTATGGCTCTGACTTTTTTCCTGTGCTGGCTGGCCAACCATTTTTTTCTGGAGGATTACTATTTTAAGGATAAGAAGAAAGCGCTTGTAAGCGCCTTCGAGGTGCTAAACAAAGGGGTGAGCCAGGGGCAGCTAAGCGACGAGGGGTTTACTACCCGGATGCAGCTTATTTGTTCCACGGATAATATCTCCATCTTTGTCATGGACAACGGCGGGGATCCCAAACTGTGGACGAACCGGGATTATAAGACCCTCCAGAGAAGGCTCTACAGCTATATTTTCGATCTGGAGACCAAGGAGGAGCCGAAGATTCTGGAGACCGGGGAGAATTACGTGGTGCGGGAGAGCCAGGATTATATAACCCAGGCGGAATATATTGAGATTCTTGGGACCTTGGATTCCGGGGATCCTTTCATTATGTGGACGGCCATCGAGAGCATCCGGGACAGTGCCCGGATTTCCAACCGGTTTTTCCTCAATATGGCCTTGGTAGGGATTGTGGTGAGTTCCCTGGTAATCTGGTGGCTGTCCAGCCGGATTTCCGGTCCCATCCTTGAACTGGCAGATATTTCCAGGAGAATGACGGAGCTGGACTTTAATGCCAAATTTTCCTCTTCCTATGAAAATGAGATCGGTTATCTGGGCCGCCATATGAATCAGCTTTCGGAGGCCCTGGAAGAGACGATCTCCGAGCTGAAGACGGCCAACAATGAGCTTCAGAAAGATATTGAACAGAAGATCCAGATTGACGAGATGCGCAAGGAGTTTCTCTCCAATGTGTCCCATGAGCTGAAAACGCCGATTGCATTGATCCAGGGATATGCGGAAGGACTGAAAGAGTGTATCAACGACGATCCGGAGAGCCGGGATTTCTACTGTGAAGTGATTATGGACGAGGCAGGGAAGATGAATACCCTGGTAAAAAATCTCCTCTCCCTGAACCAGCTGGAATGGGGCAATGAGAAGGTTTCCATGGAGCGTTTCGATATTGTGTCCCTGATC
>CAJUMM010000052.1:0-10197 GCA_910586955.1 uncultured Lachnospiraceae bacterium | reverse complement strand
AATATTTTAAATTCCTCCGGCATTCTCCTGGAGCAGAAGGGGATCCGCCTGATTTTCAAGGAGGAGGAACCTGTCTACGTGTGGGCGGATGAGTTTAAGGTAGAGCAGGTAGTGACAAATTATATCAGCAACGCCATCAATCACTGCGAGAATGAGAAAATTATCGAAGTAAAACTGGAAAGAAATACGGACAGGGTCCGGATTTTCGTGTTCAATACGGGAAAGCCTATTCCGGAGGAGGAGCTTGACAAAGTCTGGATCAAATTTTACAAGGTGGATAAGGCCCGCACCCATGAGTACGGGGGCAACGGCATCGGCCTCTCCATCGTGAAGGCCGTGATGGACGCCATGAACCAGGAGTGCGGGGTGCGCAACTACGACAACGGCGTGGAATTTTGGTTTGACGTGGACGGAGGGAGGACGTGATGGTAAGAAAGCATATCTATTTCTCGGGAAGGGTCCAGGGCGTGGGCTTCCGCTACCAGTCCGCATGGATGGCCCGGAGGCTGGGCCTCACGGGCTGGGTGCGCAACTGCTCCGACGGCAGGGTGGAGATGGAAGTCCAGGGAGAGCCGGCGGTCATTTCGGACATGCTGGCGGAGCTTCAAGGGGATTCCTACATTCAGATTCACAGCATAGACAGTAAGGAAATTCCCTTGGAGGAGGGAGAAAAGAAGTTTTCCACAAGATTTACCTATACCGGGGAATAAGGCGGGAAAGACGGCTGCAAAGGCCGTCTTTTTTTGCGCCTGGGCCGGGGAGATCTGGGCTTTCCTACAGCTGCCTGTCGTCCAGGAAGGAAATGTGCTGGGAAAGAAAATCCATATTTTTCTCATAATCCGCCTGGAAGATGCAGCAGTACAGAAGATCCAGCAGGTACTGGAGGGAGAGATGGGAGGAAAACTGGGAAATGCGGTTTTTCAGGTGCTCCCTGTCGCTGATAGCCAGGAAATGCCGGATGTGGGGATAGTCCTTTTCCAGGCCGGCCCTTCCGATGAGAATAATCCGGCAGCCCTTTTTCTGAAGGACCGGGAGAATGGAAGGGATAAAGAAGGCCCGTCCGGAAAAGGAGATAATGACGGCCGCATGGCGGCGGCCTGCGGACAGGGCGGTTGCCCTCTGGTTGTAGAAGCCTGCCGGACAGCGGACGTGCTTGCCGATGGAAATCATGCGGTCTGCGAACATTCCCGCCGGAAAGCTGTTGTGGGCGTGGGTGTAGAGATCGATGCAGTCCGCCTGGACCAGGAGCCGGACCGTTTTTTGGAAACGCTCCTCCTCCAGATAGGACAGGGTATCCGAAAGGGTGGCATGGTAGAGACGGAACAGATTATCCGCCACCGTCCTCACGGAATCCTCCGGAGCAAAGGGAAAATTGATATCCACGGGTGCTTCTTCGGGTTCGCCAAGGGAGAGGAGGGCTTCCTTTTTCAGATCCTTAAAGCCTTTGAGCCCGATTTTGCGGCAGAACCGGTGAATGCTGGAGGCGGAGAGGTAGGTCTGGGCGGCCAGGGCCTGAATGGTGGCGCCGGCCAGAAATTCCTGATGCTTCAAAAGATAGTCTGCCAGCTGTTCTTCGGCAGGGGTCAGTCCGGCGCAGAGCCGGATGCGGTTTTCCAGTTTCATAGGCACCTCCGGAATTTTGAAATCTTTTATTTCCTGTTATCATATAAAAAGTATCAAAACATGTCAATTCCAAAATAGAAAAGATTGTTTTTTCGGAACATTTTTTCACAATGCTCCGGAGATATTGAACCGCCTCTTGAGCTCTGCTATAGTGGGCCTATCAAAGAGAAACCTTATAAAGCATCGGAAAGGAAGGGAAAAGCATGAGGAAGGAATTGAAGGTAGTAGTAATTGGGGGAGGCAGCAGCTATACGCCGGAATTGATGGAAGGCTTTATCAAACGTTACCGGGAGCTTCCCATTCGGGAATTGTGGCTGGTGGATATCCAAGAGGGGAAAGAGAAACTGGCCGTTATCGGGGAGATGACGAGGCGCATGTGGAGGGCCGCCGGACATCGGGTGGAGATTCACACGACCTTAGATCGCAGGGCAGCCCTGCCGGAGGCGGATTTCGTGACGACGCAGTTCCGGGTAGGACTTATGGAGGCCCGGATGAAGGACGAGCGGATTCCCCTGGAGCATGGAATGCTGGGACAGGAGACCAACGGGGCCGGAGGCATCTTTAAGGCCCTGCGCACCATCCCCGTCATAGAAGAGATCGTAAGGGATATGCGGGAGCTCTGTCCCGAGGCCTGGCTTATCAACTTTACCAATCCCAGCGGCATGATCACGGAAGCCGTCATCCGCAGAATGGGATGGAAGCGCTGCGTAGGACTGTGCAACGTTCCGGTTATCTCCATGAAGGCGGAGCCGGCCCTGATTGGAAAGGAAGAGGGGGAGCTGCGCTATCAATTTGCCGGCCTGAACCATTTTCACTGGCACCGGGTCTGGGATCGCCAAGGCCGGGAGGTTACGGCCGAGATTCTGGAGCACATCAATCAGGAAAACGGCGGGACTCCGGTAAATATTTATCATGCGCCCTTCCCCATGGGACTGCTCCGATCCATGGGAGCCATTCCCTGCGGATATCACAGATACTATTTTGCACAGGAGGAAATGCTGAAGCACAGCCTGGAGGAGCTATCTTTAGAGGGGGGAACACGGGGGGAGCAGATGCGGCGCGCGGAAGAGGAGCTTTTTGAATTGTACCGGGATCCGGCCCTTGACCATAAACCGGAACAGCTTTCCAGGAGAGGCGGGGCTTATTACAGCGATGCCGCCTGTGAATGTATCAGCGCCATTTATAATGACAAGCAGATACCCATGGTGGTCAGCACGGAAAACCGGGGCGCCGTCTCCTGCCTTCCGGAGGAGGCCGTTGCGGAGGTGACCTCCATTATTTCCGCCTCCGGTCCCCGGCCCTTGGCCTGGGGCCCCATGCCGCCTGCCATGAGAGGGCTTCTGCAGCTGATGAAGGCCATGGAGGAATGCACCATCGAGGCGGCTATGACGGGAAATCCGGGGAAACTAGAGGAGGCATTTATGCTGAATCCCCTGATTCCCGGGGGAAGGGAGGCGGAGCAGGTGATGAAAGAGCTTCTGCTGGCCCATAAGGAGCACCTCCCCAGGTTTGCAGATTACATTTTAGTGTAGTGCTGGGTCACCCGGTCCACCACCAGCTGGGTAAAGGCAAACTGGGGGACGAAATTGTTCATCATCATAGGATAGGAGCCGGAGAGCCAGCTGGTCCAGCAGGGAAGGGAGATGACCTGGGAGACCTTGTGCCGCAGAGGATGCTTGGGGATTCCGGTAATCAGGATGGTATAAGGACGCTTCTCTTCCGGCAAGTCCGTCACCAGGGAGAGAAAATCCCGGTGAGAGGGATTGGAGACGGAAAAGAGAAACACCGTATCGGAAGGCTTAATCATATGAAGGGCTTCCATCTCCTGGGAAGCCAGCAGAAGGTGGCTGGGAATGCTGGAAATGGTAAGGAGAAAGGCCAGGGACTGGGCGGCGCAGAGGCTGGCCCCGTATCCCGAGGTATAGATGTTGGTGGAGTGCAGGATGCGCTGTGCCAGATCATCTAACAGGCTGTCCGGCAGTGCCTGGCTGACAGTGGTAATGATGCTGCACATAGCCTGGGTGCAGTCCATCTCATGAGTTTTTTGGTTGGAATTGAATGGTTCATCCAAATTTGCCGGATCGGAAGAGAGGCCCAGAGCCATGGAAAGGCGGAAATCAGCGAAACCGGAATAGCCCACCTTCTGGCAGAAACGGCTGATAGCGCTCTGGGCCACTCCGTACCGGGCGGCAATCTCCATGGCGGAGCCTGCGCTGAAAGTGTAGGGATCTCTGTGGAGAAGTTCATAGATTTCCAGCTCTTTTGGAGTTAAATTGGGTTTGCAGGATTCGATTTTATCCCAAATATTCAAAATTATTCACCTCACATTTCTTATTGAAAAACATTATAGCATGGGGATTTGTTTCATGCAAGCCTATGGGAAATTTCCGGACCCTAGCAAAATGCACAAAAAAATTGGATGATTTTTGTTGAATATACCATCCAAAAAATTATTGAATGTTTCATCCAAATATGTTACAATTTGAGACAGAAAAAGGAACTGGAATCAAAAAACAGCAGGATTCTGTATAAAGCCCAGAAGAATACTGCGGAACTAAAATAGGAGGTGCAACAAGTGATTCATTTTACTAGTGAGAAACTCTCACCATCCATCACCCGCATCCGGGACGGAAGCGATGTCTGCGAGTACCTCATCGAAGGAAGGGAGCGGGCCGCGCTGATTGACACCGGCTACGGGATCGGGGATCTGAAAGGGTATGTGGAAACCCTGACGGAAAAACCCTATGAAGTATTTGTCACCCACGGCCATGTAGACCATGCCGCAGGGGCTGGCCAGTTTCCGGAGGTGCGGATGAACCTTGGGGACACGGAGCTGGCCAAAGAGCATTGTACCCTGTCCTTCCGGAAGGAAATCATCGCTTCCAATACGAAGCTTACACTTTCGGAGGAAGACTACCAGCCCCAGCGTCAGGAAGCCTTCACGGATCTGAGAGACGAAGAGACTTTTGACCTGGGAGAAGTAACCTTGCGGTGGATTCATGTGCCGGGCCATACGAAAGGCATGATGGTTCCCCTGGTGGAAGAAGAGCGGACCGTGCTCTTCGGGGATGCCTGCGGCGTAGGTGTGCTGCTGGCCCTGCCGGAATCCCTGACAGTGGAAGAGTATCTGGAAAGCCTGAAAAAGCTTCAGGGCTTCGAACCCCGGTACGACACAGTGCTCCGCCAGCACGGAACCTGCTGTTCCACCAAGAGGGTGCTGGAGGACAACATCGAGAACTGCGAAGCCATTCTGGCAGGCACGGACGATAAAGTCCCGGCCACGCTGATGGGAAAGCCCTGCCTTAAGGCCCGGGCCGTTGACGAAGCCACGGGCGGAAGGCTGGACGGCCGGGAGGGCAACATCCTCTACGATCCGGAGCGTATCCGCAGGCAGGAAAGCAGGAACTAAAATAAAAAACAGCAGATCCCCGGACAGAGCCAGAAGGATTTACGGACGCAAAGCGGCCGAAAATTCTTCTAGATGAGGGCTCTGGCAGGGGAACTGCGGAACTAAAAATAAAAACTTAAAACTAAAAAAACAGCAAGTCCCCGTACAATGCCCGGAAGGATTTATGGACGCAAAGCGTCCGGAAATTCTTCCAGACAAGGGGCATTGGCAGGGGACTTGCGGAACTAAATTAGGAGGTCCAAAATTATGGCAGCAGGTATTGTACATTTTCGGGTAGACGATCGGATGCTTCACGGCATTGTGGCCACGGACTGGGTTCCCGCATACAACGCCACCCGGGCGATGGTCATCGACGGTCCCGCGTCCACCAACGATCTGGTGCGCTCCGGGCTCAAGATGGCCTGCCCCGGGGGCGTGGCCCTGTCGGTGCTGGCTCCGGAGAAGGCGGCGGAAAACATGAAGGCAGGGAAGTACGCTTCCCAGAGAGTGTTTGTGGTATTCCGCTACATTAAGTCGGCCTACGCCCTGTTTCAGGCGGGCATAGAGATTCCCCAGCTCAACCTGGGCAATGTCACCCAGAACAAGGGAGAAACCGTTACCCTGGATAAGACGGTCCGGGTTTCCCCGGAAGAGATGAAAATGCTCCAAGAGATGGCCGCAGCCGGTGTCAAAGTCACCGCCCGTTTCCGCTTTTCCGACCCGGAGACGGATCTGGGAACACATTTGAATTAAGGCCGTAAGGCTTTGATAAAACGAAAGGAGAAAGAGAGTTATGTTTAATCCGCTACAAATTATTTTACTGGCAGTGCTGGTAGGTGTCTGGACATGGCAGAAATACAATCTGCAGATGTTCTACTACGCATCCGTGGTTTACTTAGGGTTTCTCACGGGACTGATTATGGGGGACATTACCACCGGCATGGTTGTGGGAGGTTCCATGTGCCTCATGAGCTTAGGCCTTTTTGGAGCAGGAGGCTCCAGTGTACCGGAGTACCAGGTGGGCTGCATCGCGGGAACCGCCTTTGCTATCGCCATGGGAAGGACCGGGCAGGATGCAGTGACCACGGCCCTTACGGTAGGTGTTCCCGTGGCTGCCCTGGGAACCCAGCTGGACGTGCTGGGCAAGACCACCGGTTCCATCTTTGTCCACAAAATGATGGCCTGTTCCGAAAAAAACGACTGGAAGGGCATGGGCGTGTGGATGTGGGCTTCCCAGATTCCTTTTATCGGTGTGTGGGTGCTGCCGATTATCCTGCTGACTACCGTTGGAGCCAATTATGTAGAGATTGTGATCAATGCCATCCCCGCCTGGCTGAATGCGGGCCTTAACGTGGCCAGCGGAATGCTGCCGGCCCTTGGATTTGCTATTCTGCTCCGCCAGATGCCTTTGAAGAAATACGGCTACTTCCTTCTGGCCGGTTTCGTAATGGCTGCATATCTGGGAATGGGAATGCTGGCCATTGCCATGATTGGGGTAGTAATCTGTATGTTTATTTTCCAGATGAAAGAGGAGAGCAATAAGCAGGCCGCTTCAGGCGCTGCTGCCCAGGGAGGAGATTTTGAAGATGAGTGAGAACAATCAGATTTTAACAAAAAAGGATATCAATCAGGTATTAACCCGCTATGTCATGTCCCGCCAGACCTGTTTCAACTATGAAACCATGCAGTCCGGACCCTGGGTGTGGTCCATGCACCCGGCCATGAAAAAGATTTACCAGGATGACCAGATCCTGGCGGAAAAGTATAAAAGCTATTTTAAGTTTTTCAACTGCCATCCCTGGTTTGGCCAGCTCATTATGATGGCCAATCTGGCTGTGGAATCCACGAAGGAAGAGGGCTGTACCGAGACGGCTTTGGACATCCGTACCTCTCTTATGGGACCCCTGGCAGGCTTAGGCGACGCTATTGTGTGGGTGCTGCTTCCCACGGTGCTGGGAGCCATTGCAGGATACCAGGCCCAGAACGGCAGTATGTTCGGAACGGTTCTGGCCCTGGCTGTAAATATCGCCCTGTGGCTGGTGTTCTGGAAGCTGGCCTATCCCGTATACCAGAAAGGCGTATCCTTTATCACAGACCGCAGCGCTTCCCTCCGGAACCTGACGGAAGTATGTTCCATTCTGGGCATTATTGTCCTGGGTGCTATGGTGGCTTCCACGGTAAATGTTAATATCGCCTACTCCTGGACCGTAGGAGATCTGACCCAGAACCTGGGAGAGCTTCTCAATACCATTATTCCCTGCTTCGGAAGCGTGGTGACTACGGCAGTTCTCTACTGGGCCTTAGGCCGCAAGAAAATGACCTCCGGAAAGCTTATCTGGATTGTTATTGTTGTGGCCATTCTGTTGGGGGCACTTGGAATCTGTGCTTAGTACATAAGGAAAAGAGCCTGCAGGGCTTTGAAGGGCCGGCGCGGCGGATAAGGGCTGCGCCGGTCTCTTCTTAATAATATAGATGCCTGCAGGCGGCTGAGGAGCTTTGATAATACGAGGAGAAGAAGGAAGATGAAAGTATCTGCATCTAGAAAAGAAATCACACCGAAAGGCAGTTTTTTCCCCTGCCATCTCATGGGCCACGCCATCCGCACCCAGGAGGCCCAGGGAATTTTAGACCCCTTGTGGGCTGTGAGCCTGCTCCTGGAAGTGGAGGGCGTCCGGCTTTTGTGGATCAGCGTGGAACTGATTGGACTTGAGCGGGACTATACGGACCGGCTGCGGGAGATCTTAAGCCGGCGCCACGGCCTTTCCAAAGAACAGATCAATATTAGCTTTATCCACACCCACTCTGCTCCGGAGTATGAGGAGGAATCCCTGTTTGGAGGCCCGGGGGCGGTGCCCGGATATATGGATTTTGTGGCGGAAGAGATTCTGGCCGCGGCGGAAGAATGCTTTCGGAAAGAGCCCCGGGAGGTGCGTCTCTATGCGAGAACGGTTGAAATAGAAGGCTGCTATGGAAACCGCAACGGGAAAGAAAAGCCTTCGGACAAATCTTTCACAACCTTGGCATTCAAGGCCGGGGAACAGGTGGTAGCGGGAGCTGCCTGTTTTGCCTGCCATTCTACGGTTTTAGGGCCCCAGAACCTTAAGGTCAGCAGCGACTTGGCCGGATTTGCCGCCAGAAGCCTGGAAAAGGAATGGGGTGTGTATCCGGTGATTATGATTGGTGCAGCGGGAGATATGAGCAACCGCCTGTACCGTTTGGGAAATGATGAGGCAGAGCTTCAGCGGATGGGAAGTGCGGTGATGAGCCAGGTACTTTCCGCACCGGAACGGGAGATTTCTTTATGGAAACCGGAAATCCGCACCTTTCATTTTCAGGAGACATACCAGCCGGACAAAGCCCGCAAGCAGGAACAGTATGAGGAAATTTTGAAAAAGATAGAACAGGCTCGGACCTATGATGAAAAGAAAGTTTACACCTCGGCTTTGGCCATTGCGAAAAAGGGGCTGGAATGCCGGCCTTTCTGCCTGGATTTGGACTGTAGATATCTGGATTTGGGAGATTTAAAGGTGATGATTGTTCCGGCGGAGCTGTTTTCCAGGTTTGGCCTGAAGCTTAAAGAGGCTATGGAGGCCTCCTGTCCCATCTGCTGGTGCTACAGCAATTATAATTGCGGGTATCTGGGAAACCGGGAGGATTACGGAGCATCTTTTGAGACGGCAGCTTCCGACATTCCTGTAGGGACGGCAGAAAAAATAGTAGAACAAATGATTGCATTTATTCGGAAGGAGAGGTAAAATTCAAGATGAAACTTTTGGTAATCAGCCACGGAGACTTTGCGGCAGGCATCAGCAGCACCCTGCGGAAATTTTTCGGTATTGACAATGTATATTCGGCCTGTGTCACCCAGGAAGGGGGAACAGCCGATTTGCTGGACCGGGCAAAAGCATATCTGGAAGAGTGGGGAGAGGAGCAGGTTGTGATCTGTTCGGACTTAAAAGGCGGAAGTGCTAACCAGGCGGCTCTTGCACTGCTGGAACGGCCGGATACTTTTTTGATTTCCGGCATGAATCTTTCCCTGCTTCTGCAGATTGCCATGGAGACGGAAGTGACGGCAGAGGGAATCCGGGAGATGATTGAGACAGCCAGGGAGGATTTGTTCTTTATCAATGATCTTGCCCTGGGCACAATGGATGAGGATGACGAGTAGACGATGAATAAGGAAATGCAGATCCGGGAGGCGGCCCGCTCTATCCGCCTGATTGCGTTGGATATGGACGGCACCTGTTTAAGCACCGGAAAGGAGTTTACCCCCCGCACCCGCCGGGCGGTGCAGACGCTGATTGACCGGGGCTATATGGTGGTGCCCTCCACAGGAAGGAGCTTCCGGGGACTGGTAGATAAGGTGCTGGGACTTCAGGGAGTGAAGTATGTGATCTCGGCCGACGGGGCATTTGTCACGGACTGCGCAAGCGGGGAACAGCTGTGGAAACAGGCTATCCCCTGCTCCCTGGCTGCGGAAATTGTGGATGAACTGCTGGTGGAGGGAAACTGTACCTATTTTAACCGGGATGATTGGGAGTGTACCCATATTATGGCCTGTACCAGCCGGGAGTTTTATCGCAGGCATTTCTGGCGGCCCGGATTTACGAAGCCGGAAGAGGTAATTACGGAGTCCTTAGGGAAACACATTCTTATGGAAGGGCGGGATGTGCCCAAACTGGGAGTGTTCTTCACCAGGCCGGACGGTTTTGCATTTTATGAACCCTTGGTTGAGGATAAGTATCCCCAGGTCAGCCATTTCCGGGCGGATGTCAACCTTCTGGAAATGACGGCGGGAAATACCAGCAAGGGAAAGGCCCTTCGGGCGCTGGCAGAGAGCCTGGGAATTTCCAGGGAGGAGATCTGCGCCTTTGGGGACAACGGTAATGATATCGAGATGCTGGAATATGCCGGCCTTGGCATTGCCATGGAAAATGCCATACCGCAGCTTAAGGAGCGGGCCGATTTCGTGACCGGCACCAACGATGAAGAAGGTGTCGCCTGCTTTCTGGAACAGTATTTTGGGGCCCTGTGACGGATTTTAAAAAAATTTGACAAAAATGGAAAAAAGGTGTTGACAGAAGGCCGGGAGCGTGATATAGTGTAAAAGCTGTCGCAGGAGACAGCCGAGACGAACCTTGATAACTAAACAGTGAAAAAACCTTGAAAATTCAAAGAGAGAAGCT
>CAJUMM010000051.1 GCA_910586955.1 uncultured Lachnospiraceae bacterium | reverse complement strand
TGGGCCATATAAATATTGATAAGATCCAGCAAGGGCCGTCCGGCAATCCAGGCCGGAATAATGCTTAGGAAGTAAAGGCCCGGGATCCACAGGAAATGTTTAAACTGGATCTTCTTATTCACCCATAGAATCACCAGAAAGGGGAAAATAAACAGGGACTGGAGCTTAAAGGCAAAAGCCAGGCCGTAAAAGAACATGGCCCGTCCAGGCCGTTCCCGGAACAGCTCATAAAAGCAGAGCATAATAAACAGCATGAAAATTATATCGCACTGGGCCCAGAGGGCGCTGTTGGCCCAGACCGTAGGCACAATCAGCATCAGGCCGTAGGTGCAGAAGCTTTTGCACTTGCTGGCTGTTGCTTCCCAGACGATTTTTCCCATCACCCCTGCAGCCACAAAATCCAGCACAATGTGAAGCCCCTTATAGGCAGTCATAGGATTTACCGGTAATTTACTGATCACCCACAAAATATACACGAAAGAGGGCGCATAGTCATACCGATCCGTAGCCAGATAGGAAAATCCCATCTCCTTCAGATCCGAAATCCAGGGATCCCAGTACATTTCCCAGTCCACTGTAGTCACCACCCGGAGGATTCCCCGGATGGCAATGCCGATAAGGGTCATAGCTATCAGATACAAGAGATCCGCCCGGTCCATCTGATATTTCTTCAAAATCTTACTCATAGGGAATCTCCTGCCGTTTCCTCCCGGGTATCCAGGGTCTTCTCAATAATATACTTGGGCCGCTCCTTGGTTTCCATATAAATCTTCCCGATATACTCTCCCACGATGCCGATAGCCAGAAGCTGCAGTCCCCCGATGGCCCAGATGGATACGATGGTGCTGGTCCACCCGTGGACCGTCCGCCCGGTAAAGTGAACCACCAGGAAATAAACCAGCATCAGGAGGCTCACTGCAAAGATCAGGAACCCGCAGGTGGTAATAAAGCGGATGGGCTTTATACTGAAGGAGGTAATCCCGTCCATAGCCAAGGCAAGCATTTTCTTCAAGGGATACTTGGACTCCCCCGCGAAGCGTTCGTGCCGCTCGTAAGTCACCACATCGGAAGAATAGCCGATGAGGGGGACGATTCCCCGGAGGAATAAGTTCACTTCCTTAAATTCCTCCAGCCCTTCCAGGGCCCGTCTGCTCATCAGCCGGTAGTCCGCATGGTTGTACACGACATCCACGCCCATCATCTGCATCATTTTATAGAATCCCTGGGCTGTAAACTTCTTGAAAAAAGTGTCCGTCTTCCGAGCGCTGCGCACCCCGTAGACCACGTCGTTTCCTGCGTAATACTTTTCCACCATCTCATCGATCACATCTATGTCGTCCTGGAGATCCGCATCCAGAGAGATGGTCATATCCGAACGCTCCTTGGCTGTCATCAGCCCTGCCAGCAGAGCATTCTGATGACCCTTATTCCGGGAAAGCTTCACCCCGGAATAGATGGGATTTTCCCCATGCAGCTCCTCAATGATCTCCCAGGTCCGGTCCTTGGAACCGTCGTTGACGAATAGAATCCGGCTCTTTTCGGAAATCATCTTCCGTTCCAGCATGGAATTCATTTTTTCCAGAAGCCGCTTGGCCGTCTCCGGCAGCACCGCCTCCTCATTGTAGCAGGGTATTACCAAATATAAGATATCCGTTCCTGTCATCCGGTATTTCTCCTCCGTATCTTTAACCCAGCAGCTCCTTCATATACACTTCAATGGCTTCCTGCCACGGTGCAAAGGAATAGTCCGTAGTCAGCTTCAGCATATAATTCTCCAGAATCGAGTAGGCCGGCCGATCCGCAGACGCCGGGAAACGCCTCTTGTATTCCTGGGAGGTAATGGGTTCAATCTCCGTCTTCTTTCCCGCCAGGCGAAGGACGGTCTTGGCAAATTCCGCCCAGTTGGTATCCCCCTCACAGGTACCGTGGAACAAGCCGTAATTGTCCGTGGGAAGGAGATACTTGATGGCTTTCGCCAGCTCCTCCGCACTGGTGGGCGTTCCCACCTGATCCATGACGACCCCGATGGTATCGTTGGTCTCGGACAGTTTCAGCATGGTCTTGGCAAAATTGTGGCCGTCCCCGTAGAGCCACGCCGTGCGGATGATAAAGTACCGTTCTGCAAAATCCCTGACAAACTGCTCCCCGGCCAGCTTGGTGGCCCCGTACATGCTCTTGGGGGCCGGGGTGTCAAACTCCGTCAGGGGACGTTCACAGATGTCCCCGGGAAATACATAGTCTGTGGACACGTGCATCAGCTTTGCATGGACATCGGAGGCCGCTATGGCCAGATTGCGGGCGCCCACGGCATTGATCTTGTAAGCCAGATCCCGCTCTGTCTCACACTTGTCCACATTGGTATAAGCCGCACAGTTGATAATGGCACAGGGCTTCACTTCCCGGACAAAGGAAAGGACCTCCTCCACCTTGGTGATATCCAGCTCTCCCACATCCGTGTTGATTAGTTCATACTCCGTGCTTCCCGCATACTGCAGGTTGATGGCCCGGCCAAGCTGGCCGTTGCAGCCTGTAACAAATATCTTTTTCATTAATTTTTATTCTCCTATTCCAGTTCCGCTTTGATTCCAGTTCCGCATCCGCCCGGACAGAGCCCCCTCATTTAGAAGAATTTTCAGCCGCCTTGCGTCTGCAAATCCTTCTGGGCTCTGTCCGGGCTACTGCTGTTTTTATTGTTCTGTATTTTCTTCTTCCGCCTGCTCCTCCTCCGGGTGCGCCGGCTCCTGGCTGATCAGGGCCATGTAATCCTTATCGTAATACTGCCGGATCACGTAATTCTGGTAGTCTTTGTGATCGCTGGTGAGGGTTCCGAAGTATAAAAGCTGGGGCCGGAAATTCACCTCGTCCACCATAATGTGCCGGATCTCCGGGTCATTGTACAATACCTCCCGGGCCTTGATCTCCTTGTGGTACTGGGCCGCTTCCCCGTATACCAGGGACTTTAGGGCCGTAGCACCGTTGATCTCCTCTAAGTTCTTCACCACATCCAGACGGAGCAGACATAAGATCACGCCCACAATCACGGCAGAACCCTTAAGCAAAGGCGCAGCTTTTTTCATAAGCTCCTGCAGTTCTTCCCCGCAAGTCTCGTACTTCCTCCGCAGCCAGCCCGCATAGTAGATGGCGTTGGATGCGTAGAAGAAGATCAGGGCATAGAAGATAATATTGTAATATCTGCCGCCGGAAATAAAGCGCACTGCGTAGATTCCCGGAACCCACAGCACCACGTAGAGGCTGTAGGTGACCGCCGTAAACATCAAAGGACAGCGGAAATCCCATTTGGCCTCCTTTGTTTGATACAACATAAAGATAAAGAGAGCCAGGATCGCCAGAATGATAATCACATTGGTGCTCTCCCGCAGGTACGCCAATGCCTTGGTGTAAGATTTGTAGACAGCCTCCATGGGGGTCCTGGGTACAAAGCTCAGCTGCCGCTTGGCGTTTCCCGGGGCCAGGACATTTAAGGCGAAAGCCGCCACATACCACACAAACATTCCCGCATATTGGATTTTATACTTCTTAGGATATTCTTTCCCAATCAGGGCGTCCAGACACATCAAAAATAAAAATACAAATCCAAACAGGGCATTGGGATACATGCCTCCCGCAGTCACCACACAGAAGAAGAGATACAAAAGCAGCTTCTTTCCGGAAATCTTCCGCTCATGGGCAGACCATATGAGCATGGTACAGAAGATAATGAGTACGGAGAAGAGCCCCGTATATCCAATGCTTCCGCAGTACCAGTAAAAGGCTTCCATGCCGATGGGAACATAGTGGACGCACAGAAAGAGAACTGCGCTGGCCGTCACATCCGCCGTCTGCTTTTTCATACCCAGTATTTTGTGCATCAGCACCCGGCAGCTGTAGAACACGCTTCCCACCAAAAGGCCCATAAGGATAAAGGTCTGGAGAAAGGTCAGCTTTTCGGAAAAAGCCGAGGGCCGCAGGGCACAGATAAAGCTGAAGGCATAGGTTCCCTGCCAGCGTCCCCAGTTGTCCACGGCCCGCATAACCGCTGCCCACAGGACTGCCGGGATACGCCCCAGACCTTCCGACGCCCGGATGGCTTCCTTAATCCGCACCGAATAGTTAAAATCATCCATGGCCGGATGGTTGTAAAAGCCAAGGGCAAGCATAGGAAGAATGGAGAGCAGAAATACCGTCACACAGAAATAGGCCTGGTTGTCCGGCTCCCGTATCCATTTTGCAAATTGATTCCAGCAGTCACGGCTGATCCGGTATATGGTTTTCATCTGCCGTCTGCACCTCCTTCGTCAAACTGTGCTTCTGTTCCTCCGCCCGGGCCTTTTCCTCCAGGGCCAGCTCCTGGGTCAGATCTTTCACTTTATTTTCCAGGGTGGACAGCTCTATGGTCATAAAAAAGAGCTTGATCATGAGAACGAAAATAAACAGCAGGAAAATAAAGTTTACGGGAAGCTGCATGCCGATCATCCTGGTAAACAGGGAGACCAGCCAGGGGAACAGGCTGAACACAATCAGCACTCCCGAAAAGAGGATCCAGAAAATAGCGTACTCAATCTGCAGCTTGGACTGCCGGATCCGCTTTAAAATATAGTAAGTGGTAAACAGAGATACCACAATCAGAATCGCCCGGAAAATCGGGGTCATTTTACCTTCACCTCCCTGCGCTTGCGGAAATTCTGGATAAAGAGAATGGACAGAAGCATCCGCATCATATACATAACGGACCGGGACAGGTTCAGATAACTTTCCCCGGCAATCCGTTCGTCCATTTCCACCTGTACCTCCGCAATGGTAGCTCCCTGCTTTAAGAGGTAGGAAATGGTGTCCGGCTCCGGCCCGTAGTTTAAGTTCAGGGCAAATTCCCCTATCATTTTCTTGTTAAACATCCGCATGCCGGAGGTGGGATCCTTCACTTTCCGCCCTGTGGTCATACGGGTAGCCAGGGAAATAAGATTGCTTCCCAGCATCCTTAAGGACTCCGGCTTCTTCTTTGTCACAAACCGGGAGCCGATGACAATGTCATAACCCTCCTGAATCTTGTCCAGCATAGGGGCAATGTATTCCGGCCGGTGCTGTCCGTCTGCGTCAAACTGGATGGCATAGTCATAGCCCTTCCGGTAGGCATACTTAAGCCCTGTCTGGAAAGCACCGGAAAGCCCCAGGTTTACCGCCAGATCAATAAGCTCATAGCCGTTCCTCCTGCAGATCCCGGCGGTGTCGTCCCCGGAACCATCGTTGATGACCACATAGTCGTACATAGGATAATTATTTTTCAGGTTTTCAATCACACGCACAATATTCTCTTCCTCGTTGTACGCGGGAATAATCACCAGGCATTTCATCTGTAATCTCCTTGGGGCGCAGTTTTCTGTGCCTATCTTTACTAGTTTACCCTTTTTTTGCAAATTGTGCAAGCACCCGGAGGGTCCGGCAGAAATCCGTAAAGGCCGCCATGGGGACGCCGTTCTCCTTTAAAGCCCGGTGCCCCTCCTTCATGCCCTCCAGGTAAGCCCCCAGGCTGCCGGTACTTGTGCCCCCGTGGGACATGCGGATCAACACTTCCGGCAGATAGGAAAGCCGCACCTTTTCATCCTTTAAAATCCGGATCATAAACTCATAGTCTGCGGAAATCCGGTAATCGGTCCGGTAATAGCCGAACTCCTCGTACACCTTCCGGCGTAGATAGAGGGTGGGATGCCCCGGCATCCAGCCGAAACGAATCTTTCCCTGCCCCTGGCGCCAGCGGCGGACCACCCGGTCCCCCTCCACATAGTCCAGGTCCCCGTGGACCCCGTCGGTACCTTCCCGCTCCATCACGGCCACCATTTTTCCAATCACCCCCGGCCCGGCAAACTCGTCAAAGCAGCAGCCAAGGATCTCCCCGGTGGACAACTTAAGTCCCTTGTTGAGGGCGTCGTAAATCCCCTTGTCCGGCTGGGAAATCCATTTCAGCCGCTCACCGAAATCCTCCTGAGCCTTCCGGATCACCTCTAAGGTCCCGTCCCGGGAGCCGCCGTCTACAATAATATACTCTATATTTTTATAATCCTGGGACCGCACCTGCCGGATGGTTCTCTTAAGATTCTCCCTGTCGTTGTAGGTGGCAGTCACAATGGACACCTTAGGTCCTTCCATCAATGTTCCTCCAAAAGCTCCCGGTAAAGGGAAAGATACTCCCGGAACCTGTCATTTTTATCATACCGTTCTGCCCTGCGCCTGCAGGCTTCCCCTTTCACGGGCTCCCCCTGCATTTCCCGGATCGCCCGGATCAACCCCTCCGTATCGCCCTTTGGCACAATCTTTCCCGTGGCTTCGTCCACCGACTCCACGCTTCCCCCTGTGGCAAAGGTGATCACCGGAGTCCCGCAGGCCAAAGCCTCCAGATTTGTGGTGGGAAAGGTATCCTCCAGGGTGGTATTTACATATACATCCGCCATGGAATAATACCGCGCCAGTTCCTCCATGCTCTCGGTACGCATCACTCCGTGAATCTTGGGATGAAGCTTCTTTAGCTTCTGCCTGGAAAGACCGATAAGAATAATCTGAAAGGAATCCGGAAGCCTTTCTGCCAGCTCCTCAAAGTAAGCATAGCCTTTGCGCTCCTCCCACATACCTGCCACACCGAGAATGATATATTTTCCTTCCATATGGAGCCGTTCTCTCAGGTCCCCTGCCCCCGGTGAAAAGCGCTCCAAGTCAATCCCATTGGGAATAACCCGCACCGGATACTGTCCCAGATAAGATTCTTTCACAAAGCCTCCAAGCCAGGAGGAAGGCGTTACCACCGTTAAATCCGGAACGCCGGTAAAGGCCGCCTTCTTCCGCACATAATTCTCCCGGGAATTGTCCCGGAACAGGGCATAGGGATAAACCTCCCGGTATTGGGGACACCGGCTGCAGCCTGTCTTCCACTTCATACAGCCGATATAATCAAAATGGGCGCAGTGCCCCGTAAAACTCCAGCAGTCATGGAGGGTCCAGACCACAGGCCTGCCCGCAGCCTTTAAATAGGCAAAGAGTTCCTCCGCATCCAGATAAAAACCGTGAATGTTGTGGAGATGGATGATATCCGGCTTATAGGCTTCCATTTTCCGTATCAGCTTCTTCGTCTGTCCTTTGGAAGCAAACCCGTGGGTTCCTGCAAAAAAGGTGTGAAGCACATGGAACCCCATGTCCGGCAGGGAGCCGAACTTGTAAGCAGGCACCCCTTTAGGCGCTTTCCTCCGCCCGTAGGCAATCAGGCCCTCATCCCCTTCTTCCTCCAGCATATGCACAATGTCCACGGCAATGCGGCCCACGCTTCCGCTTCCGCACACCGTATTGATCTGCAAAACCTTCAAACCAAGTTCTCCTTCACCATCGCTACAGCAATAATTCGCAGTCCCACACATCCACGCCGCTGTCCTGGAAGACGCTGCGGATACGGGCCCGCAGTTCTTCCCTGGTATGCCCCTTTTTCAAAACTGCCTGGAGGAAGCCTCCACCTCCGGCTCCGCAGATCATGCGGGCAGAGAGCAAATCCTCGCAGCTCAAAAAGATCTGATCGATACAGGTATTGGTGCTGCCGGCATCCAGACGGCGGGACAGCTCCCAATGCCGCTCCAGAAGTTCCGCAAACCCCTCCACATTTCCCTTTTCCAGCTCAAACTTCATCAGCACCGCCACCCTCTGGATTTCATAGAGAACTTCTATGGAATTTGGATTGGAACCGATATAGCCTCCCACCACTTCCCGCAGAAGATTTCTGGCCAGGCGGCGCTGTCCCGTGTAGATCAGCACAAAGCGCTCCTTCAGTTCCCGGGCCGCTTCCCCCGGAATCTTCAGGTGCTCCACCTGAATCTCCTGCAGAAGCCCCGGCTTGGTGGAGGCCATCTTAATCCCTTCCGTCAGGCCGCCCACCTGATCCTGCCAGCCTCCCCCGGTGCTCATAAGCTGCTCCATACAGAGCACATGGGTATACAATTCATTTTCCGTAACTTCTTTTCCGATGTATTCGAAAATAGCCTTCACACAGGCCCCCGCCAGGATGCTGCTGGTTCCAAGCCCCGAGCCCCTGGGAATCCCCATCACGGCTGTGGACAGGTAAAGCCCGCCCCCCAGCTTCTCCAGAAGCCCCTCAAAGGAAAGCTCTCCCCGCAGGGGAACAATTCCGCAGGCCAGAAGGGCCGCCTTGTGAAGGGCGTAAGTGTCAAAGGGATCCCGGCAGTTCTTCAGCTTCTCTACGCTGGTGAACTCGTCATAGGCCCCGGAATCCGTGCTTGCCAAGGCAATGCAGGGTTTCGAAAGACGCTTCACCGTCACCACCACCGGAAGGATACCATTAAGCTTTACCGCCCCATTGAGCACCGTTCCCCCGTGCTCATTGCAGTAAGGGGGCGTATCCGACCAGCCTCCTCCAAAGTTGACCCGGATAGGAAGCTCCACCTTTACCTCTTCCTTGGTAATCCGGTAGGGCTCTTCAGAAGGAGCCCCGCCGATGCTGGCATCGTAAAGGCTGTCGCAGATATAGCGGAAACATTTATTTTCCAGCTCCTCGCTCACATGCCCTTTCGTCATTTTGGACAGATAGTAATAGAGACGCATCCGCAGGCTGAATTCCGACTGTTCCGCGATCTCCAGAAGCTTTTCCAGCTCCGGCTTCCGGATTCCCTCTCTGCCAAAGACCAAAGCCGCTTCCCCAATACTTCTGCGCTGCTCCAGGGCAAGAAGAAAGCGGGCAATCCGCACCTGGGTATTCAGCTTCGCCTGCCAGGCCACAATCTCCTTCCCGTCCGCCTGCTCAAAGCTCTCCCGAAGGCTTCTGCGCTCCATAGCCCGGTATTCTTCCCTCCGGCTTCCGTCCCCGGAGGCCAGTGCAAGAACCAGCATGGCAGAGCGTACCGCCTCCTCAATGGTGCCGCAGGCAGGGTAGAGCCGGGCCGTCCACAGGTAATGGCCCTCAAAACCCCACACCTCTTCCTCGGAAAGTCCCGCCGTTTTAAGAAATGCCTCCAGAGTCGTGTTCAGAAAAGACGTCCCCTCTTCCATTCTTCCCTTGGGGTTGTCTTTTATCCCGTAGACCCGCACCACGAAGGAACCGTCCTTCTCCTTAAGCCCATGGAGCACCGTGCCTGCGGGAACCTCCTCCCCCCGCAGGGTAACACCGGAAAGCACGCACCGCTCCCCCACCCTGGTGCCGCCGTAGATATAGCTGTCCTCTATATAAGAGGAAGCCGCAATCTCCGTATGCTTCTCGATATAACTGTTGCTGTAGGCGTTGGCTCCCGGATGCTCCTCCACACCCAGGATCTGTCCCTTCCAGTCCAGGAATTCGTAATTGTCAATCTCCTCCGTCATTAACTCCAGAAGCTCCCGGGTAGTCCCGAAGTGGATAAACTGGGCCGGGGACAGGCAGAGAAGCTTCATGGAATAGGGATGAAGGGCCTCCCACAGGGCACGCCGGCACGCCAGAAGCTCTTCGCAGAGCTCCCCTTCCGCCTTTTCCTTCAAATACTGCTCCAGGGACGCCTGGCTTGCCAGGGGATAGAGAAAGTCCCCGTAAAAGCTCACCCGGGCCTTCTCGTTCACAAACTTCCCATACTCCTTTGGAAGCACTTGCCCCTCCCGGCCGATGAGGGCGAAAAGACTCTCCAAAAGCTCGCAGTCCAGCATAATGGCCCCCGTGTCCAGGTCCACGGCGTGGTGTTCATTCACCGCCCCAAGCTCTGTGAGCTGTTCCACACTCTGCTTGTGAAGGAATTTCCCCACATTGCCTTTCTCGTCGCTTAAGAAGACGCCGTGGTTCTTTCCTGTTTCCACATCTTCCTTAACTGAGATGGCAGCCGCTCCCCGGAAGGTAAAGTCAATCTGCAGAGGATTAAACAAAAGCAGCACGTCCCCGGACAGCACCAGCATTCCTTCCTTAAAGCGGGCCGGCATCCCGGACATGCCAATCATAAATTCATCGAAAAGGGTGGAGCGCCGCCCGTCGGGAAGCTCTCTTGGCACCGGGGAAAAGAGCTTTCCGCAGGCCGAATACTGGGGAACCCGCTTGGAATCCCCGCCGGAGTGAATCACCAGGATCCGCTTGTTCCGGAAACAGTCCTTCCCTTCCCCCTGCTCACTGATATATTTCATCACATGAAAGGTGGCCCCGCCGGATCCCACCCGCTTTCCCTCCGGGTCCGGAAGCACCACGTATCTGGTCTGGCCGGGAAGCCGTCCATGCTCCAGGCGATGGGCGATCTGCGCCCGGTAGCTCTCCGCCTGATCTTCATTGGAAGCCGTTAGAATCACATAATCCCAGCGGATAACATATTTCTTTTCCAAAGACCTTTCATAATCCTCCCAGGCGTCCTTATAGCTCTGGCGGAGAAAGAGGTTTTTCATTTTCTGCGGTTTCATGGCTGCTCCTTGTGTTTTCTTATAGTTTTATTTCAAAAAATATGGTATACTAAGCCGTATCCATCCATTCAGTCAAAAGAAAGGCAAAATACACTATGCTAATAATACAACCTTCGGGCGGTTTATGCAATAGGATGCGGGTGATTAATTCCGCCTGCAGGCTGGCCAAGAGAAGAGGGGAAAAACTCATAGTCCTCTGGTATCTCTGCGGGGAGCTGAACTGCCCTTTTGAAGCCCTGTTCCAGCCGGTGGAGGAGATCCGGATCATCAACATCCGCTCCCTGAAGGATCCCAGAAAGCTTTTCTTCCAGCTATGGGCAAAGCAGCGCTTTGGAAACGATGATATCCTAAACAACCGGACAGAGGGCGTGCTGAATGAAACCTTTTTCCGTTCCCTGAAAAGCAGGGTCTATCTTTTTACCTGGGAACATTTCTATCCCTCCAGTGACTATCACCTCTATGTTCCTACTGCCTCTCTTCAGAAACGCATCGGCGCCGTCACCGGGCAGTTCGGTCCCCGCTGCGTGGGTGTCCATATCCGGCGGACAGACAATGCTATCTCCATGGGAAAAAGCACCACGGAACAATTTGTCCTGGAGATGAAGCGGGAACTTTCAGAGCACCCGGAAAGCCTCTTCTTCCTGGCTACCGACGACCTGTCCGAGGAGGAATTTTTGCGGAAAACTTTCCCCGGAAAGATTATCAGCAACCGGAACCGGACTTTGGAGCGCAGCAGTGCGGCCGGCATCCAGGATGCCCTGGTGGATCTCTACTGTCTTTCTGCTACGGACAAGCTTATCGGAAGTTATTGGAGTTCCTTCACGGATATTGCCGCAGATATGAGGGGAATTGAAAAGGTGATTGCAGGGGATTCCCATTAAGGAAAAATTTCCAAATAAATTTTTTTCAAAAAAGTGTTGACAAATAGAAAGTCCTGCGAATATAATACGTGTAACGTAATACATGCAAAACCTGTGAAGAAGAAGAGTAACCGAGGAATGTGGAGTTACAGAGAGTCCCGGAGGGTGGAATCGGGACACGAAGCAATCGGCGAATGGGCTTTGGAGGGCGGCTTTGAACGAATGTATTTCAGTAGGAGCCGACGGGTCCCCACCCGTTATCCATCGGGGCACGTATGATGGTACGTGTAGCGAGTGGGCATTCCACAAGGAATGTCAATTTGGGTGGTATCGCAGAGGCAGAAGCTTTTGTCCCATGTAGTGTGGGAGAAAGGCTTTTTTTATTGGCCTGTCCCGGCAAGGCAGTCCAAATACATCTGCCACCCGAAAACTCATAAAAAAGGAGATTGAAATTATGAAAAAGAACACATTGAAGAAGCTTTTGGCTCTCGGCTGTGCCGCTGTAATGACCGTATCCATGATGGGATGTTCCAAGGGAAGCGACGCCCCTGCCCCCGCTGAAACCGAGACGGGAACCCAGGAAAACGCCGACGGCAGCACGGATGCACCTGCAGATTCCGCAGGCACAAAGAAAACCTATAAGATCGCCATCGTAAAACAGATGGATCACCCGTCCTTAGACGAAATTGCAAACGCAGTGGCTGCCCAGCTGGACCGCATTGCCGCAGACGAAGGCATAACCATTGAATACGAAATTCAATCCGGCCAGGGAGATCAGACCAACTTAAAGCAGATTGGAGATCAGGCCATTACCGATCAGGTGGACGCCATCATTCCCGTGGCCACCCTGGCGGGCCAGGTAATGGCTACCTGCGCACAGGAGACCAAGACCCCCGTAATCTTTGCGGCTATCTCTGATCCGGAATCTGCAGATATGACCGGCATGGACTATGTAACGGGAACCAGCGATGCCCTGAATACCGACTTTATCTTTGATATGATGCTGGCACAGAATCCGGATATCTCCAAAGTGGGACTGCTCTACTCCACTTCCGAGGTCAACTCCGCAGTGCCTATTGCCAATGCCAAGAAATATCTGGATGCCCATTCCATCGCTTATACCGAACAGACCGCAAGCAACAACGATGAGGTAATTGCTGCCGCCGCCGCTCTGATTGGAGAAGGGGTAGATGCCGTTTTCACTCCCACGGATAATGTAATTATGTCTGCCGAGCTGGCCATCTACGAAGATCTGGCAAAAGCAGGCATCCCCCATTACACAGGCGCAGATTCCTTCGTCCGCAACGGAGCTTTCACCACCTGCGGCGTAAACTACACGGATCTGGGAACAGATACTGCCAATCTTGCTTACCAGGCCATCACAGAAGGAATGGAAGGCATGGAAGATTTCTACCTGGTAGACGGAGGCATTATCACTGTCAATACGGAGACTGCAGCTACCCTTGGCATCGACTACTCTGTGTTTAAAGAAATGGGCGAAGTGGTAGAGGTTGTAACTACCGAGGATTAGTCTTTGAAAGGAGCGTTTTCCCGTGCTGTACATTCTGCAAACCGCCCTGGAGCTCGGCTTTCTCTATGCCCCCATTGCCATGGCGCTGTTTCTAAGCTACCGCGTGCTGGATATCGCGGATCTGACCACTGACGGCTGTTTTGTGCTGGGAGCCGCCGTATCCGTAACTATGACCGCCTCGGGCCACCCTTTTCTGGCTGTCCCGGCGGCCATGGTTTCCGGAATGGCCGCCGGTTTTGTAACTGCCTTCCTGCAGACCAGGCTTGGCATTCCCTCCATCCTGGCGGGCATTGTCACCAATATGGGCCTCTACACCGTCAACCTTATGGCTATGGGCTGGAGCGCCAACGTAAGTCTTCTGAAAACGGAAACCCTCTTTACCCTGTTCCAAAAAACCGGAATCGGCGGTCCCTGGTATGAGGCTCTCCTGACAGGCCTCTTCACGGTCCTGGCGGGTATCCTTCTGGTACTCTTTTTGCAGACCAGACTGGGATTATCCATCCGGGCCACCGGAGACAACATGGATATGGTGCGTGCCTCTTCCATCAACCCGGCCTTTACCATCACCGTAGGGCTGTGCATCTCCAACGCCCTCACCGCCCTCTCGGGAGCCATGGTGGGACAGTACCAGAACACCGCGGACATCAACGCGGGAACCGGGATCGTGGTCGTGGGCCTGGCCTGCCTCATCATCGGAGAGACGGTGCTGGGACGGCGCACCCTAATAAAAGGCGCTCTCGCTGCCGTGGTGGGATCCATTATCTACCGGGTTATCTATGCCATTGTACTTTACACGAAAATCATGCCCGTACAGGGCCTGAAACTGGTAACTGCCATTGTGGTAGCCCTGGCTATCGCGTTTCCTGCCATCAAGGACTGGGCTGCCTTCCAGAAACGGAAAATGGCCGCCGCCCAGAAAGGAGGGAACTGACCGTGCTGGATATACGTTCCATTTCCAAAACCTTTAATCCGGGGACCGTCAACGCCAAGACGGCCGTCTCCGGCCTGTCCCTCCACCTGGAGCCCGGGGACTTCGTGACCATTATCGGCTCCAACGGGGCTGGCAAATCTACCCTCTTCAATGCCGTCGCCGGCGCCTTCTACGTAGATGAAGGTTCCATTTCCCTGGACGGCCGCGATATCACCTTTGTGCCGGAATACAAGCGCAGCCGCGTCATCGGCCGTCTGTTCCAGGATCCCATGCGGGGCACTGCCCCCTCCATGACCATTGAGGAAAACCTGGCCCTGGCCTACCTGCGCACCGTGGGAAACACCTCCCCCTTCAGCCGCATTTCCAAAAAGGACCAGGCAGTTTTCCGGGAAAAGCTTTCCCTTCTGGATATGGGGCTGGAAGACCGGATGAAACAGCCCGTAGGACTTCTCTCCGGCGGACAGCGCCAGGCCCTTACCCTTCTGATGGCTACCATGGTGCCCCCCAAGATTCTCCTTCTGGATGAACATACGGCTGCCCTGGACCCGGGAACGGCAGAAAAAGTCTTAAAGCTCACCCGGGATATCGTGGCCAAGGACCATATTACCTGCATGATGATCACCCACAATATGCGCCAGGCCCTGGAGCTTGGAAACCGCACCCTCCTGATGGCGGACGGAAATATCGTCCTGGACGTGGGCGGACAGGAGCGCTCCGGACTTACGGTGGAAGATCTCTTAAACCGCTTCCGGGCGGGAACCGGACGGGATCTGGATAACGACCGGATTCTGCTTTCCGAATAAATAATTTTAAAACAGCAAAGGAGCTTCTGCCAACAGGCCGCAGGTCTGTCTGCAAAAGCTCCTTCTCTATGCCCTACTGTCTCTTATATTCTCTCCCCAGATAGTAATTTACCTTGAAAAACACCAGTACCAGCCAGTAGCAAAGATTGTAATGTCCCTTTCTCATAAGCCAAAGATAAATACGGATAGAGAAGGACAATTTATCCATGGTATGGTGCTCCAGGGCCTCCCGCACATCCGGCGACTCACAGACAGCCGCCACGTTGGCCGTAACCGCCTTCCTTCCGGCCCGGTAGTTCCGGTAAATCTCGTTTTTCACCGCCAGAACCGTCATGCTCAGGAAATCATTGCGTATCTGGGGTCCGAAGTCATAGACGCCTTTCTCCCGGCTGATAGCATCTAAACGCCCGGAAAGAAGCCGCACCTTCTCCATATAAGCGCCGTCATATTTTCCCGTAATAGACTTGGCATTGATCCAGTAGTGATAGGGATAAAACCCCGGAATCACGCAGAGCTTCCGGGTGTCCAGAAGTACGGGAAAGGTGATCTGCATATCCTCTCCCAGAGCCACCTCATTTTGGCAGTATTTCATATTATCCAAAAGCAGTTCCCTCCGGAACAGCTTCGTCACCCGGGCAGGCTGGAGGGTCCTGCCGAAGAAATAGCCGTCGTTTATCAGCACCGGAAATAATTCTTCCAGGGCTTTCCGGTCATACACTTCCCTTTTGAAATTGGAAATCTCCTCCCGCCTGGGGATTTTGGGATCTTCAAAGTCAAAGACCAGGCCGCACACCACCAGGTCTGCATCTTCCCGCCGGGCAAGCTCTCCCATGCGCTCATACATATCCGGGTCCACCCAGTCGTCGCTGTCCACAAAGCCTACATAAGCGCCTCCCGCCAGCTCCACTCCCGCCTTCCAGGCAGAGGTCAGGCCTCCGTTCTCCTTATGATGTACCCGGATCCGGCCCTCCCGCCCTGCGTACCGGTCACAGATATCTCCGGAGCCGTCGGTGGAGCCGTCGTCCACCAGAATAATCTCCAGATTTTTTGCCGTCTGGGCCAGAAGGCTGTCCACACAGCGTTCCAGATAAGGTTTTACATTGTACACGGGAACCACTACGGTAATTCCGTTCTTATTGTTTTCCACTCTCACTCATCACCCGATTCAATAATTTCCGGTACAATCCCGGACAAGCCAGAAACAGCCGGTAGCCCATCCGGGTGCGCAGGGGAAACTTCCCGTAGGGCTTTACCCGGACAAGGCCCTTTCGGATCAGTTCCCGGATATGCTTCTGTTCCTTTTTTCCCTCTCCCAGAAAATCCTGCCTTTCCAGGTAGATATGGATGCTGCTGTCCGCCAGATACTTAAGGGCCGGAACCATCAGCTCCTTGTAGCCCTCCTGCTCATAGAAATCGATCCGCTCCTCCATGGCAGTCACCCAGTCCGTCCGCCTGGGATTAAACCCCCTGGTAATGCTGGCCGGAGACACAAAATATCCATACAGGGCCTCGTCCACATAAGCTCCCTTCCTGGCTCTGTGGAAAATCCGGTAGGTAGTGGCCTCATCCTCATGAATCCGGCCCTCCGGATAGCGGATACCCTCAAACAATTCCCGTCTGTAAAGCTTGTTCCAAGCCACCACATAGTAGACCCCCTCCGGCTCACAGAGCCGGGCCTGCATCTGGCGCCCGGTTAAGACTTCAATCTCTCCCCCGCCGGCCCGGGGGATGGCTTCCCCTTTCACATAGGCAAAGCGGCACAGGGCTAAATCGCTCCCTGTATCCAGGCAGGCCCGGTACAGCCTCTCTACAAACTCCGGTGCCAGGTAATCGTCCGAGTCTGCAAAGACCAGATAATTCCCCTTGGCACGGTCAATGCCCGCATTGCGGGCTCCCGAAAGTCCCCGGTTCTCCTGATGAATCACCTGGACCCGCCTGTCCTTTTGGGCATAAGCGTCGCAGATGCCGGGGCAGCCGTCGTCGGAACCATCGTCCACCAGAAGAATCTCCAGATTGTCATAGGTCTGGGCCAGCACGGAATCCACACAGCGCCTTAGGTATGCTTCCACCCGGTAAACGGGAATAATCACCGAAATCAAATCTTTCATACCCTACACCCTTTCCCTTCCCCGGACAGCCCGAAGCACTTTTACCGCCTGGGCCCTAAGAACGCACAACAGATAGGCCGTGCGGACATGTCCCCGGCGCAGCCAGAAATGAATCGTCCGGTAGTCCCACTGCCCCAGGGCCGCATTCCGGCCGGCCTGCCGGATCTCTTCATCCCGGCAGTATACCTGAAGTCTGGCCAGCTTGTCCCCATAGGACCGCTCCCGGTCAAAGGGCAGGCTCTCCGCATCATCCAGGACTTCCTGAACCAAGCGAGCATTGATAATCCCGCTCTCATCCTCCTGCCCCGTAAGATCCCGGTAAAACCCCCCGGCCTCCCGCCAGACCAGTTTGGCAAGCTCCAGCTTGTCCTCCCGTTTCCGGCTGGACAGGGTATTTCCCTCATCCTCTTGGATATAGTGGTAAAGGGCCCCGCCCGCCAGGGCGATCCTCTTCCCCCGCCGCAGATAATCCAGGTTAAAAAGCAGATCTTCCCCCAGGCTTAAGCTCTCATCAAAGGTTCCCGCCAATTCCCTGCGGTACAGTTTATTCCAGGGCATATTCAGATATCCCTGGCCGTAAAGCCGCAAGAACTGCTCCCCGGCCGTTTCCTCTGCCTCCGCCGGAATCTTAAGGACATCTCTTCCCACATAATGATGGTGGAAACCGCAGACAGCCAAATCCCCGGATCCCATGGCCCCCAGAAGCCTCTCCGCCATTTGCTCCTCCACAAAGTCATCACTGTCCACAAATAAGAGATATTCTCCCCGGGCCTCCCTGATTCCTGCATTCCGGGCAGAAGAGACGCCGCCGTTCTCCTTGTGGATCACCCGGATCCGGGGATCTTCCCCCGCAAGCCTGTCACAGAGCTCCGGACATCCGTCCGGGGAACCGTCCTCCACCAGAAGAATCTCTATATCCCTTTCCGTCTGCTTTCTAAGAGACTCCACACACCGGGGGAGCGTCTCTTCACTTTTATAGACCGGTACAATTACACTGATCAAAGGGTCCTCCCTGTCCGGCTTCCCCTAGCGGTGAAGCCTGTTCTTAACCTGTTCCAAAACCATCTGCCGCTCTCTCCTTCCCAGGACAACAAAGAAATTTACCACCAGGGCCAGAACCCCTGCACCTGCACCTGCACCCAGAAGCGCAAACCAGCTGTCAATCTCAAGGAAAAGCGAAAAAGGCAGGGCTGCCAGGCATACGGCCCCGATGGAAACCAGCCCCAGCAGAATATCCCCGTAGAAGGTATACCATTTCACCTGAAGACAGCGGGCCGCATAGATGGGGGTAAAAATAAGGTTCCGTATAATCCCGTAGACGGCGCTGGAACCGGCAATAGCGTAAACCCCCAGTTCCGTGCGCTCCAGCAGAAAAAATACCGTAGCCGTAGTAAGGATTCCGCTTAAAAGTATCACTACAGAATTGAGCTTTACCCGTTTCGTAATCAAAAATACATGGTACAATACCTGGATGCTGGCACTGACAAAGAGTGTCCCCATGCTCAGCATAGCCAGGATATACAGAACCTCCGGATCCTGGGTACCTCCAATCCAGAGGCGGAAGAAGGCTTTACCAAAGACGGTTACAAAGGCAATGGGAATACTGATAATAAATATCATAATCCGATCCGCACTGGAAATAATATCCAGAAGCTGCCTTTTATCCTCTTTGGCATAGGCGATAATCATCTGAGGATTGAAGACTCCGGCAATGGTCCCCATAAGGGTATTGATCACCGTAGTCACCTGGGTAGAAACGGAGATGGTGGTCATGGCCGCCGCACTGATCATAATATTAGCGATGGACGTATTCAGGCCGTCCAGGAGAAGCTGCCCAAGCCTGGTTACGGAATTCCAGGCTCCCAGAGACACCAGCTCTTTTACCTTGGCCCAGCGGAAATTCTTCCGCTTCACTTTCATTTCCGGCAGAAGCTTCCTGGTAAAATACAGATTTACCCCCGCCTGAATGGCAGTGGACGCCACAGAGGCACAGCCCACATACCAGAGATAAGGACGGAAAAAGCAGTAAGCCGCCAGAAGAAAGGCCAGCCGTATCACTTCCCCCAGGATCGTAGCAACGGAGGTCAGTTCCAGCCGATCCTTGCTGTAGGGGGCGATGCCGAAGACGGAGGTGGTGATGCTGATCAGGAAATTAAGAAAGGTAAAGAAGAAGAGCATCTGTACGTCCGGCAGGCTTGCCTGGGCCGGAACCTGGAAAATACGGCCCAGATACACCACTACAAAGAGAGCCGGAACCAGAAACACCAGAGCCATCAGCACATTGGCGTAAAAGACGGAAGAAAAGTATTCATTGGCCTCCTTCCGGTCTCCCCGGTGAATGTGTACGGTGATAAAGCGGCTTGCCATGGTATTTAAAGCCGAAACCACAATCTGGGCCGCCTGTACAAATTTGTTCGCAATATCCGTAAACCCGTAGGCATTGGGAATCATGCGGTCAATCACAGGAAGCAGGACGAAGCCCAGCAGCATATTTACGGCAAAGGCAAGGAGCTGGGCCGTCATATTGATCGCAATCCGTTTCTTGTTCATTTTATGATTCTCCTAAAGCACCAGCACCGCTTTGATCAGATACATCACCGTCAACAGCTGCCCCACAAACCCCGCATACATCAGTCCCCGCTCCACAGGCTTTTCGTACATGAGACGGGCGTTCCGCCCAACCAGGAACAGGGCCGGCATAAAGGGAATAAAGTAGCGTCCCTGTACGCCCTCAATGGAAATGTGATCCTTAGGCGTCCAGGTCAGGAGCATTCCCGCCAGGATAATCCCCGTGCAGGCCAGACAGACCAGGGATATCCAGCACTTCTGCCAGGTCTTCACATACAAGGGCTCCTCCCGGGTCTTAAAAACCGAGAGAACCAGAAGAAGCAGGAACAGCATGGGAATCAGCTCCGCAATCTCAATCTCCACCCAGCCCATCTTCTGTCCCACCAGGGACTCCAGGTAAAAGGAAGTCTTATCACTGAGGGTATTGGCCAGAATCTTCAAAAGCTCCATGGGCTGGGACAGGAAATACCCCAG
>CAJUMM010000050.1:15704-20066 GCA_910586955.1 uncultured Lachnospiraceae bacterium | reverse complement strand
CGAGATTTGTGTGCGTGACTGGAGTTCAGACGTGTGCTCTTCCGATCTCGGAGAGCAGGCAATTTTTGAAAAAAAGAGGCAAAGTGAACGGACTTTACCTCCCTGTAAACCACCGGTAGACCTGCCGCTTCTACCGCAAATCGGTTGCCATCCCGCCCGGAAACGGTTATACTAAAGACAGATAAAAAGGAGGGCGATTAGATATGCAGCCAACGACAGCACCCGGATCCGGCAGACATATGGGAGACTTTATCTTGGAAATGCGAAAAGCCAGGGGCCTCACACAAAAAGAACTGGCCAATGCCCTTGGGGTCACGGACAAGGCCGTCTCCAAATGGGAGCGGGGCGCAAGCTGTCCGGATATCTCCCTTCTCCTTCCCTTGGCCGACATTCTGGGAGTATCTGTGGAAGAACTGCTAAACGCCCGGCGGACTTTCGATGGGGCGGAAGAACCTGAGGAAGCAAAGCCCCTTCCGGAAGGACTGCGCATCCGGGCTTTTCATCTCCGGGAGGATTCCCCGAAAGCCTGCCGGATGAATCCCCAGATGAAACTAAGGCTTCTTTTGGGCGTATCCGCCCTCTTTTTGCTGTCCCTTATGACCTGCCTTGTCTGCGACTACTTTACTTCCCGGACTTTCACCTGGTCCCTCACGGTCTTTGCTTCCCTGGTTCTGGCCTGGACTTTACTGCTCCCCTTCCTGGCCGCCTGGAAACGTCCCATTTTAAAATCTCTTAGCATTTTGAGCATTTTCCTCATTCCCTACCTGGCCCTCTTAAGCTGGCTTTTGAAAGCTCCCCTGCTCCTGCGCCTGGGTTCCTGCGTTTCTTTGGTTTCCCTGGCCAGCCTGTGGTGCATCTACGGCGTATTTTCCAGATACTACAGCCGGAAATACCGGGCTTTCGGAATGTTTTTTCTTATCGCAGCCTTTCTGTCCCTGGGAGTCTCTCTGATCGTTACCCACTTTACCGGGCAAAACGAAAGCGGACAAGGCGCCCTGAAAATCATTCTGGCACTGGCCCTGTCCGCCCTCTGCTTCCTTATGGATTACTATCAAAGCCAATCCCGGAATCACATGGCATCATGAAGTTTTTTTAATGTGTGGTAAATTTGAGCGTATACCCGGTATTTTTCGTTATACTGCCGGATACCCAGGGCGTCCGGTTCAAAGCGTTCCCGGATATGCACCATGGATTGTGCTTCCAATTTTGTGAGAAATCATCCGGAAACAACTGCCGCCCGGCACTTCTTTTTCCTGCATGCAATCCCGTACCGGAGAATGGTATCCATCCCGTCTTCTAGAAGACAGGCTTCATAATTCTTCTTGTCAATCTGCTCCAATGCTTCCCGACAGGCAGCTTCCATGTCATCACTTTCCGAATACTTCAGCTCTATCACTATTCCGATACCCTCATTCTCAAACTCCACAAGAATATCACTATAGCCGTCCCCGGACTCTCCATTGGATATAACGTCCCAATCTCCTCTATGGCTCAGAAGACCCAGAAGAATGCCGTGATAAAAATTTTCCTTTTTTTCTTTCCTCACAGCCGTATCGCGAATACTGAAGATTTTCTGCAGATAGGCGCTGAAATACTGCTCTATAGAAGGCGTGTCTGCCTGTATAAAGGCTTCGCAGAAGGCATCCAGTTTCGGGGCATCCTTTTCCACCTCATCCCGGAACCATTCCTTTATTTGTTCTACAAAAATCTTGCGTATCTCCAAATTGGGAATAGCCAGAGGAACGAACTCTCCTTCGGCTTTTCCTCTCTGGGTGAGATAACCCGTGGTAAAAAGCACGCTCCAGAGATTATCAAGATTCTGGTACAGTTCCCGGTAAGTCAGTTCTTCCCGGATTTTTTTTGACACGCTTTCCCCTTGAATAAGCCTTTCAATCTCACGTCTTGTACTCTGCTTTGCCATGCCAAGAAACCTGCGGATAATATCATTGCCGCTGGTATTGATCCAAAAGGCTTTCGGAGCTGCGTCCGGATCAGCCCGAAGAAGATCCACATAGTTGATCACATCCCAGGGACAGTACACATTCGCATTGCCAATGCGGTAGCCGTCATACCATTCTTTTATGACAGTTTGGCATTTCTCTAAACCGTAATAGGCCAGCATAGCGTTTACTTCCACTTCCGTAAATCCGAAATATTCATCAAAACGGGCATCTGAAACCGAATATATTTTAAAATTATTAAGTCCTGTAAAAACACTCTCCTTTGCTATCCGGAGGCACCCTGTGAGCACAGAAAAAAAGATGCTTTCATTGCCCTTTAAGGCCCGGCTCATAAAATTTCGGAGCAGATCCATCATTTCGTCATAATATCCCGAACTATGAGCTTTATCTAAAGGAACATCATACTCATCAATAAGCAGAACCACCCTTTGTCCATAATGCTTGCAGAGCAGTTCGGACAATGTCCGCAAAGCATCCTTCAGCATCTCTTCCGGCATGGAAAATATCTGCCGGCCGCTGGTATCATTTTTTATCAGCTGTGCGTACCGGGCCTTCTCTTCCTCCGTAAGCTTCCCACTCTCCGACAAAAACGAAAACCGCAAAGCCTCCCGGCCCACAATCGTGCGCAACGCTGCCTTTGCCCCTTCATAATCCCTGGCGTCAATATCCTTCAAAGTAATCGAGATTACAGGAAATCTTCCCATATATCTCTCACAAAGCTCCTTCTCCTCTGCAATTAGAAGCCCTTCAAAAAGGCTGCTGTCACAATCATAGGAAAAGAAAGTTTTCAGCATGCTCATATTCAAGGATTTTCCAAATCTTCTGGGACGGGTAAAGAGATTCACTTCTCCCCAATTCCTTAATAGTTCTTTTAAAATCCCTGTTTTATCTACATAGTAAAACTCTTCTGTACGGACTTTTTCAAAACTTTCAATGCCCACGGGCAGTTTCTTTTTCTCCTGCAAGCCTGTCCGCTCCTTTCCCACTTCATTTGCCAAAGAAAATCTATCCCTTCTAGAACTATTATACTATAATACCTTCTGACTAAAAACCAATTTTTACACCAGGGAATTTTATTTGGTGCAGATGCCATTCAGGGAAGACGCCTTCCTCTTTTCCACATTATATGTTATACTTGATACAGAATTAAAATGAAGGAGAACCACCATGGCATTCGACGGAATCACTACCGCAGCCCTTAGGAAAGAGCTTTCAGACACCTTAACTGGCGGGCGCATCTCCAAGATCGCCCAGCCGGAGGCGGACGAGCTTCTGCTGACCATAAAAAACGAAAAGAAACAGTACCGGCTTCTCATCTCCGCCTCGGCCAGCCTGCCCCTGCTCTATCTGACGGAAACCAACAAGCCCAGCCCCATGACGGCCCCGGGTTTCTGTATGCTTCTGCGCAAGCATCTAAATGGCGGGAAAATCTTAAGCATTACCCAGCCTTCCCTGGAGCGGGTCCTCCGCTTCGAAATCGAACACCTCAACGAATTAGGGGATCTGTGCCGGAAATTTCTCATTGTGGAGCTTATGGGCAAACACAGCAATCTCATATTCTGCCGGGAAGACGATGTCATCCTGGACAGCATCAAGCACGTGTCCTCCCTGGTCAGTTCCGTGCGGGAAGTGCTTCCCGGGCGCACTTACTTCATCCCGGCCACCCAGGAAAAGCTGGATCCCTTAAGTGCCTCTCAGGAGGAAATGACGGCTGCCCTCTGCACCAAGCCTCTTCCCCTTGCCAAAGCCCTGTACACCACACTTACCGGCTTTTCCCCTGTGATGGCGGAGGAACTGTGCCACCGCTGCGGCCTGGAAGCAGGACGCCCGGCTGCAGCCTTGGAGGAACCGGAACGCACCGTGCTGGGCCATCAGCTCATGCGCATGATCGAGGATATCCGTGGGGGATGCTTCACTCCCCGGATCTGGTACCGGGGCAAAGAACCTGTAGAATTTTCCCCTCTGCCCCTGACCATGTACGAGGATTTGGAATCCCGGACCTTCGACGGCATCTCCTGCCTTCTGGAAACCTACTACGCTTCTAAAAACATAATCACCCGGATCCGGCAGAAATCTTCGGATCTCCGCAGGATTGTACAGACGGCCCTGGACCGCAGCCGCAAAAAATACGCGCTCCAGCTGCGGCAGCTACAGGACACCGGGAAACGGGAAAAATATAAGATTTACGGGGAACTTCTCCACACCTACGGCTATCAGCTGGAGGAGGGGGCCCGCTCCTTGGAAACCGTAAATTATTACACCGGGGAACCCGTCACCGTTCCTCTGGACCCGGCCCTCACCCCCCAGGAAAATGCCAAACGGTATTTTGACAAATACGGAAAGCTGAAAAGGACCTTCGAGGCCGTCACCGAGCTGCTGAAAGAAACGGAAAGCGAGATCC
>CAJUMM010000050.1:0-15694 GCA_910586955.1 uncultured Lachnospiraceae bacterium | reverse complement strand
TTGCCCTCTCCGAGGAGGATCTGGTACAGATCAAGGAAGAACTGATGGAGTCCGGCTATATCCGCAGGCGGCGCTCCGGCGATAAGAAACCCCGGATCACCTCCCGCCCCTTCCACTATCTGTCCAGCGACGGTTTCCACATCTACGTGGGCAAAAACAACTTCCAGAACGACGAGCTGACCTTTAAATCCGCCTCCGGCAATGACTGGTGGTTCCATGCCAAGGGCACCGCCGGCTCCCACGTAATCCTGAAAAGCGAGGGCAAAGAAATTCCGGACCGGGCCTTTGAAGAAGCCGGCCGCCTGGCTGCCTACTATTCCAAAAACCGGGGCAATGAGAAAGTGGAAATAGACTATGTAGAAAAAAAGCATGTTAAAAAACCCGGAGGTGCCAAGCCTGGTTTTGTAGTTTACTATACCAACTATTCCCTGGTGATTGACTCCGATATCTCCGGACTAACCTTGTTAACATAATTTTTTCTTAAGATTTCCCCTGTTTCCTTGCATTTTCTGACAATCGGACGTATACTAACATTGATATTTTGTCCGATTTTGTAGAAAATGCAAGGAAACGGGGGTATTATTATGAAGACAATTATCCGCAGAAGGGGAGCCTTTGCACTCTCCCTCTTGCTGGTTCTTTCCCTTTTCCTGGGAGCCGGTATTCCCTCCCAGGCGGCCCGCACTACCGGAACGGTGAAAAATCCCATTCTGAATGTGCGCTCCTCCCCTTCTACCAGCTCTTCCATCGTGTGCAAGCTGACCCAGGGGACAAAGGTAAATATCATCAACGAGACTACCGGAGATGACGGTATGAAATGGTATGACGTATATTTCGCTTACGGCGGAGACGCTAAGGAGGGCTATGTGCGGGCAGACCTGGTAAATGTAGCCGGAAACGTTTCCAATACCACTTCTTCCGGCGGATCTTCGGGAGGCTCCCGGTATGTGAAACCGGCTGTGGCCCTGGTCCGTTCCATTGCTTCCACCAAAGGAGATATCCGCTCCCGGCTGGAAAAGGGAACTTCCGTCACCATCCTCTCCTCCAAAACAGGCCCGGACGACGGCTTAACCTGGTACAAGGTTTCCTATAAACAGAACGGTTCCTCCCTGGAGGGCTATATGCGGGGAGATCTTCTAAGTGAAACCAATCCGGGAGGAACCGCTTCCGGCTCTAATGCCACGGATGTGTCCGGAACCCGGTATATCAACACCGACGGGGTGCGGGTGCGCTCCATTGCCTCCACCAACGGGGATATCCGTTCCCGGCTGGGAAAAGGCACCCAGGTATCTCTCATCTCCTCCAAAACCGGGGACGACGGAATGACCTGGTACAAAGTCTCCTACACAGACAACGGGTACCAGCTAAATGGCTATGTGCGCTCGGATCTGCTTTCGGAAGGAACCACGGGAACTTCCGGCAGTTCATCCTCCGGCATTGCCCAGACACCGGCCACCGTAAAACCGGCCGTAGCCAACATCCGCTCCATCGCCTCCACCAACGGGGATATCCGCTCCAAGCTGCCCCAGGGGACCCAGGTAAAAATTCTCCTGGAAAAAAGCGGGGACGACGGATGGAAATGGTATAAAATTTCCTATACCCACCAGGGACAGGCTCTGGAAGGCTATATCCGTTCCGATCTGCTGAATGTGGGAAGCACCTCTTCCGGTTCCTCCGGCTCTTCCGGAAGTTCCGGCTCCAGCTCCTCCAAGGCCGTAGCCAAGGTACGCAGCATCGCTTCCCCCTACGGGGATATCCGGGCCACCTTAGAGAACGGCACCAAAGTGACAATTCTAAAAGAAGTCACCGGAGAGGACGGTCAAAAGTGGACCAAAATCGCCTTTACCCAGAACGGAAACCAGCTGGAGGGGTATGTGCCCTCCGCCCTTCTGAAATAGCAAGCATAAAAACTGCCCCCGGATCTGGGAAATTCCCGGTCCGGGGGCATTCTTTATTTCTCTTTTCTATTTTCGGTTTCTACTCCACGCAGAGCTGCGGCTGTACATCCACACCAATCAGATGCAGAATCGCCTGCACCACCTGCAGGCACACCCGGACAATATAACGGCAGTCCTCCTCCACATTGCGCTTCCGGCTCACATACTCCCGGTGCATAGCCTGAATGAAAGATGCGATAGCTTCCGGAGTTTTCAGCCGATCACTCTCCGTCTGCTCCTGGAAAATCCTTCCGCTCCTCACATACTCCCGAAGCCGGAACTTCAGATCCTTCTCATAGTAACAGTGATCCTTCAAACTTCCGTCATAAGTCTCATTGTGGGGAAAAGTAAAATAATCGGCAATGTAGTGAATCACCTCCCCCAGATGGCGCATATACGCCCGGGCATTCCGGTGCACCAGCTCCCTGTCTTTGGACAGGTCACAGATCCGCTCCTTCACCATATCAAAAGTCCTGTCAAACTCATGCCGCTGTGTAAGAAAAGAAGGCTTGCAGTCGGGAAGAATGCTTCCCAGATAAAAGGCCTTCCGGTGTGCTTCCAGCTCCGGCACCTTTACATCCTCAACAATATACTTTGCCAGTGAAATATGCGATTTCTTTCTCAAATTCCATCCTCCCGATCCCAGGATGGCCAAAGGCCCTCCCTGTTATCTCTCCGGTTTTCGACACCTTTTTTATCATACTCCATAAGAAGCACAAATGTCCATACCTAATTTTGGAATTTTTTGATTTTCTCCAGAATCTCACCGCATATGTCTTCCGGCGTCCGTGCATCCGTGGCTACCGTTACATCTGCAGCCGCCTCATATTTCTCCCGGCGCTTTTCCATAAGGCCTGCAATAAAATCTACGTTTTTATTCTGCTCAATCACCGGCCTATCGTGGCTGTCCCGGACCCGTTCCAGAACCGTCTGGGGCAGAGCCGTCAGAAACACCACCTGCCCGCTCTTTTTCATAGCCTCCACATTACAGCTCCTAAGAGGGGCCCCGCCTCCGCAGGAAACCACCAGATTTTCTCTCTCTTGAAGCTCCAGCAAAAGCTCCGTCTCCAGCCTCCGGAAATATTCCTCCCCATGTATCTCAAAGATCCGGGAGATCTCCATTCCCTCCCGGCCTTCAATCACCTGATCCATTTCCAGGATCTCCCTGCCGCAGCACTTATGCAGGCACTCTGCAACGGTACTTTTTCCGGCTCCCATAAAGCCGATTAAGAAGATATTGTCTTTCATTCCTGCACATCCTCCGTATCCCTTTCCCAGAGAGTCTGGGCCGCCGCCCACACGAGCTGAGAGAGAACCCGGGCAATCATCAGGCGGGTCTTGTCATCCTCCCGGCCCAGCTTCTGCAAAATCGTATAGAGATTTTTCGGTTTGGCAGCCTCACTCAAATGCCGGATATCCGCCTCCTCCAGAATCTCAAACAAAGCCTCCACAAAAGTCTCCCGCTCCTGGCGGCTCAGTTCCGAAAGCCAGGACTTGATGGTCTGATCCACCATGCGGCTTCCCTCTGTAATCTGCCCAAGCCGGACGAAATCAGAGCCCAGGACTTCCCAGGAGTAGGGCTCATGCTGCATAAGGCCCGCCTGATTGCTTTGCACTACCGTATAGGGTTCCTCATGCTCCAGCAGCATGCCCACCACGGAAGACTGGGGCACAAAGGTATGAATCCGTCCAAGTACTGCCTGATACCCCGGCTGTTCCAGGACGGCCCCGCTAAATCCGGGACCGTCGTTGTTGTACACGGCCCGGATACGGCCCTGCACTCCCGGACTGCACCCGGCAGCGGCAAAGACGGCCAAGTTTCCGCCTTTGGAATGTCCGCCTGCGTAGAGCACTCCCGGACACTGCCTGGCGGTTTCCTCCAGGTAATCCCTGGCCGCCCACTGGCCGGGAACGGTATCTAAAAAGCTTAAATTAAAGTCCTCTTTCCAGCCCACCAGGGTATTGTCCGTCCCCCGGAAGGCGGCAAAGGCGGAACCCTTTCCCAAAAGTACCGTAATGGCTGCAAACTGGATTTCCCGCTCCTCATCGGACAGCTCCCGGGCCGCTGTTATCCCCAGGGGTCCAAAGCGGCCGCTCTTTCCCAGAAGCTCCAGAAGTTCCAGATCTTTCGTACTGCGCACACGCTTCTTCTGCACGTCCTTTGGAAGCTCCAGAAATGTCTGGGACAGCTCCCGGATAGACAGGGCTTCCCTGGGATTTTCCGGTATCAGCCTGTCAAAATGAAGGTATGACAGTTCCGACAGAATCAAGGCGTCCACCGGACCGATCTTTGCCTCTTCCAGGCTCAGATCTCCCCGCCAGGCAAGATAATCCAGCATATTTGCCATACATCCCACTCCCCGTATTCATGAATATCTTTTAACAATGAGGATGTTCTCCTCCACAGGTATGCTCCCCGCAGGAGTGTCCCTGCTCATGGCCATGGTGATCACAGTGCACCTGGGGATTGTAGTCAAGCTTTCCATCCAGATAAGCCCGGACCGCCTCATCGGCACTTCCGGAAACACCCCCGAACAGCCGGATTCCTGCCCCGGCCAGTGCTTGCTGGGCGCCCCCGCCAATGCCTCCGCAGATCAGGATATCCACCTTAAGACCGGTAAGAAATCCCGCAAGGGCCCCGTGTCCCTGGCCATTGGTGTCCGCCACCTGCTCCTTCACCACGGCTCCCTCTTCCACATCGTAAATCTTAAACTGTTCTGTGTGTCCGAAATGCTGGAACACCTCTCCGTTTTCGTAAGTAACCGCAATTCTCATTTTTTCTCTCTCTTTCTTTTATTTTTATTGACTTAAGGCCTCCTCCTGCAGCCTGTCAAATTCTTCCATACATTCGTCTACGGTGGCCCCATTCAGAAGCTCCCGGACAATCAAACAGGTATTTCCCCACTGCTCCACCTTCATGCCCGCATTGGATCCAAGGACGTATGCGTTCTCCTGAATCCGGTCATTCAAAGGCTTCAGGGCGGGAATGCAGTCTACTTCCACATTCTTAGAGGGAGAAATTACCTTATTTGTCTCTGTATAAAGCTTAAGCGCTTCATCGGACAGAATCACCTCCAGAACATCCATGGCATCCTCCAGATGTTCCGCATCTGCGCCGATGCCGTAGCCTGTCATAGATACCACAGGCATAGGCCCCCGGCTGCTGGGAAACCCAATCACCTTCAGTTCAAAATCCGGGTTTCCGTAGGCTGTATCCGTGTTGGCCGCTCCCCAGTAGGCCATTACAATCGGCGTCTTTTGGGCCAGGAAATCCGGACCCTCCCCCTCAATAGCTTCGCTCTTATAAGCCGCCTCCGCATCTATATAACCGCAGTCGATGAGTTTCTGCAGAAATTCAAAACCAGGACGCATATAATCGCTGTATTTGCTCTCCCCGCAGTTCAGGGCCTCTATCTCCGCCTCCGTATTGCCTCCGTTATACAGATCCGCATAAGCCTGGGCAAACACAAAATTTTCCAGCCACCAGCGGTTGGCGCCGATGGGTGTCTCAATCCCGTTTTCCTGGAATACCCGGCAGCACTCCAGCAGCTCTTCCGGCGTCCCGGGGAGCTCCAAATGATATTGTTCAAACATATCATTGTTCACAAACAGGCCATAGGCTACCACCTCCTGGGGAACCGCTGCCAGCTTCCCGTCTACCGTATTGGCCGCTTTTACTACTTCTCTTAAATTCTCCGCACATTCCAGCCCCGATAAATCCTCCAGTTTCCCTTCCGATCCCAGAAGCTGGATGGTGTCCGGATTCAGAAGATACAAGTCATCCATGTGATTGTTGACCCTGTCAATAAGCACCTCATCGTAAGTTTTCTCCTGATAATTCTCTGCCGTATAGGTCCGGTATTCCACTTTCACATTCAGCTGTTCCTCAGCCATCATAATCGTTGTGTCAAAGGCATTTCTTGCAACATTTTCAGCATCTGGGGAAGATTTCTCCATGGGCCCGAACAGATTCACTGTCCGTCTCTCTTCTTCCTCAGATTTCAAGAGATTTTTCCCCGGGTCCTCCCTGCTTCCACAAGAAGCCGCTATAGGCAAGATCATGGCCGCCAGGCAAACTGCAGTCAGTTTTTTCATTCTTTTCTTTCCTATCTCTCTCACGACTGATCCCTTTCTTTGATACACTGTCTTATGGCTTTTTTCAAAAGCTCCACATCAATAGGCTTTGCCACATGGACATTCATGCCTGCATCCAGAGCCTCTTTCTCGTCTTCCGCAAAAGCATTGGCAGTCATGGCAATTATGGGAATCTTTGCGGCGTCCCTGCGGGAAAGTGCCCGGATAGCCCTCGTGGCATCGTATCCGTTCATCACCGGCATCTGGACATCCATCAGAATAGCGTCAAACTCTCCTTCTAGGGCCTTTTCAAAACGCTCTACCGCCAGCTGCCCGTTTTCCACAATCTCGCAATCCGCCCCTTCTATCTCCAAGAGCTCCGCCAGAATCTCCCCATTGATCTCATTATCTTCTGCTGCCAGAAAATGCAGTCCTTCCAGTGTCTCCCCCTTTTCCCAATCCGGCGCCTCTTCTCCTCCCTGTCCTTTCTGCATCTCCAGAATCTTCTCTTTCAGAGAGGACGCAAAAAAGGGTTTTCCAAGAAATCCCACTTGTTCCAGTTCCAAAATGGTTTCCGTTCCTTCCTCATCGGAGGAGACCAGGAACAAAACCGGAACCCTGCAGGAAAGAGCTTCCCGTATCTGCTCCACGGCTGCGGCTCTGCCCAAAACCGGAATTTCCCAATCCAGCAGGATCATCTGATACCCGGCATTCCTGCCTTCCCGTATCCTTCCCAGGGCTTCTTCCACACCGGAAGCCGTGTCCACCACAACCCCCGTATCTTTCATCAAGATCTGAATGCTGTCGCGGACCTCCGGATCCTTATCCACCGCCAGAATCCGGGCAATTCCGTTATTCTCCCAAAACTGCCTATCTGTCTGGCCTTCCGGAATCCTAAATTCCAGTTCTACCCGGAACAGGCTCCCTTTGTCCACCTCACTGGAAACCTCTATGGTTCCACCCATAAGTTCTACTATATTTTTCGTAATCGCCATGCCAAGGCCCGTGCCCTGGACTTTATTGGTGGTACTGTTCTCTGCCCTGGTAAAAGCATCAAAGATGGTTTCCAGATATTCCGGCGTCATTCCGTATCCATTGTCTTCTACCTCAATCCGGACACGTTCATACTGGCCGGATCGCTGCTTAAGACCCACAATGCGGAACCAGATATCTCCTCCCTCCTGGGTATACTTCACCGCATTGGAAAGAAGATTAATCAGAATCTGATTTACCCGGGTCTCGTCTCCCATGAGATATTCGTGCTTGATTCCGGTCACATCCACATGGAACCCCTGCTTCTTTGCCTGTGCCATAGGACGGATAATGGCATCTACGGAAGCCACCAGATCACTTAAAGCAAACTCTTCAAAATTCAGCACCACTTTCCCGCTCTCGATCTTGGACACGTCCAGAATATCATTGATCAGGCTCAAAAGATGCTGGCCGGAAGCCATTATTTTCTTTGTATACTCCCTTACTTTCACCGGATTTTCCGCATCCCTGGAGAGTAGGGTGGTAAATCCCAGCACCGCATTCATGGGCGTGCGGATGTCATGGGACATATTGGAGAGAAACATGGTCTTAGAATTGCTGGCAATCTGTGCTGCCTGCAGGGCCTCTGCCAGCTGCCGGTTGTGGATCTCACGTTCAGCCTCCCTCTCCTTCCAGAGCCGGTTCTGCTGCCTCTGGTAAAAAGAGTACAGAAGGAAGCACAGAAGAAACGCAATCAGCATCACAGCCACCACAATCAGGATATTCTGATTGACGGTCCTTCCTTCCTGCTGGATGGCTTCCACAGGCACATAACCGATAAGGTAAATCGTGCCTCCGTTTACGGACCACATATAGTTCAGCGCACTCTTCCCCCGGATATCATGATAAAATAAAATATTGTCTCCATCCTCCAGGCACCTGGAAACTTCCCCCCTCAAATCCGGGTCCACAATGTTATTGGCCCTATAAAAATCTTCCAAATCCAGGTGGCCTGCACTCCGCTCTCCCATTCCCTTGGGTTTCAGCACCAGCCTCTGGCTCTTGGCATCCATGATGTAAAGCATGGCCTTTTTGTTATAAAAGCCGTCCGGAAGGGATTTATCCAAAGAATCATACACATACTCCACATATAGAGCGCCAATTTCCCGCCCGTCTTTCTCTACCGGACATTTCATGGAATAAGCCCAGGTTCCCATATAATTCAGATAAGACTGGGAAAAAGGAAGGCCCTCCACGGTTCCTCCCAAGGAAAAATCCAGTTCCTCCTCCGTAAACACTTCCCCGGTACTGGAAATCCCCTCCGTCTCCCCCTGCCCTAGGAAGGAAATTTTTACCATAGTATGGTTTTTCTCATATTCCCGGACATATTCCTCCGGATCCCTGCTTGCTGCAATCTCCTGGGCCATAATCTTTTGAAATTCCGCATCTTTATTTATAATGGCTTCAATGGTAGACTGTATCAAATCCAGACTCTCGCTGAGATTCTGAATGGCTGACGCAGACATTTCGCTGGAAAGTTTTTTTGCCACCGAAAATACAATTACTGCCAGGACACAAAAAACCAAGATTATAGAAAGCAGCAAAGGAAACCCTTTGTCCTTTCCGCCTCTGCTCCGCTCCTTCTTCATACCATTACCCTCTATCGCTTCACATTGGCAGTTTCAGAAAAATACCACTGCAATATTATTATACCTGTTTGCGCCCTTTTGTGTCAATTCGAAGCCTCTTCTTTGGATGCCTCGGAAAAAGAGATTACCGCATCATTCTTCTTCATAAACAGCAGGCCGAAAGACCTGGGACCGCAGTTGCAGGCCACGGCAGAGGAAGCTTTCTGCAGGTACACCCGCTCAAAGGGACAGTACTGCCGCACCAAATCCTGGATGTACTGAAGGCTTTTCTCATCCATTCCGGCATAGGTAATAAACAGAATACGCCGATCAATATTTTTTACATCCAGAAACACCTTGCGGACATAACGCTTCGCCACATGGGGGAAATCACCCAGCTCCATACTGCCTACAACCATCCTGCTTTTGCGCAGGACAATCACCGGATGGAGCAGCAGGGCATCGCAGAGAATCTGGATCCTCTTGGAGATCCTTCCTGACTGGCACATCATATGGGTGCTGTCAATGATAAATGCGGAGGAAATATAGCGTCTCAGCTTTTTTACGGTTTTCACGATTTCCTGTCTCGAAGCATGGTTCTCCGCCATGGAAGCGGCATACAGCACCACCAGTCCCATACTGCTGGAAAGATGACCGGAATCCAGAACCGTAACATTTTCAAAGGATTTTGCCGCCTCCAGGGCATTGTAATACCCCTGGCTTGTATGCTTTGCCATAGTAATATGAATCACATTCTGGGCCTCTGTAAGCCTCTGGGCAAAAAACCGTTCGTAATCCTCCACTTCCGGAGCCTGGGAATAGCCGTTCTCCCCCTCTGCAATGCGCAGCAGAAGTTCATCTGCCTTCAGCTCCACTTCATCCAGAAACCGTCCCCGCTCCGTGCAGACATAGTAGGGGCACACTGCGATACCGAACTCTTTTCTCAGGGATTCCGGAAGATCACAGACGCTGTCTGTAGTGACCATCAGGGAAAGACGCTGGGCCTGTTCAAAGATCAGGACATCTTTCCCAATTCCGGACTGGCTGCCCTCCTCATTCAGCCGGACCAGTTCCCTTGGCAGAATGCTTAAAACCGCCGCCTCAAGCAGTGCACCGCTGACGGGCTTTGCCAGATAGCCGCTGAACCCCTCTTTCCGGTAGAGAAGCTGGTTGTCGCTTCCCGCATTGGCCGTCAATGCAATGACAGGAACCTCCTGGCACAATCCACCCGGCTGCGTCCGCAGTGCATGGAAGCACTGGATCCCGTCCATCTCCGGCATCAGATGATCCATCAGAATCCCATCGTAATGCTGATTCTGGGTCAGCCGCAGGCACTCTGCACCGCTTAGGGCCGTGTCTATTTGAACCTTCGTCTCGGAGAGCAGCTTCCTAACTACTGTCAGGTTCATCTCATTGTCATCCACCACAAGAATGTGGGCTTCCGGAGCCTCAAAACTCTGATGATACTGCTCTCCTTCATGGACATTCACCCGGGAGGCCAAGGTAAAGGCCCCAAGCTCCCTGTCATCCACAATATCCTGTTCCAGCATCACAAGAAACGTGGAACCTTTGGTATACACGCTGTTGACGCTGATCTCCCCGCCCATCAGTTCCACCAGCTGATGGACAATGCTCAAGCCCAGGCCGGTGCCCTCAATATGGCGGTTTCTCTCCTCATCCACCCTCTTAAAAGCATTAAAAATATAAGGAATATTTTCTTTCTTCACGCCCAGTCCCGTATCCTCCACGGAATACCAGACGCGCACCCGGTTCAGTCCCAGATGTTCGCACCGGACCGAAAGGGTAATGGAGCCCTCACTGGTATACTTTACGGCATTATTCAAAAGATTAATCAAAACCTGCTTAATGCGCACCTCATCCCCGCAGAGCATACTGGGAAGGGACGGGTCCACATGAAGACGGAATTCCAATCCCTTTTCCTGAGCTTTGATCCAGATCATATTGACGATCTCCGAAAAAAGCGCTCCGGTCTCATAGGAAACTTTGACGATCTCCATTTTCCCGGACTTAATCTTGGACAAATCCAGGATATCGTTGATCAGGGTAAGCAGCATCTTGCTGGCGCCCTGGATATTCCTCGCATTCTCCGCCACGTCCTCCGGAATGTCTCCCCGCAGGATAATCTCGTTCAAACCGATAATGGTATTGATGGGTGTGCGGATCTCATGGCTCATGCTGGAGAAAAAATGATTCTCCGCCTTGTTCAGCTCCTCGATCTCCTTTTTCTGCTGCCTGGAGAGCTCATTTTCCTCCTCGTAAAGCCTGTTTAAAAACATCAGCATAATGCTGGTCAGGACACCTACCATAATCACGGAGGTGGCGGATCCAAAGAAAGAGTTTCCCTGGGTATTCTTTGCCACAAGCTGCGGGTAATAAAAGGCAAGGTAATAACAGAGCAGCGTCTCCAGCGTACAGAGCAGGAAAAACACCGCTTTGCGCCTTCCTTCCAGGGTAATGCTGATATACACGAAGCAGAGAACGAACCACTCCGGCATTCCGCTGTAAAATCCTCCTGCCGTGAAAAAGCTTAAGGGAAAAAGCAGAAGAAGCAGAACCGTGATAAACGTGGCCCCTGCATGAATGCACTCCTTCTGAATGCTGATTCTCACCACCAGGGCCATAACGGCCAGGCTCACTGCCAGCACCAGCAAATTAAACATGCTTCTGCCCATAGGCAGGATAAATATCAGCGCCAGCATACAGATGCCCGTGACTATGCGGAACATGCGCTCCCGCAGGCTGATCCTATGATCAAAAATGATTTCAAACCATTTTTTTACCACCTAAATGCCCTCCGTTCCGATTTCTAATCCTGCGATGGCTTCACAGACATCTTCATACATATCCAGAAGCCCGGCGTGATTCTGCCGGATATATGCCTCATCCCCCTGCTTTCCCGCCTGCTCCAAGGCCTTGGCCTGTTGGGATAACCGTTCTGCGCCGATGGTCAGGGATGTGCTTTTTAAGGCGTGAACTTTGATTGCATAATCCGTCCAGTTGGCGGCTTCATACAAGGCGTGGATTTCCTTCTGTTTCTCCTCTCTCTGATCCAAGAACATACGGAGCATTTCCAGATAAAAATCCTCCTCCCCGCAGCAGTAATCCAGCCCCATCTTTACATGAATGCCCGCCTTAGACAGCCCTGCAAAGCGCCCGGAACCCTCTTCTTCCGGAAGCTCTGTCCCGTACTGGAAACAATTTGAGGGCAGCACCCTGCGAAGCACCCGCTCCAGAACCGAACGCTCAATGGGCTTCGGTATAAACTCCGTAAAGCCTTCGTTCCGGAACATTTCCCTGGCGCCGCTGATGGTATTGGCAGTCAAAGCGATCACCGGAAGCTCCTGGTACATGCCGTTGTTGATCTCACGGATGCGCTTCAAGGTCTCCACCCCGTCAAAGCCCGGCATCATATGATCCAGGAAAACCACGTCGTAGGAAGTTTCTCTTATGCGCTCCACCGCTTCCCTTCCGCTTAAGCAGGTATCCACTTCTATCCCATAACTGCCCAGCACTCCCTTGGCCACCAAAAGATTCATCTCTTCGTCGTCAACGGCCAGAACCCGGACTCCCACACAGGAGAAGGGCCTGCGGCCTGCAGCCTGGGCTTCTTCAAATACATTTTCCCTCAGTTCCCCATTAAGGAGATTCACCACAGAAAGGGCAAAAAAGGGTTTGCGGAGCACAAGCATGCTGCTGCCTTCCTCCAGGACAAAATCCCTCTCCGCAATTACGCCCACCCGGAGGGTATTGGAAAGTTCCTGATAATAATCCCGGTTCTCCTGGTATTCTTCCTGGGAGATAAACACATGGGTCAGTGCATGGCTGCGCTGCAGCTTCAGCAGCCCTTCGAAATTGTGGGCCTGGTATCCCTCCAGATTCAGTCCTTCCACCAGATGCAGGATCAATTTATCGTAATATCCCCGCACCTCATCGCAGCTGTATTTCTCCGGCCTGAAATAGCAGGCGATGCACAGCTCGCCGGAATTAGAAAGCGTCATAGCCGGCGAATCGTCCGCTACTCCCTGGGGAATGGTAATGTGGGCATGCAGTCCCTGCTGTCCCTCGCTTTCAAAATGAATAAACCCGCCCATGGAATTTAAAAGGCCCCGTGCAATGGGAAGCCCCAGTCCCAGCCCCCCTGCGAAACGGCTGCTTCCGGAATCCGCCTGGTAGAAATCATCGTACATCTGCATAAGCTGGGAATTGCTCATGCCGATGCCGGTATCGTAGATATCAATAATCAGATTGATCCCATAGCTCTCCCTCCGGTATTCCATGCAGATGTTAATGCCGCCCTCTTCCGTAAACTTGATGGAATTTTCCAAAAGAATTTTCAGCACATGGGAAATTTTCTCCGCATCCCCGATGAGTACCGCCGGAATCCTGGGATCCATATCAAAGACCATTTCCAGCTGATGCCTGCTGCCCTGCATAGCTGTCATGGTAATCACATCGTTAAGCACCGACGTGATCATATACTCTTCCTTCGCGGCAGTGAGGGTTCCCTCCACAATCTCCGTATAATCCATCATGTTATTAATTTGGTTGGAGAGACGCTTGCCTGCCAGCTGGATAGACCGCATATCCTCCCGGACTTCCGGGGAAATGTCTTTCTCCAGTACCACTTCGCTGATTCCAAGGACCATATTGATAGGAGTCCGCAGCTCATGGGATACATTGGACAGAAAGACTGCATTCTGCCTTCCCGCCGTCTCCAGCTGGGCAAATGCGGCGTTATACCGTTTTCTGGCTCCCTTTCTTCTGTTAATCCGGTATCTTGCAATAGCCCCTGAACCTGCCACTACAGTGGCTCCAAGGCCCAGCCGTATCATCTCCCGGGCTCCCATATCCTCATGGATGGTATGCAGAATGGTCATGTGGTAGAAAATCTCCAACACGTATAAGGCGGCTATCATATACAACAGCCGCTTTTTATCAAACATGGAAAATATAAGAATCATCATACAGGCCACAGCCGGAATATCATACAGGCTGACACTATGTACACCAAAGAAGAAAAATCCGACCATCAGCAGTCCTGCGCACAGGCTCTCATAGAAGATTTCCGAACCGAATCTGCCAATGTGTAAAATCCATACCAGGGTATTTCCTATCAGGATGATGGGAACCATCCACATCTCCCAGGAAAAAACAATGGTAATCAGAATCAGCATCATACCAAATATCGTGACAATGCTGGCCAGCAGCAAATGAATACTTGTCTGCTCTTCCTCTCTCATTTCTTTGTAAACTCCTTTGCAACCCGTTTTAAGAGTTCCTGGGGATAAAACGGTTTCTTCAGATAATTTACCGCTCCCAGATTGATGGCGCTCAGCACATCATCCTCATATCCGGAGGCCGTCAGGAAAATCACGGGAATCTCATCCGGACGGTTTTTGATATGCTCAAAGGTTTCAATACCGTTCATCTTCGGCATCGCTATGTCAAGAAGAATCAGATCTACTTTTTCGCTGTCCAGTATCTTCAAAGCTTCCTCTCCGGATTCTGCAAGAAGCACACTGTAGCATTTGCTCAGAATCATCTTGGTTCTCTTCAAATTCATTTCATCGTCATCCACTACCAAAATACGTTTTAACATAGCCGCCTCCTTTTTTACTACCAAAGATTCTGCAAATCCCTGTACTATCTATTTTAAAACAGGATGTAGATAAAATCAAGTCCATCGGTGCCCGCATTTCTCTCCTTAAGATCTGCCAAACTCCGAGAGCACTAATCCCGGATTGCGCTCCAAAGTCATGCCAACGCTCCAGGCATTGGCCCAGATAAGCAAAGGCCTCCCTTTCAGATCCTTGATCTTCTTCATATCGGAGGTTCCCACCAGTTTCCCCATGTCAATCTCTTCGTTCTCGATCCAGCGGATATGCTCGTAAGGCAAAGGCTCCAGCTTAATATCCACATTGTATTCATTTTCCAGACGGTATTTCAGCACGTCAAACTGGAGGACTCCCACCACGCCTACGATAATCTCCTCCATGCCTGTGTTGAATTCCTGGAAAATCTGGATAGCTCCCTCCTGGGCAATCTGCTCAATTCCCTTCACAAACTGCTTCCGCTTCATGGTGTCCATCTGGCGGACTCTGGCAAAGTGCTCCGGCGCAAAGGTGGGAATTCCTTCGTAGCGGATTTTCTTTCCCGGCATACAGATGGTATCCCCAATGGAAAAGATGCCCGGATCAAACACGCCGATGATATCCCCCGCATAGGCTTCCTCCACCATCTTCCGATCCTGGGCCATCATCTGCTGGGGCTGGGACAGGCGCATTTTCTTATTCCCCTGAACGTGATTTACCTCCATGCCGGCAGTAAACTTCCCGGAACAGATCCGCATAAAAGCGATCCGATCCCGGTGAGCCTTGTTCATATTGGCCTGAATCTTAAACACAAAGGCAGAAAATTCTTCCTCCATGGGATCAATGACGCCGCTCTCCGCCTTCCGGGGCAGAGGGGAGGTGGTCATCTTTAAGAAATGCTGCAAAAAAGTCTCCACACCGAAATTAGTCAGGGCCGATCCGAAGAATACAGGAGACAGCTCCCCACGGCTCACCTCAGCCTGATCAAATTCCGCACTGGCCCCGTCCAGAAGCTCAATATCCTCCAAAAGCTTCTCCCGCTGCCCGGGAACCAGAATCTCATCAAGAGCCGGATCCTCCAGGGATATCTCCAGCTCTTCTCCCTCTTTGGTTCCCTTCTCCGTATCGGAGAACAGAAGGACCTTTCTGGTATTCCGGTCAAAGACCCCCTTAAACTCCTTTCCGGAACCTATGGGCCAGTTCACGGGACAGGTGGCAATTCCCAGCTCATTTTCAATATCATCCAGAAGCTCAAAGATATCCATGGCCTCCCGGTCCATCTTATTGATAAAGGTAAAAATGGGAATATGGCGCATGGCGCACACCTTGAAGAGCTTCCGGGTCTGGGCCTCCACGCCCTTGGAACCGTCAATCACCATCACGGCGGAATCCGCAGCCATCAAGGTCCGGTAAGTATCCTCGGAGAAATCCTGATGCCCCGGGGTATCCAGAATATTGATGCAGTAATTGT
>CAJUMM010000049.1 GCA_910586955.1 uncultured Lachnospiraceae bacterium | reverse complement strand
TACGAGATTTGTGTGAGTGACTGGAGTTCAGACGTGTGCTCTTCCGATCTTTCTCTTCGGATATATTGAGATTGAGGACGAGGAACTGTGGTCCAAGGGGGCAGACACGGCCATCAACCGGAAGTGGTGGGATTTTATGGCGGATATTATGGAGACCAATCCGGACAACAGCCCGGTGAGCAAAGATTTGAAACTTTTGTTCCATTTGGATTGAGAAAAATTAAGGGCGGCAGGATGAGATGGATATAAGACTAAAGGAGATTCTCACAGGAATTTCCCAGGAAGAACAGGCGATTTTGAACGGAGATGCCAAGGTGCGCAGGGAGCTGTACAGCGCAGGAGGGGACTTTGTGGCGGACAGCGGGAAGCTTCTCAGGCAGGGGAGACTCATTGGGGTGCGCCGCCATACCCGTTTTGTCTATTTCCCCAGACACAGGCACAATTATGTGGAGATTGTGTATATGTACCAGGGAAGCACCACCCACATCTTAGACGGAAAGGAGCGGGTGACGCTCTCCCAGGGGGATCTTCTGTTTTTGAACCAGAATGTGGTTCATGAGATTCTTCCTGCGGTGGAGGGGGATATTGCCATTAATTTTATGGTGCTTCCGGAGTTTTTCGATACGGCTTTCCGCATGATGGAGGGGGAGAGCCTGCTTCGGGACTTCCTGGTGGATATCCTTACCCGGAAGAGCAGCCGCTCTATCTATCTCTGCTTCCAGGTCCAGGATATCCTTCCGGTGCGGCATCTCTTGGAAAATATGATCTGGTCCCTGGTGTACGGGGAAGAGTACCAGGGAAATATCAATGAGATTACCATGGGCCTTCTGTTCCTTCACCTGGTTCACGGAAACAGCCGGATCCGTTACGGGAATCAGAACCAGTTCGATCAGGAGCGGGTGGTCCGCACCCTGTCCTATATTGAGGCCCATTACCGCACGGCCACTTTGGAGGAGCTTTGCAGGGAGACCCGTCAAAGCCTGTCCCAGATGAGCAAATTTGTGAAGAAACATACGGGCTGTACCTTTAAGGAGCTTTTGCAGACCAAGCGCCTGAACCAGGCGGCTTACCTGCTGACTGCCACGGAGCTGCCCATCCTGGATGTAATCACCGCTGTAGGGTATGATAACACCAGCTATTTTTACCGGGTGTTCCAGAAGCGTTTCCGGATGACGCCCGGAGAGTACAGAAAAGAGAAAGGGATGGAAAATAAGGACAGTATTTTGGAAAAATAGCGTCCTTATCTTTTTTGATTTTCCTTGTTATAATGGGAAAATAAAGATATTGTAGAAGGGGTGAAGACAATGAGTACCTATTATCTTGCAGTTGACATCGGAGCTTCCAGCGGCCGCCATATCCTGGGGCACCTTAAGGAGGGTAAGATGGTGCTGGAGGAGGTATACCGTTTTGACAACGGAATGTCTCCCAAGGATGGGCATCTGTGCTGGGATGCGGACGGGCTCTTTGGGGAGATCAAAGCGGGCCTTAAGCGCTGCGCCGAACTTGGAAAGATTCCGGTGAGCATGGGTGTGGATACCTGGGGCGTAGATTTCGTCCTGCTGGACAAAAACGGACAGAGGCTGGGAGATGCCGTGGGTTACCGGGACAAGCGGACGGAAGGCATGGATCGGAAGGTTTATGAGGTGATTCCCGAGGAAGAACTGTACGCCAGAACCGGAATCCAGAAACAGATCTTTAATACCGTCTATCAGCTGATGGCGGTGAAAGAGCAGCAGCCGGAGCTTATGGAGGAGGCAGAACAGCTTTTGTTCCTGCCGGACTATTTCCACTATCTCTTGACGGGGGTGGCAAAGACGGAGTACACGGAGGCCACCACCGGGCAGCTGGTAAATCCGGTGACTAAGGACTGGGATTATGAGCTGATTGAGAAGCTGGGATACAAGAAGGATATGTTTGGGCCTATCAGCCTGCCGGGAACGGTGGTGGGACCCTTGAAGGAGGAAGTGGCCCGGGAGGTGGGCTTCTCCTGTACTGTCATGCAGCCGCCCACCCATGATACGGCCTGCGCTGTCTTAGCGGTGCCTTCCACGGAGGAGAATGTGATTTACATAAGCTCCGGAACCTGGTCTCTGATGGGAACCGAGATCCCGGAAGCGGACTGCCGGGCCGAGAGCCGGAAGGCCAACTTTACCAATGAGGGCGGTATTAACTACCGGTTCCGTTTCCTGAAAAATATAATGGGCCTCTGGATGATCCAGTCGGTCCGCAGGGAGTTCCCGAAGAAGTACAGCTACGCAGAGATTTGCCGGATGGCGGAAGAGGTTTCGGATTTTCCGGCTGTTATTGATGTAAATGATGACAGTTTTCTGGCACCCGACAGCATGACCCGGGCCATTCAGGATTACTGCAGGACTCACGGACAGGCGGTGCCCCAGACTCCCGGTGAGATTGCCACGGTGATCTATCAGAATCTGGGACGCAGCTATGGGGAGACCGCAAAGGAGATTGAGGAGCTCACCGGGAGAACCTACGATAAGATTCACGTAGTAGGGGGCGGTTCCAATGCGGACTATTTAAATGAGCTGACGGCCCGCTACACGAAGAAGGAAGTCCTGGCCGGACCGGGAGAGGCTACGGCCATCGGAAATGTGGCCTTGCAGATGATGGCCTCCGGTGAGCTTAAGGACTTGCGGGATGCCAGAAGCACCATTCGCAATTCGTTTGAAATCCGCAGCTTTCAGGCATAGCGGATAAAAATATATCAAAACAGGAGGAAAATATGATGAGCTGGAAAGAGAGATACGAGTCTGCCAAAGAGATTTACGCCAAAGCAGGGGTGGATACGGATGCGGTGCTGGAGCGCCTGAAAACCATTCCCATTTCCATGCACTGCTGGCAGGGAGACGATGTCATCGGGTTTGACCATGACGGCCCCTTAACCGGAGGCATCCAGACCACGGGAAATTACCCCGGAAAGGCCAGAACCCCGGAAGAGCTGATGGCGGATATTGAGAAAGCCTTAAGCCTTATCCCCGGAACCCATAAGATCAACCTGCACGCCTGCTACGCAATTTTTGAAGAAGGTGAGTATGCGGACCGGGATAAGATTGAGCCCAAGCATTTTAAGAAATGGGTGGAGTTCGGCAAAAAGAACGGTGTTGCCTTTGATTTCAATCCCACCTGCTTCTCCCATCCCATGGCGGCAGATAGTTTGACCTTGTCAAGCCCCGACGAGAAGGTCCGGAAATTCTGGGTGGATCACTGCATCGCCTGCATTAAGATTTCCGAGTATCTGGCCACAGAGCAGGGGAGTCCCTGTGCCATGAATATCTGGATCCCCGACGGCATGAAGGATGTGCCTGCGGACCGCTTAGGACCCAGAGCCAGGTTTAAAAAGTCCCTGGACGAGATTCTGGCAGTTCCCTACGACAGGGAGAAGGTGCTGGTTTGCCTGGAGTCCAAGGTCTTTGGCATCGGCATGGAATCCTACACCGTAGGCTCCAGCGAGTTTACCATCAACTATGCGGCCAGAAACGGAATCATCAGCCTCATGGACAGCGGACATTACCATCCCACCGAGGTGATCTCCGATAAGATTTCCGCTATGCTGCTCTTTGACGATAAGATTGCCCTTCATGTGAGCAGGGGCGTGCGCTGGGACAGCGATCATGTGATCCGTCTGGATGACGAGCTCAAAGAGATTGCAAAGGAAATTGTGAGGAACGATGCCATTGACCGGGTTCTCCTGGCTCTGGATTACTTTGATGCCAGCATCAACCGCATTGCCGCCTGGGTTATCGGCATGCGCAATATGCAGAAAGCCCTGCTGTGCGCCCTGCTTGCCCCCAACAAGAAGCTGAAAGAGCTGCAGGATCAGGGGAAATTTACGGAGCTGATGATGCGCCAGGAAGAATTAAAGACTTATCCGGTAGGGGATGTGTGGAATTATTTCTGCCAGCTTAACGGCGTTCCCGTACAGGAAGACTGGTTTGCGGAAGTGGAAAACTATGAGGCGGAAGTACTTTCCAAGAGACAGTAAAGGGAGATAGGCGAAGAACAATGGCAAATTTAGAGAAATTGGTGGAAATGTCAAATAAGCACGGACAGAATCCGGATCTGGTGCTTGCGGGAGGCGGCAATACCTCCTATAAGGAAAAAGGCATTTTATATGTGAAATGCTCCGGAACAAGCCTGGGAACCATTACGGCGCAAGGGTTTGTGGCTATGGATATCAGCAAGCTGGAGGCTCTGATGAAGAAGGAGTATCCGGCGGAGGATGCTGCCAGAGAGGCGGCTTTCCTGGCGGATGTGATGGATGCCCGCTGTGACGAGGACTTAAGCAAACGGCCCAGCGTGGAAGCCCTTCTCCATGGGCTGTTTCCCCAGCCCTATGTGCTGCATATCCATCCGGCCCTTATTAACGGCCTTACCTGCGGCCAGGGGGGAGAGGAACTGGCAAGAAAAATCCTGGGAGAGGAGCTCATCTGGATTCCCATCTGCCGTCCGGGCTATACCTTGGGAAAACTCTGCCGGGAGGCCATGGATGCCTACCAGGAGGCCCAGGGAAAAGATGTTCAGGTGGTTCTCCTACAGAACCATGGGATTTTCATTGCCGGGGATACCACGGAAGAGATCGACGCCATTCTGGCGGATGTAATCGGCAAGCTGGAGACCTATGTAAGGACGGAGGGAAAGGCGGAGATTACGGAGAAGCTTTCCAAACTCACCGGACTGAAAGCCGAATATCTTCCCATCCGGGAAGCCGAGTACTTTGTGAGCAGTCCGGAGCGGGTGCAGGCCCTTCTAAAGCCCTTTACCCCGGATCACATTGTGTACTGCGGTGCTTTTCCTCTCTTTGCCAAGAGCGTGGATAAGCTGGAGAGCGCTCTGGAGGCGTTTAAAAAAGAGCACGATGTCCTGCCCAAGATTGTTCTGGTTCAGGATGAGGGAGCCTTTGCTGTCTGTGCCAGTGAAAAGGAGATTCAGAATGCCAAGCTTCTGCTGGCAGATGCCATGAAGGTAGCCTACTATGCCAGGAAATTCGGAGGCGTGCTGCCTATGACGGAGGAGCTGACCTATTTTATCACTCATTGGGAGGCGGAGTCTTACCGGAAGAAACAGGTGTAAAATTTAGACCATAGAAAACCGGACGTCAGAAGAGTCTTATAGCCCGGACGCCGGAATGGATAAAGTGTCCCCTTCAAACGGAGGCAGAGATTCCGGGGAGCTAACCACCAGGACGCACTAAGCTCATCAGCAATGGCTTCTTCGCTAAGTGCTTTCCAGGTGGTGGATCTCCCCTTCACCTCTTAACGCCTCCAAGTGTTTGAAGGGGACACTTTATCCATTCCGGCTGGCCGTATATTAGAATCAGCTTTACTAATCAGCATCCGTCTCAGGAGGAAAAGGCATGCAAACTAGGCGGAGGTTTTTTAATCACTGGAGGTTGCTATACGTAAATGTTCTTATAGCTGACAGCCAAAAGAGAGAAACCTTCTCCCTCAAACACTTGGAGGTGTTAAGAGGTGACGGGAAGATCCATCCCTTAGAAAGCACTTAAACTGGGAGGCCTCTGCCGAGCAGTTTTTTAGTGCGTCTTAGGGATTAGCTTCCCAGAACCTCTGCCTCCGTTTGAGGGAGAAGGTTTCTCTCTTTTGGCGTCCGCTTTTGTATACCCTACGGGCACCCCATATGAAAGGCCCTTCGGCCCGTCCGTTAAGGTATAACTTTTTATGTAAGCTCTTATACTTCCCGTTTCAGCCTAAATCTGGCAACCAGATCCTTTAAGGTGGCAGCCTGGCCGGACAGTTCCTCGCTGGCGGCTGCGCTGGCCTCTGCGGTTGCTACATTGGTCTGTACTACGCTGGAAATCTGATCGATTCCGCTGGTAATCTCGGAAGCACTGACAGCCTGCTGCCGGGTGTACTCTGCAATACCACTGATAAGCTTTTCCATCTCCTCCGCATGGGCAACGACGCTGAGCATAGACTTGGCAGTGCTCTGGGCGGCAGATACGCCTTCGTCCATGGAACTCATGGTCTGGTTGAGAAGCATTGTGGTTTCCTGGGCGGCGGCGGAAGATTTGCTGGCCAGGGCCCGGACCTCGTCGGCTACCACGGCGAAGCCTTTGCCGGCGGCACCTGCCCGGGCTGCCTCCACGGCTGCGTTGAGAGCCAGGATATTGGTCTGGAAAGCGATGTCCTCGATGGTTTTGACAATCTTGCGGATTTCCGTGGAGTTGTCGCTGGTCTTCTGGATCACTTCGGTCATATTCTGCATTTTCCCGTTGCTGTCCAAAAGCCCCTGTTTGACCTCCTGGGAGATCCGGTTGGCTTCCTGGGCGCCCTGGGCGATCTTGTTGACACTGTCGGATACGGTGCTGATGTGTTCAGCCAATGCCTGGACTTCCGAGGACTGTTCCGAGGAACCCTGGGACAGGGTAACGGCTCCGTTGGAGACCTGCTCGGCCCCTGCGGCCACATCCCTGGAGGCAGAGCGGATCTGGCCCATGGTCCGGTTCAGGGAGGTGGAAATTTCGTCCAGGGAGGTTTTTATCTTTGCAAACTCTCCTGTATATTCCTGCTCCAGGGTAAAAGCCAGGTTTCCTTCTGCGATCTCCCGGAGTTTTTCTGAAATTTCATTGATGTAGAGGACGTAGTCCCGGAGCCGGTGGGTCACCTGGTTAAAGTTGTGTGCCAGGACACCCAGCTCATCCCTGGACTGGTAGCCGATGGTCTGATCCAGTTCTCCCTCGGCAATCCGTGTGGCAGCCTGGCTGAGCTCTTTCACCGGACGGCCGATGATGCGCCGGACCTGGAGCATAACCAGAAGAATCAGAGCGGCAATGGCTACGGCCACTACGGCCAGCATGGTAAAGGTCAGCTGTGAAAGTTCCTTTAGAACTTCGGAGCGGGACACATAGGCCACAGCGATCCAGTCGCTGCCGGGAACCTGCTCTACCTGGATGTATGTATTTTCATAAAGAGACAGTCCTGTCTGTCCGGCACGGATCTGAGTGTCCGCATAAGAGTACATGCCCTGGCTGATTTCGCTGAGCTTTTTTCCTACGATTTCCGAATCCCGGTGGCCGATAATGGTGTCCGTACGGGTGTCCACCAGGAAGATTCCGCCCGTGTCCTCAATCTGGACGCCGCTGACGATTCTGGAAATAGAGTCAAGATATACGTCCGCTGCGGCCACGCCTCTTACACTTCCGTTCCGGGCGTGGAGTGCGCCGGAAGCACCCACCACATAGGACTGGCTGTCTTCGTCAAAGTATACGTCCCCCAGAATAAAATCATCGGAGGCAATTCCGTTCTGGTACCAGCTCTTCTCCAGGGAGTTGAAGTCCGGGCCGGGCACAAAGGTGGCGTGGTAGAGTGAACCGTCTGTGAGAGCTACGTAAAGCCCTGCAGGATAGGCGTCATTCTGATCCACCGTGTGCTTGATATACTCCGTCATATCCGGAATATCCATATCTTCATATTCAATGGTGTCTCTCTGGGTCTCCAGCATGGTAAGGGTCTTGTTCATCCATGCTTTTGTCTCCTGCAGAGTACTGTCGGTAATGGTCTGGAGAAGATCTTCGCTTTTCTCCAGCAGTGCGTGGGACATTTGAAAATAGACAATGCCCAAAAGTACCGCTACGGCAATGATGACGCTGCCTACAATGGCAGTTACCAGTTTCCCTGAAATGCCCCAGCCCCGCCGCATGGATGCGCCGGATCCGGAGGTGTTTCCTGTTTTCCCATTCATATGGTTTCCCCTCACTTTTGTCATTTTCCTTTTGCTGTAAAACCAATGCAAATATAACTTTATGATAGCAGGTGGAAAAGGGAAAAACAAGAGGTTTTTCTTGATTTTTCCACCTCATTCATCAAAATCCGAGGGCCCATGGGTGTTGACAGCCGTTCTTTTTTTATTCAGAATAAAAGAAACAGCAGCGGCCCTGGAAGGGCGGATGCGGAACTGGAAAACAGCAGGAGCCCGTACAGGGCCCAGAAGGAGTTACGGATGCAGGGCAGCCGGAAATCCTTCTAGTGAGGGGGCCCTGGAAGGGCGGATGCGGAACTGGAATAAAAACAGCAGATTTCCAGGTAATGCCGGAAGGAATTACGGACGCAAGGCGTCTGGAATTCCTTCCAGTAATGGGGCATTGCCTAGAAATCTGCGGAACTGGAATAGGAGAAGCTGGAATGATAGAAAAATTAATAAACCCCGGCCGGGCAGAAATTCTTTTTGCTTCCTGGCAGGAGACCATGATCTGGTCCTGCCTTAAAAATGTAATGGGAACGGTTTACGGGGATCACCCGGAGCGTCCGGGCTGCGCAGCGGCAGTCCTGGGAGATTTCACTTTCTTTGCAGGGGAGCCCAGGGAAGAACTGGTTCTTTACCGGCTCGGGAGCAGCAGGGGGGAGTTTGGCATTCTGGTTCCCCAAAACGATGCCTGGGCAGGGCTGATAGAAAGGTGCTATGGAGAAAGGGCAAGAAAAGTTACCCGCTATGCCTTTCGGAAGGAACCGGAAGCCTTTGACAGGGAGAAGCTGCGGGACATGAGGGAGGCCCTGCCGCCGGAGTATTCCCTACGGATGCTGGATAAGGAGCTGTATGAGTGGTGTCTGGGACAGGCCTGGTGCCGGGACTGGGTATCCCAGTACCCGGATTATGGGTTTTATGAAAAAAACGGGCTGGGGGTGGTGATTACCAGGGAGGGCATTCCTGTTTCCGGGGCTTCCTCCTATTCTTCTTATCCGGGAGGAATCGAGATTGAGATTGACACCAGAGAAGAATACCGCCGGAGAGGGCTGGCCCGGATCTGCGGGGCAGGATTGATTTTGGAATGCCTGGATCGGGGACTCTACCCCAGCTGGGATGCCCAGAACCCCTGGTCTGCGGCTTTGGCAAAGCAGCTGGGCTACCGTATGGAGCAAGCGTATACGGCCTATGAGGCTGTGGATTCGTAAGGAAAACTGTGCCAGCTGCTTGCCACCTGCTTCCATTTCATGTATGATAGTAAGAAGCAGTGCCGGTTTGGGCCGGCATTTTATTAAGAAAGCGAGGGAGCGTATGAAGTTTCATCCGAATAGTACACTTTTGTTTGTCCTGGCAGGGGCAGTGATTGTGTTTGTGATTGCACAGTCTCTGTTTTTCCTCATCCGGGCCTTCCGCAGAGGAAGGGAGCTTCACATGGACATGGGACAGCTTCGGAAAACGGTGTTGTCCACGGCGGTTTTTACCATTGCCCCGGCCGTATCCATTCTTCTGGGGGTGATTACTCTTTCAAAATTCTTAGGGCTTCCCCTGCCCTGGCTGCGCCTAAGCGTTATCGGAGCCATTACCTATGAGCTGCCGGCTGCCACCTCCACGGCCAATGCCCTGGGCATTTCCCTTTCGGAGACGGTGACGGATCCGGCTGTCTACACGGCCATTGCCTGGGTGATGACCCTGGGGATTTTTCCAGGCCTTATCTGGGTACCTCTTTTTATCCGGAAGATCCAGGGAGGCCTGATGAAAATTAAGAATAAAGACGGCAAATGGGGGGATATCCTGATGACGGCTATGTTCCTGGGCATGATCTCCGCATTCCTGGGGATGGTATTTGCAGATATCCGCTTGGGCCTTAAGGGCTTTATCCCCATTTTCGTCCTGCTGTTTTCTGCATTTCTCATGGGAATCTGCGGGATTCTGGTTAAGAAGTGCGGGGTAAAGTGGCTGGAAAACTATGCCCTGCCCATCAGTATGCTGGGGGCTATGGCGTTTGCGGCGGTGATTACGCCGGTGATAGGAGGATAAGCCCATGAAAAAGAGAAGCTACGAGGATATGACCCATATTTACGGGCGGATTTGGATTTTAAGCGCGCTGGGGATGATTTTTGCCTACCCCATTATCACTTGTATCTATTATGACGCCTGGCCTGGCCTCGGGCCGGTGCTCCAGGGACTTCTGGGGGTGGCGCCCATTTTCTGGACCGTGGGGATCATTGAAGTCATAACTTTTATTCCCATGCTGGGGACGGCGGGATCTTACCTGGCTTTTGTGACAGGGAATCTCACAAACCTAAAGGTTCCCGCAGCCCTGACGGCCATGGAGAATGCGAAGGTAAAGCCGGGGAGCGATGAGGGAGAGGTGATTTCCACCATTGCGGTGGCCACTTCCTCCATAGTGACGGTGGTAATTATCGCTCTTGGGGTGGCTATGCTGGTACCCTTGACCCCCATTCTGGACAACCCGGCGGTGAAGCCTGCCTTTGACAATATCCTTCCCTCCCTGTTCGGAGGGCTGGCGGTGGTGTACGTGAGCAAGAACTGGAAGATTTCCGTTGCCCCGCTGGTATTTATGGTTGTGCTGTTCCTGCTGGTGCCCTCCTTGTCGGGTTCCGTAGGGGTGCTGGTTCCGGTGGGGGCATTGATTGCCATCGGGGCTGCAAGAATTTTATATAAGAAGAATATGCTGTAGAAAGCGGGTGAAACTATGTTATGGTATGTACTGGGAGCGGTCCTTGGGGTGTTTGTCCTTGTTCTGGCAGTGCTTGTAATCCGGGCGGCGGGTTTTGTGCCCAGGCCGGAGCTTGTGCCCTCGGACCGGGAGATTTCCTTGAATGAGGAGAAAATTGTAAAAGATATGCAGGAAATGATCCGCTGCAGGACGGTTTCCTACAATGACGCAGCACTGATAGATGAGGCGGAGTTTGAAAGATTCCGGAATCTTCTTCCGGTGCTGTATCCGGGAATTCACAAAGCCTGTGAGCAAAAATTCCTGGGCGTAAACGGAATACTGTATCACTGGAAAGGCCGGGAAGAAGGGGATCCGGTAGTGCTCATGTCTCACTACGACGTAGTTCCCGCAGAAGAATCCCAATGGGAGAAGCCGGCTTTTGAGGGAATCTGTGAGGACGGCGTCCTCTGGGGAAGAGGAACCCTGGATACCAAGGGGACCCTCTGCGGGATCCTGGAGGCAGCCGAACACCTTATCCAGGAAGGCTTTGTGCCGGAGCGGGATATCTATTTTGCCTTTTCCGGCCAGGAGGAGATAAACGGTCCCACCTGTCCGGCTATGGTGGACTGGTTTGAGGAGCAGGGCATTCGTCCCGCTATGGTTCTGGACGAGGGCGGCGCCGTGGTAGAGAAAGTGTTCCCCGGCGTAGAGCGGGAATGCGCCTTGATCGGAATTGCGGAGAAGGGCTTGACAAACATTGAGTTTCACGCCAAAAGCGGCGGCGGGCACGCTTCCATGCCTCCGGTCCACACCATTGTGGGAGAGCTTGCCCAGGCGGTAGTAGATGTGGAGAACCATCCCTTCCCCCGGCAGATGACCAAGCCGGTGCGGGAGATGCTGGATGTACTGGGGCGTCATTCCACCTTCGCTTATAAGCTCTTGTTTGCAAATCTCTGGTGTTTTGAGGGATTGTTTGACAAGGTCTGCCAAAAGTCCGGCGGGGAGCTGAACGCTATGCTGCGGACTACCTGTGCTATGACGAAGATGGAGGGCGGGAAGGCCTTTAACGTGATTCCACCCAAAGCCTCCGTGGGAATGAACCTGCGGCTGATTGGGAAGGATACGGTGGAGTCCGCAAGGGATTATCTGGAGCAGGTGGTTCACAATCCCCATATTGAGGTGACTGTCTACGAGGGGAGAAACCCTTCTGCTGATTCCGATACTTCCTGCAGAGAGTGGCAAACCTTATGCCAGGCGGTGGCGGATACCTGGAGGGAAGCCCTGGTAGCGCCCTATCTGATGATGGCCTGCAGCGATTCCTGGCATTACTGCCGGATCACGGACCGGGTGTACAAATTTTCCGCTATGAAGCTGTCCAAAGAGGAGCGGGGGATGATTCACGGCAACAACGAGCGGGTGCCGGTGAAAACCCTGGTGAAGACGGCAGAGTTCTATGCGAGACTGATGGAGAGATGCTGACATGACCTGTAAAGAAGCCGAGCAGATGGTAATGCCCTATATTAACGATGAGCTGACAGACAAGGAACTTGAAGCTTTTCTGGAGCATATCGACACCTGCGCCTCCTGCTATGAAGAGCTGGAGATTTACTATACCCTTTATGCGGGCCTTGCCCAGCTGGACGGGGACGGGACAGAGACCCAGGACATGCACAATCTTCTGCCGGATGCCCTCCATGCTTCCTGGATGCACATCCGGGGCAGGAAGATTCTGAATATTTACTATGTGTTGTCCCAGACACTGGCTATGCTGGCCTTAACGGCTGTTATGATTATGGAGATATTAAAAATATGAGTGAGAAAATCTTGCTGGTGGACGGCCACAGCATTATCAACCGGGCTTTTTACGGGGTTACGGATTTGACCAACTCCCAAGGCCTTCACACAAACGCTATTTTCGGGTTTTTAAATACCCTCTTTAAAGTGCTGGAGGAGGAGAAGCCGGATTATGTGATGGTGGCTTTCGACGTGAAAGCGCCTACCTTCCGCCATGTGATGTACGAGGCATATAAGGGCACCAGAAAGCCTATGCCGGAGGAACTGCATGAGCAGGTGCCGGTGCTGAAAGAGGTACTGCATGCCATGGGTATTTCTACTGTGGAAAAGGCGGGCCTGGAGGCGGACGATCTCTTAGGAACGGCGGCCAGGCAGGGCGAAGCCAAGGGGATGGAGGTTACGGTGCTTTCCGGGGACCGGGATCTTCTGCAGCTTGCTACGGAAAGAATTAAGATCCGCCTGCCCAAGACCAAGGGCGGCATTACGGAGACGGAGAATTACAAAACCCAGGATGTCATAGACCGCTATCAGGTGACGCCTCTGCAGATTATTGAGCTGAAAGCCCTCATGGGGGATTCTTCCGACAATATACCCGGTGTTCCCGGCATCGGAGAGAAGACGGCCACCAGTTTGATCGTCAAATACGGCAGTATCGAGAACGCCTATGCCCATGTGGAGGAGATTACTCCCAACCGGGCCAGGGAAGCCTTGAGAAACCATTATGATATGGCCAAGATGAGCAAAGCCCTGGCAACCATCAATATAGACTGCGGTTATGACTATGACTGGGAGGGAGCCCGCCTGGGAAATATTTATACGGAAGAAGCCTACCGGATGCTGAAGGGCCTGGAATTTAAACATATGCTGGCCCGGTTTTCGGTGGAGGCTCCCGCCAACGGGAAACTGGAAAAGTCCTTTCGGACGGTTACGGATCTGGGGGAGGCGGAAAATCTCTTCCAGAGGGCAGCTGCCGCCGGCCGCCTGGCTTTTGCCTTCATCCGGGAGGAAGGAAGGCTTCTGGCTTTGTCCCTGACGCTTGGGGCAGGGGAAGTGTTTATTCTACAGGCGGAGGGGTTTCTCACGGAGAGCTGGATTTTAGGCCGTTTGTCGGAGGCTCTTGTTAAGGCAGAAGAAATTGACTGCCTGGATCTGAAAGCCGCACTTCCCTTCCTGGAGGCAGAAAACAGGGAAGCTTATCAAGATGCGGGGATTGCCGCCTATCTTTTGAATCCTTTGAAGGACAGTTATTCCTGTGAGGAGCTGGCAAGGGAATATCTGGGCCTGTCCATACCTTCCAGGGCAGAGCTTTTCGGAAAAGAGAAGCTTTCCAAGGTCCAGGAAGAAAAGGAAGAGGAATTCCGGATTTACGCAGGCTACAGCAGTTATGTTTTGTACAGGGCGATGCCTGTGTTAAAAAAGCGTCTTCTGGAGACAGGGATGGAAGAACTGTACCGGAAGGTGGAGATGCCTCTGGTATTTACCCTTTTCCATATGGAACGGGCCGGAATCCGGACGGAGGCTCCCGCTCTGAAAATTTACGGGGAGGAGCTGGCAGGCCGGATTGGAGAGCTGGAGGAGGAAATTTACCGGCAGGCCGGGGAGGAATTTAATATCAACTCCCCCAAACAGCTGGGGGTGATTCTTTTCGATAAACTGGGGATGAAGGGCGGGAAGAAGACGAAGACGGGCTACTCCACCTCTGCGGAGGTACTGGAGAAGCTGGCCCCGGAACATCCCATTGTCTCTGATATCCTGGAATACCGGCAGCTGGCTAAATTGAAATCCACCTATGCGGACGGCCTGGCAGGCTATATCGGGGAGGATGCCCGGATTCACACGACCTTTCAGCAGACGATTACGGCTACCGGGCGTTTAAGCAGTATAGAGCCAAATCTCCAGAATATCCCTATCCGCATGGAGCTTGGGCGGCGGATCCGCAAGGTCTTTGTGCCGGAGGAGGGCTATACCCTGCTGGATGCGGACTATTCCCAGATTGAGCTCCGGGTCCTGGCCCATATGTCCGGGGATGAAAATCTCATAAAAGCCTACCGGGAGGCCCAGGATATCCACCGCCTGACGGCCTCACAGGTCTTTCATGTGCCTTTTGAGGAAGTGACCTCCCTTCAGAGGCGGAATGCAAAGGCAGTGAATTTCGGCATTGTGTACGGGATCAGCTCCTTCGGCCTTTCCCAGGATTTGAGCATTACCCGGAAGGAAGCCCAGGACTATATCAAGAGGTATTTTGAGACCTATCCCAAGATCAAGGAATTCCTGGACGGCTGTGTGGCCGAGGCCAAAGAGAAGGGCTATGTGACTACCCTGTTCGGGCGCAGGCGTCCGGTGCCGGAGCTGAAGTCCTCCCACTTTATGCAGCGATCCTTTGGGGAGCGGGTGGCCATGAACGCCCCCATCCAGGGGACGGCTGCGGATATTATTAAGATTGCCATGGTCCGGGTGGACCGGCGGTTGAAGGAAGAGGGGCTGCGTTCCAGATTGCTTCTGCAGGTCCACGACGAGCTTCTGGTGGAGACCCATAAAGAGGAGATAGAAGAAGTGCAAAAGATTCTGGCCGGGGAGATGCGGCAGGCGGCGGATTTGAAAGTGCCCCTGGAGATTGACATGAAACAGGGAGAAAACTGGTATGAGGCTCATTAAATGAAAGTAATCGGAATTACAGGAGGCGTAGGAGCCGGGAAAAGCCGGATTCTCAATTTTCTGAAAGAAACTTTCCATGCCAGGGTGTTTGAGGCGGATAAGGCCGGACACCAGGTGATGGAGCCGGGAACAAAAGGTTTCCGGGAGATCCTTTCGGTGTTTGGCCAAGAGATCCTGGGAGAGGACGGGAGGATTGACCGCGAAAGTTTGGGAGCCCTTGTGTTTTCAGATGGGGAAAAGCGGATCCGCCTGGACCGCATCATTCATCCGGCGGTGAAGGAGATGGCTGTGGAGGAAATCGCCCGGGCCAGGGAGGAAGGAGAAGCCTCTCTTTTTGTCATTGAGGCTGCCCTGCTCATTGAAGACCACTATGAGGAAATCTGTGAGGAACTGTGGTATATCTATGCAGACCGAAAGGTGCGCAGGGAACGCCTGCGCACCTTTCGGGGGTATCCGGAGGAGAAGATTACGGCAATCTTTGAAAGCCAGCTTTCCGATGAGAAATTCCGGGAACACTGCCAGGAGGTTATTGACAACAGCGGTTCCATAGAGAAGGCTTATGAGCAGATCCGGGAGCTTCTAAAGTAAGATCCTTTTACAGGACAGATTGACAAATCTGTCAAAATAACATATCTTTAGAAGGAAATGCAAGGAGAACAAAAGACATGAGAATGTGCAGCATCGCCAGCGGAAGCAGCGGCAACTGTATTTACATAGGCTCCGAGAGGAGCCACATTCTGGTTGACGCCGGGATCAGCGGAAAGCGGGTGGAAGAGGGACTTCGCGCACTAGAGCTGTCCGGCCGGGAGGTGAACGGAATTCTGATTACCCACGAGCACTCGGACCACATCAAGGGGCTGGGGGTGCTTTCCCGGAAGTTCGGGATTCCCATCTATGCCACCCCGGGAACGGCCGCAGCCATCCGGGAGTACGGAGGCCTTGGAAAAATCGACCACAGCCTTTTTGTGGAAGTCAAGGCAGACACTTCTTTTGTCCTGGGGGATCTACAGATAGAACCTTTCCGGATTTCCCACGATGCGGCGGAGCCGGTGGCCTACCGGGTGGCCTGCGGGGAGAAGACCATGGCAGTGGCCACGGACCTGGGGGTGTACAGCGATTATACGGTGGACAAGCTTCAGGATCTGGATGTGTTATTGCTGGAGGCCAACCACGACATCCATATGCTGGAGGTGGGGGGATACCCCTATTACCTGAAACGGCGCATAGCCGGGGACCGGGGCCATCTCTCCAACGAGTCGGCGGGAAAGCTCCTCTGCCGTGTCCTTCATGACAAGATGAAGGCCATTCTTTTGGGGCATCTAAGTAGAGAGAACAACTATGCGGAGCTGGCCTATGAGACGGTGAAGCTGGAGGTACAGCTTGGGGATACCCCTTACGGGCCGGAGGACTTCTTCATTTCCGTGGCAAAACGGGATGAGATGACGGCCTGCATAGAAATATAATTAAAAAACAGGAGAGCTATTATATTATGAAAAAAACAATTATTACTGTAGTAGGCAAAGACACCGTAGGCATTATCGCCAAGGTATGTACTTATCTGGCCCAGAACGGCGTCAACATCCTGGATATCTCCCAGACCATCGTACAGGGGTTTTTCAATATGATGATGGTGGTGGACACGGGAAATGTGAAATCCTTTGAGAAACTTTCCAAGGAACTGGAACAGATTGGGGAGGAGATCGGCGTGGTAATTAAATGCCAGCATGAGGAAATCTTTGACCGGATGCACCGGCTGTAGGGAGGCGGAATATGATTAACCTGTACGAGGTCCGGGAGACCAACCAGATGATTGAGCAGGACAACCTGGACGTGCGCACCATCACCCTGGGAATCAGCCTGATGGACTGCATCGATTCGGATTTGAAGCGGCTCAACGAAAAGATATACGAGAAAATTACGGCCGTTGCCAAAGATTTGGTGGCGGTGGGAAAAGAGATTGAGCGGGATTACGGGATTCCCATTGTGAATAAGCGGATCTCCGTTACTCCCATAGCCATCATCGGGGAGTCTGCCTGTGAAAGCCCCGAGGATTACGTGACCCTGGCCCGGACTTTAGACCGGGCGGCCAAAGAGGTGGGGGTCAATTTTATCGGCGGCTACTCGGCCCTGGTGTCCAAAGGCATGACCAGGGGGGAGGAAGCCCTGATTCGCTCCATTCCGGAAGCCCTGGCAGGGACGGACCGGGTGTGCAGTTCCGTCAATGTGGGCTCCACACGGACGGGGATCAATATGGACGCCGTCCGGCTTATGGGGGAAATGATCCGCAGGACGGCGGAGTATACGAAGGAGCAGGACTCCTTAGGCTGTGCCAAACTGGTGGTGTTCTGCAACGCCCCCGATGACAACCCCTTTATGGCAGGGGCTTTTCACGGCGTTACGGAGGCGGACGCCATTATCAATGTGGGAGTCAGCGGTCCCGGAGTGGTGAAGCATGCCCTCTCAAAGGTCCGGGGGGAGAGCTTTGAAGTCCTCTGCGAGACCATCAAAAAGACCGCATTCAAAGTGACCCGGGTGGGCCAGCTGGTGGCCCAGGAGGCCTCCCGGAGGCTGGGGATTCCTTTCGGTATCCTGGATCTCTCCCTGGCGCCTACCCCCGCCATCGGGGACAGCGTGGCGGAGATTCTGGAGGAGATCGGCCTGGAGCGCTGCGGGGCTCCGGGAACCACGGCGGCTCTGGCTCTCTTAAATGATCAGGTGAAAAAGGGAGGGGTCATGGCCTCCTCCTATGTGGGCGGTTTAAGCGGCGCATTTATTCCCGTCAGCGAGGATCAGGGAATGATTGATGCCGTGCAGGCGGGGGCATTGACTTTAGAAAAGCTGGAAGCCATGACCTGCGTGTGCTCCGTAGGCCTGGATATGATTGCCGTGCCGGGGGATACGAAGGCCTCTACCCTGTCGGGGATTATTGCGGATGAGATGGCTATCGGCATGGTGAACCAGAAGACTACGGCGGTGCGGCTGATCCCGGTGATCGGAAAAGGCGTGGGTGAGATGGTGGAGTTCGGCGGGCTTCTTGGCTATGCGCCCATTATGCCGGTGAACCGGTTCTCCTGCGACGCCTTTGTAAACCGTGCCGGGCGGATTCCGGCGCCTATCCATTCTTTCAAAAATTAGCGGGAGAGAGAAGATGAAACAGTACAAGCACTTGGTATTTGATATTGACGGAACCATCCTGGACACGGCGGATGTGAATATGCTTTCCCTCCAGCGGGCCCTGGTGGAGCTTCGGGGAGAGAGGAAGGAACTGGAAGAGCTGACCTTTTCTTTCGGCATTCCGGGAACCAGCACCATGGCTATCCTGGGCTTTCCCGATCCCCAGGCGGCCCTGAATGTATGGATCCGGCACTATGTGGACTGCAGTGAGGAACTGGGGATCCGGCTTTTCCCAGGCATGGAAGAAGTGCTGGAAAGGCTGAGAAAGACGCAGGTTTCTCTGGGGATTATCACCTCCAAGCAGAAGGATGAGTACGACCGGGATTTTGAAAAGCGGGATTTAAAGAAATATTTTCACTGTGCCATTACCAGCAGTGACACCCAGAGGGGAAAACCTTATCCGGATCCCATGCTGGAATACATGAAGCGCACCGGGGCCTTGCCGGAGGAGACTCTCTACATTGGGGACAGCGTCTACGATATGGACAGTGCCCGGGCCGCAGGGACAGATCACGCCCTGGCCCTCTGGGGCTGTCTCAATCCGGAAGGGATCGAGGCCACCTGGCGGCTTGCCCGTGTGGAAGATATTCTTAAGTTTGTGTAAAAGATTAGAGGAGAACCGGGGACCTGGTACATTCGTGGGAAAAGGGCCCCGGACGGCGGCATACCCGGACGGCTTCGCAGATATGGGCGGCGAAGCCGTCTTTTTCAAACAGAAAGCCCTGGAGAGGGGACAGGAGGGTCCCTGCATCCGCAGGCTTGGCCAGAAGAGGGGCGCTTCCCTGCTGCTTAATGACAGAAAGAAGGGGGGAGGCGCTTCTGCGAAAGCCCAGGATACGCAGGTAGACCGGGAAATCTGCCTCTTTAAGGATAAGGAAGTCCTCCTGGCGCAAATCCAGCAGGATGTGGCAGAGGGCCCGGGTAATGTGGGTGTGGGTGAGCTGTTTGGTTTTTAAGAGATCCGCAAAGGCAGTAAAACCCGTAAACTGGAATTTTAAGTTGTCTATCCGGGAGGCCAGATCCTCCGAGATATCCTGGAAAGCGGCCAGCTCCTCCTGGGACAGGGAGAGAAGCCGGTAAAAAAGCAGCTGGGAAAAGTCTTCCGGGGAGAAGAACCTTCCCTCACGGATACAGTTCTTTAGAATTTTGAGAGATGTTTCCGGAAGCTGTGCCGCCGTCCGGTCCGTCAGGCCTTCTAAGAGAAGGGAACCCCGGATGGCAGAGGCGGAGGCAAATTCCCCATGAAGGCTGGTGTCATGGTATCCGGCGGAGACCCGGGGGAAAGTGACGGGCCGGATGGGGCTGTTCCTGCGGATCAGGGCCCGGCAGTACTCAATGCCCAGAATGTTGTTGGGGGATTTCAGGATTTCAGATTCATAGCGGCAGTCTGCATCCCCGGCCGTACAGGGAAGAATGCTTCCGGTATAATTTAAATATTCTTCTGCGGCACGGCTGCGGGCTGCAGGGAAGGAAAAGCCCTGCCTTGTATAGGAACGCAACAGTTCCCGGTAGCCCTCCGGCTCTTCCTCAAAGAGCCGGGCGTAGGTGAGGAGAGACTTTAGTTCCCCACACTCGCTGCCGAAGCACAGATAATCTACACACCCAAGGCTTTCCAGGAGGGAGACGGCGCCTCTGGCAAAGGTTTCGGCGCTTCCGGCTGCGTAGAAGACGGGAAGCTCCAGTACCAGATCCGCCCCGCTTTGAAGGGCCATCTCTGCCCGGGCGTACTTATCCAGGAGTGCTGGCAGGCCCCGCTGGACAAAGGGGCCGCTGATTACGGCCACCGCATAGTCTGCTCCGGTGTGTTCCTTTGCCTGGGAGAGGTGGTAGGCGTGTCCCTTGTGGAAGGGATTGTATTCGGCAATGATTCCAACTGTTTTCATGAAAGACCTCTTTCGCTGGTCCGCTCTTGGAAAAAGGTTTCCTGCAAGCGGCATGTTTTGATTATCTTAGCATATTTAAAGATCGCCGTAAAGGAGGGGATGCTTTGAGGCGGGAAATTTCATGGAGGGTACAGAAAGAAGACGCAGGGCGCCTTCTCAAGCATTTCCTGAAAGTTCCTATGGGACTTTCGGAAAAAGAAATCCGCCGGGCCAAGTTCCGGGAGGAGGGGATAAGGGTCAATGGGAAGAGAAGGAAAACCAATGCCCTCCTTTCGGAAGGGGACCGGGTGGAGGTGCTGCTGGAGACCGGGGAGGAGACCTCTTCCCGGCTTACGGTTTCCCGGCTCCCTCTTCATATTCTCTATGAGGATGGAGATCTTATAGTGGTAAACAAACCTTCCGGCCTGAAAACCCATCCCAATAGCAGAGGGGAGGAGGATACCCTGGCGAACCGCCTGGCCGCATATCTTCGGGATAAAGGAGAGGACAGTGTGGTGCGGATTGCGGGACGTCTGGATAAAGATACTTCCGGGGCGGTGCTGGCTGTTAAGAACCGGGCTGCCGGAGCCAGGCTTGCCCGGCAAAGGGAGAGAGGGGATTTTTCGAAAACCTATCTGGCCCTGGCAAGAGACCTGCCGGAGGAAAGAACCGGATGGATCCGGGCGCCCATAGGACCGGATCCGGAGCAAAAAGGGCGGATGAGGATTTCACCCGGGGGGAAGGAAGCGGTTACCTGGTATGAGGTTCTGGGGGAAGGGAAAGGATTCTCTTTGATCCGTCTGCAGATTTTCACCGGACGGACCCACCAGATCCGGGTTCATATGGCTTACTTAGGCTGTCCCCTTCTGGGGGATCCTCTATATGGGAAGAAAATCCGGGACAAAGATAAGTCCCCAGGCATTTTGGAGATTCCGTCCTTAGGACGCACGGCCCTCCACGCAGCAGAGCTTGTCGTTTTGCAGCCTTTTACCGGGGAGAAGATTGTGGTGAGGGTTCCCTTTCCGGAGGATATGAAGGAAATCTATTTGCCAGACCCGGTTTCCCTGTGTTAGAATGGGATTCATAGCATAAAGTTAGATGGAGGCAAAGGATGGGAAAGTCGCTGTATATTGCAGAGAAACCCAGTGTCGCCCAGGAATTTGCCAGGGCGCTGAAACTGAATACCTCCCGGAGGGACGGATACCTGGAGGGGGAGGACAGCATTGTCACCTGGTGTGTAGGACATCTGGTGACCATGAGCTATCCCGAGGTTTACGACCCAAAGTATAAGAAGTGGAGCCTGAGTACCCTGCCTTTTCTGCCGGAGGAGTTTAAATATGAAGTGATCCCTTCCGTGAGCAAGCAGTACCAGACGGTGCGGGGGCTTCTGACCCGGCCGGATGTGGAGGTTATCTATGTCTGTACCGACTCCGGGCGGGAGGGAGAGTATATTTACCGGCTGGTGGAGCAGATGGCCGGAGTGAAGGGCAAGGAGCGCCGCCGGGTCTGGATCGATTCCCAGACAGAGGAAGAGATTCTGCGGGGCATACGGGAGGCGAAGGACTTGTCGGAGTATGACAATTTGTCCAGCGCCGCCTATCTGCGGGCCAAGGAAGACTATCTCATGGGGATTAACTTTTCCCGCCTCCTCACCTTGAAATACGGCAATACAATTTCTAATTATTTACATACAAAGTATACGGTGATCTCTGTGGGCCGGGTGAG
>CAJUMM010000048.1 GCA_910586955.1 uncultured Lachnospiraceae bacterium | reverse complement strand
CCGTCTCTTTCAGCTCCTTGGGCATCCATACGATTCTCTCAATGCCGCCCTCTGCCTTCATAAATTTCTTGGAAGCAATGAAGTGCTTGCCGTGGCCCATGAATCCGGGGGTCTGCACACCGCCGCCTGTCATGGAAGCCAGCTCCGGGAAGGTCATTCCCAGAGGCGTCATGCCCGCATACTCACGGTTGGCAATGATAACGCCGTTGGAGAAGGGCTCAATACCGCAGATACACTCAAAGCATCCGCAGGAGGTCATGGGGTTCTCCATAATGGAGTACAGGGATACATTCTCCAGGGCTCCCTGGGAATACAGCTTCACTGCCTCGTTGACATCCTCATACTCTCCGGTCCGCTCGTCGATAATGCGCTCCTTGGTAATTACCTGGCAGGGTCCCTGGGGATCCAGCTCGTTGGTAGCCTTGGCATCCAGCCAGGAAACGGCTCCGCAAAGCCCCAGACGCTCCGGCGTTACCACGCATACATGGGACGGGGAGAATGCCTGGCAGAGGATACAGCTGTAGTATACCTCCACGGACTCATCCGTCAGGGTACGCAGACGATCGTCCCGCTTGTCAAAGGAGGGAATTGCAAGATTGTGACGGAGATCCGTACACTTCTCCGGATCCGTAATCACCTTCACCTGGCACTTGTCTACTACGGCGTCAAACTCATTTTTAATCTTTGCATAGAGTACTTCTCCGATGTGTTTTGCACGGAAGCCGGCTTCAAAAGCAGCCTTTCCTATACGCACCCGGATCATGTCCCGCTGTCCGGTGTGCATCACGCCCTCGATGCAGTTTAAGTAGCTGTGGAATTTACGCTCAAATACCGGCTCAAAGTCGGACTGCATATTCTTTCCTGCAACCTCCACAATATAGCCGATGCTGTGCTTGGTTCCCACCTCGAACTCGTCCAGATCCGGTCCGATGACCTCGATCTTGTGATCTTCTACCTCGGAAGGCTCCTTGGTCTGAACCAATTCGAAACAGTCTACCCTGGAACCGTCGAACTCTACCTGCATATCGCCCCGGCGGATAATCTCGCCCTCGAAAGCAGAGGCAAAGGCAACCGGAATATCAATATTGGTAACTTTAATCTTCACATCCCTTGCCTCAATGGAGGTGGGATTAAATTTCTCCGTATCTCCCTGAAGAATCAGGCTCTTGGGAACGTTCATACCCTTTAAGCTCTCCAGATCGTTGGAGATAACCGGGAAGCCGAAAGCGATGGCGCCGGCGCCGCAGCCCACGGTGAGATCATCTACCGGAGCGAAAGCATTTACAAAGGCGAAGACACGCTCAAAGGTGTATTTCATCAGGTTGGGCAGATCTCCCGGCGTAATGTTGCCGAAGATCAGAGCCGCCCGAAGAGCGATGGAAACTACATGGGCTGCAGAAGTGATATCCTTGCCCATCAGGGTCACACGGACGTTAAAGCCCGTATTGTAGCCGGCCTCAATCAGCTGATCGCAGATGCCGCCTACGCAGGTTACAAAGTTACCCTGTGCCTGGTAGCTCTTTACCAGGGCAACCGCTTCCTCCACGGAGGGAGCCGCATTGATAAGAACCGGTACGCCGGGAATGTCTCCTGTTACCAGGGGAACGCCCAGCTCACGGATCATAGCGTCCGTAAAGTGTCCTACATAGGGCTCTTCATAGGGCTGTGCTCCGTCCATGTATTTCATGGTCTCGATAATCTCCGCAGCCAGGGCCGTTGCGATTCCGGACTGGAATACATTATGTAAACGCTCCTTGCGGGTCATCATCTCTTTGATTCTGCCCTCCAGGGCTGCCTTTACCTCACCCAGGGTTGTCAGTTTCTCTCCCGTCACTGCATAGTAGCAGGGAAGGGAATATGCGGTGCTGGGCAGGGATACCGCCGCATCCGCACCGTATTTCTCCAATGCGCCGGCCACGGATTTCTCCGCCCACGCATACATTTCATTTGAACCGCTGAATACTCTGTCAAATAATGTCACGGTTATAAACCTCCTATTTTTTATTAGTTACAAGCAGTGCGTGACGGAAAATTTAAAAACGGAATGGGGTGCTTGCACACCAGGCAGTTTTTAAATTTTGCGGCGCATACGGCGCCAGCCGTAAAGCGAGGAAAACCGGCTGGTTTTCTGAGCTTGCGCACTGCGTAAACCATCTGCTATTTTTCTAACAATTCTTTGATCTTCCGAATCTCATCCGTCGCTCCCCGGCTTACATCGAAGGGGGCCTTCCCCTGCCGGTCTGCGTCGATGACCTCTGCATTGTAGTGGATAAAGCCCAGCAAGTCTTCCGCCGGAATCTTCGTCCTTATGAAATCCTCATCCTCCGGCCCCCGGACCTTGTTGGCTACCACCCGCACCTTTTTCACACCCAGATCCAGAGCCAGACGCTTGACATTCTTATAGGTCTGCACGCTGCGGGCTCCCGGTTCGATGACCGCAATGAACTGGTCCACTCCCTCACAGGTGCCCCTTCCCAGATGCTCAAGCCCCGCCTCCATGTCCATAATCACCACGTCCTGGCTTCTGAGGCTTAAGTAGTTCAGGATCCTTTTCAGCATCACATGCTCCGGGCAGACGCAGCCGCCGCCCCCTGTCTCCACCGTACCCAGGGTCAAAAGCTTGACGCCGTTATAGGTCTTGCTGTAGGTATCCGGAATATCGTCCACCTTGGGATTCAGGGTATAAAAGGTATTGTCCGCACCGGCTCCGGTGCGCTCCTCGATGAGTCTGCGCATTTTGGAAATGGGGACGATGGAATCAAGAACCTCCTCCGGGAAGCCCAGAGCCAATCCCAGATTCGCATCCGGATCTACATCCGCAGCCAGTACCGTCTTTCCCTCTTCCGCGTAAAGCCTTGCAAGGGTTGCCGCAAATGTGGTCTTTCCCACGCCGCCCTTTCCTGTAATTGCAATCTTCATAAACAATGCACTCCTATTTTCATCCCATTAGATGCCTAAAGCCGCTCTTTTCTCTTCGATCCGGTCAATCATAGCATCAACCAGCTTTTCAATATCTTTCTCTACGGTGTAGGATGCCTCTACCCAATCCTTGATGCCGTGCTTCAGAAGGTTATCTACCTCCGTAGAACCGCATACATAGGGATCTACACCCAGGAAGGTGTCAATACCGGTAGCTACTACGTAGTTTCCGATGGAAACAGCCTTCTCGGACATCCACTCGGGAGCACAGCCCACAACGGGAACCTGGGAAATGTTCCAGCCGGAATCCTTGGCAATATCGGCCGCCAGAATCATCATACGGCTGATGTCCACGCAGGAACCCATATGCAGTACGGGAGGAATGTCGGCAAGCTCGCAAACTCTCTTTAAGCCTGCGCCGCAAAGCTCCTTGGCTTCCTTATTCATCAGGCCGGCCTTTGCCGCAGCCTGTGCAGAACATCCGGAAGCAATGATAATAATATCATTTGCAATCAGCTTCTTCATCAGCTCAATATGGGCAACGTCGGGACGAATCTTCGGATTGTTGCAGCCTACCATAGCAACGGCGCCCCGGAGAACACCGGATTTCACACACTCAACCAGGGGCTTGGTGGTTCCCGTCTCATCCACATAGGAGTTGGTAACGGTATCCAGAGTCTTCTTGATAGCCTCTACGGAATATCCAACCGTTGCCTTCTGCTTCATATCCGGAATATAAACCAGTTCAGGCTTCCGGTTCTTGAAGTTATCAATGGCCATCTTCACGATTGCCTTGGCATTCTCCCCTGCCGTCTCTGCGGTAAAGTGCATAAACTCGGAGTCCGGCATCTGTGCAATCTTGGAGGTGGTAACAAATTTTGTATGGAAACACTTGCTAAGAGGTCCCAAAGCCGGGAAAATACACTGTACGTCTACTACAATGGCCTCGCAAGCGCCTGTCAGCACTACATTTTCCTGCTGTAAGAAGTTACCTGCCATGGGAATACCACGACGCATGGCAACCTCGTTGGAGGTACAGCATACACCGGAAATGGTAATGCCCTTCGCACCTACGCTCTTGGCATAGGCAATCATCTCCGGATCGTCTGCATACTCGCAGATCATCTCGGAAAGTGACGGGTCATGTCCGTGAACCACAATATTTACGTTCTCTGCTACCATAACGCCAAGATTTGCCTCGGTATCAATGGGCTTCGGCGTTCCGAAGAGCACGTCTGAGAACTCCGTACCCATCATGGAGCCGCCCCATCCGTCGCAAAGACCGGTACGCAGAGACTGGCGAATCAATGCCTCCGGCTTGGAGGAACATCCCATATGTGTCATATGTAAAGAGCTTGCAACCTCACGGTCAATAGCACGGGGGGCAATCTCTTCTCTCTCCCACAAATCCTGGGTATGCTGGGGCGCTCTCTTTAAGAAGCGCTGATGTCCGAAGGGCTTTCCATATTCCATAAGTCCTTCTACAGCTACCTCGTGAGCCAGATCGTAGATATCCTTGCCCTCTGTCTCAATGCCCCACTCCTTGGCAATGCGGATCAGCTTCTCCGGATCTTTTACTTTGTAGTTTCCGTCCGGCGCCGTGCAGTGCAGGGTGTGGCAGATCTCACGGCCATGGTCAGAGTGGGTTGCCGCTCCGCCTGCCGTGAACTTCAGATAGTTGCGTCCAACGATTCCGTGTACGTCACATCCGCAGATACCTCTGGGCGCCTTCGGAGTGATACGGCACGGTCCCATGGAACAGATACGGCAGCAGACGCCCTGCTCACCGAACTTACAGTGGGGAGTCTGGTTCTTCACGCGAAGCTGCCAGGCATCTGCGCCTACCTTCGCCCCCGTTTCCAACAATCTGGCTGTTGCGGCTTCAAATTCTTCCACCGTTGTCAATTTAAAGTCTCCCATTACAAACCTCCTAAATTATTTATGATAAATCTAAATTATCTATAATTTCATACAGTGCCCTTCGCACCGGAGAATCCTCCGGAAGCTTCACTGTGGGTACTCCGTCACAGTCAAATTCAAACACCTGCTCATCCTGGGGTACAACGCCCAGCAGGTTCAATCCCTGTTTTTCAATCTCTTCCCTGGTTCCGTCATTCAGCACGCCGCCGGGGGCACGGTTTACAATCAGCCCTACAGTCCTGGGGTTCAATCCGCACTCCGGAATCAGCTTTGCAATGCGTCCTACCGCCTGCACGCCTCTTCTGGAGCAGTCGCTGACCAGGATAATCGTATCTACCTTGGGCAGAATTCCCCGGCTGATATGCTCCATGCCTGCCTCGTTGTCCACTACCACATACTGGTAGTTCTGAGCGTACTTGGAAATCTGGGCGGTTAGAAGACCATTTACAAAGCAGTAGCAGCCCTTCCCCTGGGTGTGCCCCATTACAAGAAGATCATAGTCGTCCTCCTCTACCAGCGCAGAGCTGAATTTCATTTCCGTATAGTCCTGCTTGGACATTCCCAAGGGAATAGGGTTGGTGCTGGAAATCTCTGCCTGGGCGATCTCTTCCCGTATCTCCCCCAGGGTGGTTTCCACTTCCACGCCAAGCACTTCGTTTAAGTTGGAATTTGCATCCGCATCTACGGCCAGCACGGGACCGGAACTCTTCTTGCAAAGATACTCTATGAGAAGTCCCGTCAGCGTTGTCTTTCCTACGCCGCCTTTGCCGGCTACGGCTATTGTGTGTGCCATCTTAGTCTCTCCTATTGAAGTTCTATTTAAAGTTCCGCAAACATCCTGCCAACGCCCTTTGCCTAGAAGGATTTCCGGACGCTTTACGTCCAGAAATCCTCCTGGGCGTTGTTCGGATATTTGCTGTTTTAAGCTTGTTTTTAAGTTCCGCAAACATCCTGCCAACGCCCCTTGCCTAGAAGGATTTCCGGACGCTTTGCGTCCGCAACTCCTTCTGGGCCTTGTTCGGATATTTGCTGTTTAATGCTTGTTTTGAAGTTCCGCAGGCTGCCCGGAAAGCCCGGGCAGCTGCTTTTCCGTTTTCTAAACCATAGTCTTGATGCCGGAGCGGTTCAGGATTTCCGTCACGTCTTTCCACTTGTTCAGGGCATAGAGATGGATTCCGTTTACGCCCAGGGCACGATACTTGTCAATCTGGCGGATGGTATACTCGATTCCGGCCTCCTTAAAGGACGCCTTCTTCTCCTCCACTGCCGCATCGAAGGGCTCCTTGTCAAAGGGATTCGGGAAAATCCAGTTCCTGGAGATAATCTCGCAGAGCTCCCGATCCATGACGCAGGCATTTCTGGAGAGGGCCATGTTAATGGTGGCCGCCTGATCCAGAATGGGCATAATGCCTACATCCACCGGCATGGTTACGCCTGCGGTGCGGATGGCATCCAGCCAGCGCTTGAACTGCTCCATATCCCAGCAGAGCTGGGTCATAATGTAGTCTGCTCCGTTGTCCTGTTTCTGTTTCAGATAGGAAATATCTGCATCCAGGCTGCGGCAGGCAATGTGGCCTTCGGGAGAACCTGCTACTGCAATCTCAAACCGATCGCCAAACTCTTCCCGCACAAATTTCACCAGGTCCGTAGCATAGCCGAAGTCTCCGCCCGTTCCTGTCCATCCAAAGGGAAGATCCCCCCGCAGGGCAAGCATGTGATCTACGCCGTTGTCCAGGTAATCCTGCAGCTGTTCCTTAATGCCCTCCCGGGTGTTGCCGATACAGGTGAAATGGGTAACCGGGACGGTTCCCTCTGCCTGGATCATTTTGCAGACTTCCATGTTCTTTCCTACATTCGTTCCCCCTGCGCCGTAAGTACAGGAAATGTAATCCGGCTTGAACTCGCAGAGATGTGCAAGCGTTCCCGGAAGATTCTCCATTCCCTTATCGGTTTTCGGCGGGAAAACCTCGAAGGACAGCGCCATGCGCTCCTTCATCACTTCTGACAATTTCATTTCAACCAACCTCCATCTGATTGTGCTGCCTTATTTTCCGGCGGCAGCCAATTTATATCAATTAAATTGATACCGAAATTGAAATGCTTTTCTCTGGTGTGCCTATTCCGCCGGGCAGGCAAGCTTTACCACGGATCCCGTCAGATCCACAAAGGAAATGCTGCCCTCCACCAGGGTCTCCATGCCCATAATGTCAATCAGGCGTACCTTGCTGCCTTCCACATATATTTTACTTACGTTCTTCTGTACAACTTCTTCCGTGTCTTTGACTGTCTGATATACGGTTGCCAAGCACATAATAAAACCTCCTGATTTCAGTTCCGCAGCCGCCCTCCCAGCCCACCTCACCTAGAAAGTCTTCCGGCCGAAAAGCGCCCGTAATTCTTTCTGTGTGCTGTACGGGCTTCTGCTGATTTCAGTTCCGCAGCCGCCCGGAACTTGTTATTTTACCAGCGACAGGGCGACGCTCAAATAAAGATTGCCCTTGTCGAAATTCTCCACCGCCCGCTCAATCTGGGCAGCCGCCTCTTCCTTGCCTGCGGCTTTGAAATTCTTTGCTATCTCCAGAAGCTCCGCCGCATGGTGCTTGTTGTGATCCAGCATATAAGCCAGAATCGCCTCCTGCTCGTTGGCCGGGCGCTCCTGGGAACATCCTCCGCACCCGCTGCAGCCTTCGTGAGTATGAGCTCCCTCATGGCTGTGGGTATGAGTGTGATCCCCTTCGTGTCCCTGCTCATGGGTATGTTCGTGGGTGTGTGTATATTCATGGGTGTGTTCATGGCTGTGGCCGTGTGCATGTCCGTGTTCACCGTCTACAATGTGCATATTGTGCCTCCTATTCCAGTTCCGCAGCCCCTCCCAATGCCTCTTATCTGGAAAGATTTCCGGCTGCCCTGCATCCGTAACTCTTTCCGGGCATTGTCCGGGTGGCTGCTGTTTTTGATTCCAGTTCCGCAGCCCCCCTGCAAGCGCCTCTTATCTGGAAGAGTTTCCGGACCCTGCGTGTCCGGAAACCCTTCCGGCGCTTTCCGGGTGACTGCTGTTTTGAAGTTCCATATAACCTGTTAATTTCCTGACAAACTGATTTTATTATACCCCACCCGGGGGATTTAATCAAGATTATTTTCGGCGTTTTCACAATGAGGATTGGTTTTTTTTCAATACATTTGACTTTTTCCACAGACTCCTGTACCATAAATCCAACACAGCCGTTTTTTTCCGAAATTCGGCGGCAGGGCTTTTATCTGGAGGTAAGAAAATGAAAACAGAAATTACCGGACATACAAAGATGGTCTGCCTGCTTGGCAGTCCTGTGGAACACAGCATTTCCCCGGCTATGCACAACGAGTCTTTTGGCAAGCTGGGCCTTGACTACGCCTATCTGGCCTTTGATGTAACAGAGGAATCTTTTGACCAGGCAGTGGAGGGCCTTTTGTCCCTGGGCGCTGCCGGATGGAACTGTACCATGCCTTTAAAACGCCTGATGCACAACCGCTGCCACGTTCTCTCCGACTCTGCCCGCCTGACCGGGGCGGTCAATACCGTAGTCAACGAAAACGGCGTTCTTTGCGGGTACAACACAGACGGTTACGGCTTTATGCAGTCTATGGCCGACGCCGGTTTTCATGCCAAAGGAAAAAAGCTTACCCTCCTGGGATCCGGCGGGGCCGCCGCCGCTATTCTGGCCCAGGCCGCTCTGGACGGCGTATCCGCCCTGGATGTCTTTTCCCGTCCCGAAAGCGCTTCTACCCGCCTGATTGCGGAGGAGATAACCCGCATCCGCCAAACCCCCGGCTGCTCCTGCGCCCTCTCCCTCTATGACCTGCAGGATGAGGACCGTCTGAAAGAAAGCCTTTCGGAAAGCTTCTGCCTTATCAACGCCTCCTCCGTAGGAATGGCTCCCAAAGGAAACGCCTCTCTGATCACGGATGCCTCCCTGCTGCCCTCCGGCCTGGCCGTGGGAGACGTGATCTACAATCCAAAGGAAACCCGGCTCCTTTCCCTGGCGCGGCAAAGGGGCTGCCCTGTCTTTAACGGCCTCTATATGCTTCTTCACCAGGGAGCTCTGGCCTTCCGGCTCTGGACCGGACAGGACATGCCGGTGGAACATATCCGGAAGAAATTCTTCCAGACAGTATAATACCAGATCTTCCGCAGAAAATCCGGTATCAATATTTTCCAGTTTCACAAAAGCGGCGGCCTGTCACAGGCTGCACGGGCCTTCCGGAACATTTTGCAGAATTTCTTCCCCTGGGAGCCCTCATATTCTTCAAAATAGATTTTTACCGTTTTCCCCGTCTCCGGCTGATGCGTCTCCTGGAAGATATCATCAATTTCCTTTAACACAAATTCAAAATGGGTCTCATAGGATCCGTCAAAATTGTCCTCCAGGATGTACAAATGCTGCTCCGCCAGCACCAGCTCACATACACAATCCGGATAATTTTTATCCGGCGGAACAAGCTTTGCCGAAAGCCGGGCCTCTACCTTCTGTCCCCGGTACTCTGTGTTCTTCACAATCCCGCTTCCCCCTTAAGCAGGGAATACATACAGTAGGAGTGTACCTTTCCGTTCTTGAAAATCCCGTCCCGCATGGTTCCCTCATAAGTAAATCCGGCTTTTTCCAATACGCCCCTGGAACCCAGATTGTAATCAAAAGGCTCTGCAAAAATACGGATAATGTCAAAAGCTTCAAAAGCCTCCCTGCAAATCAGCTTCACCGCCCGGGCCATAATGCCCTGCCTCCAGAAGTCCTCCGAAAGCCAGTAGCCCAGCTCTGCCGACTTTTCATACACATCCGTTCCCACAAACACGCCGATGCTGCCTATGGCCTTCCCATCCACCACAACCGCCCGGGTGAGCTGATTCCTGCCCTCCTTTTGGATGCAGTCTGCTATATACCCTCTGGCATCCTCCAGGGAATAGGGATGGGGGAAAACATTTCTCAAATTAGCAGCAATCCTGGGATTGTCTGCTGCCTCTGCAATGGACTTTGCGTCTTCCATCTCCCATTTCCTTAAAATAAATTCCTTCATAATTCTTCTCCTTCCAGACAGTATGGCCTGCCGTTTAGACTTGCACTTACCAGGCCCCCCGCTCCGTCATAGACCAGTTTCAGGGAAAAGAAGGGGACATTTTCCTGCAACAGCCGGAAGAAAATCTTATCCCCCTCCCAGAGGTTCAGCTCCCCTATCTTCTCTATGGGCACCCATTGCAGTTCACCCTCGTCGCAGGAAATCTCCTCTCCTTCAAAACCGTCCGCTGTAAACAGAGACATATATTCCGTCACCCCGTTCCCGGATAAAAAGGTTACCAGCCCCCGGTACTTGTAAGAGGTAAGCCGGTAGCCCGTCTCCTCCAGCACCTCCCGGATCACGCACTCCTCCGGGCTCTCCCCCTCCTCAAAATGTCCGCCTACACCGATCCACTTGTCCTTGTTCACATCATTCTTTTTCACGGTCCTGTGCAGCATTAAATAGGCGCCGTCCCGTTCCAGATAACATAGGGTACTTAAATGTTTCATGGACATGCCTTCTCTCCTCCCGCTTTTCCTTATACCTTCACAAAAACCGCCGAAGCCCCGGGCATAGTCAATACCCCATCCCGGTATAAGGCCTCCCCCTTTACAAAATACAGGATTTCCTTCCACCTGGGAAGCTCCACCCGACAGGAGACCTCCAGGCCACAGGGATTAAGGGCAACAAGAATCTTCTCCTCTCCCTGCTCCCGCAGAAACACAAAGGGATATTGATTCTTTTCCGCATAAAGGCAGCGGTAAGAAGCATCGCTCCACAGCGCCGGATGGGCCAGGCGAAGGGCAATCAGCCTCTGGACTTCCCGCCAGAGAGAGTTTTCCCGGCTCATCTGCTCCGACACATGGGGCCGGTTCTCATCCGGATCTAAGGGAATATAAAGCTTTTCCTTTGGGGCAGCGGAAAAACCGGCGTTTACCGTCTTGTCCCACTGCATAGGCGTTCTGGTTCCCGTGCGGTCAAAACCGCCCTCCACAGAAACCAGATCCGGCAGATACCTCATACCAATCTCATCCCCGTAGTAGACAAAGGGTGCCCCGGGCATAGCCATAAGGAAGGCAAAAACCAGTTTGATTTCCTCCTGATCAAGCTTCCCTCCCAGCCTCGGCATATCATGATTGCCGGAGGGAATGCAGATCAGCCCTTTTCCCCTGGTATCTTCATAATAGGACTGGTACTTGTCCGCAAAGGCCCGGATATCCCCCTTCCCCTCCCGGGAAAAATAGGGATGCTCCGACCGGAACAAGGAGAGATACTCCGAGGGGCCGAAATGCAGCAGAAAGTCCATATGAAAACCGCCTTCCAAGGCCCGATCCGGCATTCCCCACTCGGAAATTATAACGGCCTCCGGATATGTTTCATCCAGAAATCCCCGGATATCCTGCCACAGGCGGATATTGGCGCTTCCGTCCTCATCTCCCTTTACCAGGCTGGAAGCCATATCTACCCGGAAGCCGTCGCAGCCCATGTCCAGCCAGAATTTCATTACATCCTTCATGGCTTGTCTGGTAGCCAAGGCTTCCGGGGATTCCGGGGCAAACTGCCAGGGCTTCTCTGGATTGACAAAACCATAGTTCAGAGCCGGCTGGGTGGAGTAGAAATTGACCGCACAGCAGCCGTCCCGGTCGGAAATCCCCCGGATGCTCCCGGAAATATTGGCGATCCCCTCAAAGCCTTCCCACACGGAGTCCGACCAGATATACCGATGGGTATAAGCATTCTTCTCCGCTTTCATAGACTCCCGGAACCAGGGATGCTCTGTGGAGGTATGTCCCGGCACCAGATCCAGAATCAGGTGCATCCCTCTTTTGTGAGCTTCCGAAAAAATGGTTTTTAAATCCTCGTTGCTGCCGTATCTGGGCGCAGCCTGGTAATAGTCGGCCACATCGTAGCCTGCATCCGTAAAGGGCGACGCAAAACAGGGATTTATCCAGATGGCATTGCACCCCAGCTCCTTTATGTAATCCAGACGCCGGAGAATTCCCCCGAAGTCCCCGATTCCGTCCCCGTTGCTGTCCTGGAAGCTCTGGGGATAAATCTCGTAAAATATGGCATTTCTTAACCAGTTTGGCATAACATGTCCTCCTTCATCTCTTAATTTTCCATTATACTCGGTTTTGTTCTTTTTCTCAATCACCTGTACCTGAAAAATTCCGGGATTCCCGACGAAAATGGGGCAGGATGGAGGTTTCGGACCGTCTACAAAAGTGCACAAAGCCGGACGAACCGGAAGGTCTCATAATACGGACGCTGCCAGGTCAGGGAAAGGGTTCTCTCTTTTGGCGTCCGGCTTTGTATACTTCTCATACTACAAATATCCAAAAAACCACCATTTTTCCTCCCAAAACATAAAAGTCTTGACAAACAAGACTACTCCATGTAGTATATACTCACAGACTACAAGCAGTAGTACAAAATTAGAAATAAGGAGGAAACCATATGCCAGAGACAGTCCGTACTGAAATCCAGCTTGGGGTCATTGAGGCCCGTTTTGCAGATATGATCTGGGAGCGACAGCCCGTTACCTCTTCCGAGCTGGTAAAGCTGGCCGCCCAGGAATTTACCTGGAAGAGAACCACCACCCACACGGTTCTCAAACGGCTCTGCGACAAGGGCTTATTCGAAAACAACAAGGGAACCGTAACCTGCCGGATTACCCGGTCCCAGTTTTATTCCATGCAGAGCCGGAAATTCGTGGAAGACACCTTCGACGGCTCCCTTCCGGCTTTTCTCGCCGCCTTCACCCAGAGCCGAACCTTGACGGCAAAGGAGGCCGCCGAAATCCGGGAAATGCTGGACCAGGCAGAGGAGGAATGCAAATGAACGCTGTCTTTTTGAAACTTCTGAACATGAGCCTTGCAGCCGGATGGCTTATTCTGGCTCTGATGGTTCTGCGCCTCATTCTAAAAAAATCCCCCCGGTGGATTTCCTGCGCCCTCTGGTCTCTGGCAGCCCTGCGCCTGCTGTGTCCCTTGACTTTGGAAAGCTCCCTAAGCCTTATTCCAAGCTCAGAGACTATAAATCCCAGGATTTTGAGCTTTACAGCGGAAAGCAGCCTGTCCCCTCATACAGCCGGCACTGTCTCCGAAGGTTCTCACTTTCAGGAACCCCTGTTTCACAGCGGCATCCCGGCTCTCAACAGCACCCTCAATCCGGCTCTTGAGAAATCCCTGGAACCAAAGCCCGGAACTGCCTCTCCCTCTCTTTCGGCCTTTCTTTCCTTGAGCAGTCTCCTGTGGCTTCTGGGCCTTCTATGCCTCCTTGGCTATGCCCTTTTCCGTTACCTGGGAATCTTGAGAGTCCTGCGGGAGGCCGTGCCTTTCCGGGACAATATCTTTCTTTGCGATGCTGTGGAGACGCCTTTTATTTTAGGCATTATCCGGCCTGGAATCTATCTGCCCTCCGGCATTGGCAGGGAACAGGCAGACTATGTGATTGCCCATGAACAGGCCCATCTTAAACGGAAGGATCACTGGTGGAAGCTTCTTGGCTATCTTCTATTGTCCGTCTACTGGTTTCATCCCCTCTGCTGGGCCGCCTATCTTCTGTTCTGCCGGGATATGGAGCTGGCCTGTGACGAAAAGGTAATCCGGCATATGAGCCTTGCAGATAAGAAGGCCTACTCCCAGGCCCTGCTCTCTTTAAGTACTTCCGGACGCCTGGTATTTGCCTGCCCTCCCGCTTTCGGGGAAGTGGGCATCAAGAAGCGGGTAGAAGCCGTGCTTCACTATAAAAAGCCTGCATTCTTTACCATACCGGCCGCCTGTGTTGGGTTCTTGGCGATAGCTCTATGTTTTCTGACCAGCCGGGAGACGCCTTCTTCCTCCCTTCAGAGTGCAGCACCTCAGTCTGCGGCCTCGGAACTCATCTTTTTCCACGGCCGCTGGTACAGACAGACAGATTTCTCCCCGGAAACCGTGGAATGGCTGCTCTGGTACAACAGCCTCTCCGGAATGGAGCAGGCTGCCATCAGTTCCATCCCCGGAGAACTGTGGGATCTGGAATTTAAATTTCATGAAGATCTAGAAACGATGGATGCGGATGCGGAAGGCAGGGATACCGTGCATCCCGATTCCCTAGTTCCTGCAGCAGATCTGGACTCCGCTATCCAAAATGCCATTCTGGAAGAAAATAAAGCTTCTTATGCCACAGCCTCGGATTTCGCCTGCTGCGACTTTTTCTTCCTGGACTCCCAAACCGCCTCCGGCCCCCAAATCCCCGGTTCGGAAACCGTCACCTGTTACGGCTGGGCCCTCTACGAAGAGTATCTTTTCTTAGAAGAGGGATTAGAGGAGATACGGGGCAGCTATCTTCCCGTTGCCATCAGCTTTCTGCGGGATGAAGCGGGCTATCACCGGACGGAGTACTGGATTCCCCGGGAAGGCGGATACTTTGCAGAGGATATCCGCAGCAAATTCCCGGAAGCTATTGTAAACGATGCCTTAGACAGCCAGAAATTCCGCCTTTTACAGGAGCAGCGCTGTTATGACCAGGCAGTCCGGAAGGGAAACCTCCACACGGATGCTATTATCGAAGGCCTTCTTAAGACCCTGTCTTCGGAGCCTGAAGCTTCCTCCAATCCACAGGATTACTTAAATGCCCATGCAAAAGAATATCACGAGCTTCTCTACTACGGCGAATATACCCTGGGCTATTGCTTTGCCCGCTTCCGTAGGGGAGGGGAAACGGGACTGGAAGGAAAACTTATGGCTCTTGTCTGTGAGGAACTTTTACAGATCAGGGACAAAAGCCCTGCCGACGCAGCTTCGGCCGCTACGGGCCAGGAATGGTTTGACACCCTTTACGCCCACGGCAGCAGCCTTGTAAAGTCTTATTGAAACGAACCCGGCCTTTTCTGGCGCCCGGATAAGATCTGATAGAGCAAGAACCATAGGATGCAGTGAACTCCAAGAATCGCCATATCTTTTCCTGCGGCTGCCATACCTCCCTTTGCCAAATCCATAATCCCCTCAAAGGTGGCGCTGGAGGGGACAAAATAGCAGATACCGGAGAGAACTCGGCTTTCCGATATTGCCAGATACTTAAGTAGGGGAACCGCCATAAACACAATCATAACAATTTTGATATAAACCACGCCTGCCATCATCCCATCGGAAACGCAGCCCACAAACAAGCCCGCCAGGGCCGCTGTAAAGGCCGACAGTACCGTCAGCACAAGCATGGCAGCTGCCCCTGGGAGGGAAAGCCGGAAGCAGACTGCCGCCGTGACAACCGCAGACAGGCAGCCAAAGATAAAGCCGATAAAAATTTTCTGAATCACATATTGTCTTGGCGTCATAGGCAGAACTTCATTGATCAGCGCAACACCATCCTCTTTTTCCGAAATAATGTTCATGGCATTAAAGGTACAGCCCATGAACATGGCTACAATCAGCGTCATTGCCATAAAAATATACTTTACTCCTGCCAGAACATCAGGCCGCTCTAAGGCCTGTACGCAGATCCCAGCCGCCGCTTCCCGCTGTTCATAGAGAGCCGGAAGCGTGGCGGCTGCCTGCTGCCATAGGGGTAATTCATCACCGGATAAGATGGTTTTGATACCTCTTCCTTCCATCTCCACCCCAATCAGATTGGTAGAGGGCTCCCGGATTGCCGAAAGCCATTCTTCCCTTGTCCGGCAGACCGTAACATCGCCGTATCCCGCAAGCCACTCCTTCGTTTCATCTGCGACCTGACCATCTATCACACAAAAATAGTATTCTCCCAGAGAAGAAAGATCTATAGAGCCGGCGATATTCAGCGCCATAGCTACTGCAATAGGCAGGAAAAACGACAGGATACAAAACTTATCTTTCCCAACACTTTTCAGCTGATAAACCAATCCTTTCATACTCATCCCTCCTTTTCCATCTCTTTGCGAAACGCCGCAGTAGTAATGCCAAAGAGCAAGATAATGACACACGCTGCACCAATATAATAAACCGGGCTTGTAACCGGCATACCGAAAAATGCGTTTTTCAGCCCCATATACACCTGGTAAAAGGGATGATAAATAATCCATTCCATTTTAATTGCAGTGTTGGCCGACAGGAACACCGGTGTTGCAGTAAAAAGTGCAATCACCAGATAGGCCAGGGAAAATTGTTTGAAATCTTTTAAGAGCATGGCACAGCAAAAACCTGTGAGAGCCATAATCAGGGACAAGATCCCTGTCTGTGCCAGTACAGCGGGCAGGATGCCTCCTGCTTCTTGAAATCCTACATTGAACAGAACCATCAAAACTGCAAAAACCAGATCCGCAAGCAGGAAAAGAAAGACCTTGGAACATACAAACAGGCTCTTATAAAGAGGCATAATGGCATGGACACGGATCACTCCCATCTGTTTTTCTTTAAACAGTACCGACGCAATCCCCAAAAATCCTACGGCAACAATCTCAATAAACAGCAGTTCACAGGTAATTTCCCTGCGCTGTTTCATTTCCGGGGTATTGTCCCCAATGGTTTCCGTCTTATATTCACTGCCGGAATGCAGGAGTGACAGCGCATAATCCGCTCTATGACGGTCAACCTTTTGGGTTCCTGCATAGAGCACGATATTCGGCTTCCCATCCTTTACGTGAATGCCCACACCGCTGCCGGCATCCCCGGCAAGGACCTTATTCAGCTCTTCCTCGGAAGTCACGGAATGGATAAGAGGCGACACCTGCGTATACGTTCCTGCCGGATCATAGAGATATACCGGATAGATATCTGCATTATCCTCCATAAAATTCAGATAGCCGAAGTGAATGAACAGCGTATAGAGCAAAAGCGACCCAAACGCCACAAGGAAGAACTTCCCCGACGCCATCATGCGGCAGTCTTTTTTTAACAAAGAATACATGCTCTTCAAGACAGCCTCCTTCCTGTATACCGGATAAAAATATCCTCCAAAGTCGGCTCCTGGGAATGAATGCTTAACAGCTCATCACAGGGAAAAGGAATACCTGCTTTCAACTCCTGAATTTCGATCTTCTGTTCCTCCCGCCTGCCCTGATACAGATAATCAACAACAATGCTGTGATTGCTGTTTTGCTCTTTCAGATTCCTTGGCGTATCCAGGGCTTTCATCTTCCCATTTGAAAGAAAGGCTACTCTATCGCAGAGCAAATCGGCATCCAGCATATTGTGAGTCGTTACAAATACCGTTGTTCCTTTCCGGCGCTCCTTCTCAATGATTCTGCGGAAGAGAACAGCCCCGGCAGGATCAAGGCCGCTGGTGGGCTCGTCCAGAAACAAGAGCTTCGGACTGCTGATCAAAGCCCTTGCCATACTGACACGCTGGCGCATTCCTTTCGAGTAAGTGGATACCGGCTTCCGCAGGAAATCCTTTTTAAATTCCAGTTCATCAAGCATTTCCCCTGCATCCCGCAGCTGTTCTTTGGGATAGAAAGAGGAAAAGTAACGCAGGTTGTCAAGGGCGCTTAAATTGGCATACAGATAGGGAAATTCAAAGAGAACCCCGATTTTCCGAAAGAATTCCTGCGCATGCACTTCCTTTAAATCTTTCCCGAACAGGAGCACCTCTCCGCCGTATCCTTTCAGGATGCCTGTTAAAATCTTTTGTGTTGTAGACTTCCCGGATCCGTTCGGCCCCAGGAAGCCGAAAATTTCTCCGTCCTCTACGGTGAAATTCAAGCCGTGCAATGCCTGTTTGTCTTTTCCGTAGGAAAAAGTCAGATCCTTTACTTCAATCATTCTTCGTCCCCCCATTTCCCAAGCCAGCTCTTGTTCTGATCCTGCTTCCTTTTGCTCCACCATTTCATAAACTTTACCTTAAAGGGGATAGAGATGAGAAGCACAGCCATAATCACAAGCCACCAGTACCATTCCAAACCTAAAAGCATATTGTTACCTCCTAATTCTAGTTCCGCAGCAGCCCGTAAATCCTTCTGGGCTTTGTCCGGACTTCTGCCGTTTTTTAAGTTGGGGTAAGAATAAGAAAGTGCGTTGAAATTTGCGTGAAATGGGTGTGAAGTCTCTGTGAAATCTTTAAAAAAAAGAAACAGCTTCGATTATTTTTCAATAACCAAAGCCGTTTCGTGCAGCTCTATTCCTGCCATCAAAACACTGGCTTTACTGCAGGAATGGAAAAATAAAATTCCACTCCTTCCGGATGGTTTATTGCGCCATACTCTAAATGCTGCATGGAAAGAATCTGTGCCACGATGGCAAGCCCCAATCCGGAACCGCTGTATTTTGTATGTTTCTCACGATAAAATTTCCTCCAGATTTTTGAAAGGCTTTCCTGGGGGATAGGTTGTCCCTGATTATAGACGGAAAAGTCCAGCATACCATCCCGTTCCTTCAAGGAAAGCTTCAGAACGCCTCCTGGCCGGACATTTCTCTTTGCATTGACGATCAGATTGTTAAGCACCTGCTCCATCCTGCTCCTATCCGTGTGGACATAGACAGGCACCTCCGGCAGTTCATACTGCAAATCAAAATCAGACTCCGGAACATCCATCAGCAGCCGCCCGGCTGTGGTTTCCAGAAATTCTACAAAATCGAATCGTTCCGGGCTAAGCCCTGCGGCTCCGTTTTCCAGTGCAGACAGATCAAGCAGGGCAGTAATCAGGCTGCTCATACGTTCTGTCTCCCCTATGATGATCTTATAATAATTTTGTCTTTTTGACTCCTCTGTTTCATCCTGCAATCCCTCGGCATAAGCCCGAATCACACCCAGAGGAGTCTTCATTTCATGGGAAAGATTGTCCACCAGTTCTTTCCGCTCAGCCAGAAGACGCTTTTTCTGCTCCACATCCTGTTCCAGTCTCGCATTTACATCCTCCAGCTCCTCAAATGCCTTCTGAAGACTCCCGGCCATAACATTCAGGCTATGGGAAAGTTCCCCAAATTCATCGTTTCCCGCCACCTTGCAGGGCTGGGAGAAATCTAAATCCGCCATATGGCTGGCTGCCTCATTCAATTCTGACACAGGTTTTGAAATAAACCGGGCCATCCATAAATCAATCACACAGATCAGAACAGCAACAAATAGGAGCCAGACCATTAAGGAAACATCTGTACCGAAAGGCAGCTTTGTTGAAAACACATAAGATACCACCAGAATCACACCCATCAGCTTTGAGGCCAGCAGTACCTTTTTCCGGACGGTAAATACATTCATAGGATTGCTTATTTTCATACGACCACCTCGAATTTGTAGCCGGACCGGATAAGGGTAACGATGTGCCTGCCCTCTCCGCCCAGTTTCTGTCTGAGGGTTTTCATATGGGTATCCACGGTTCTGGTGGTTCCTTCAAAGTCATACCCCCATATCCGGTTCAATAATTGCTCCCGGCTGAAAACCTGGCCTGGGTTTGACATCAGAAAATAAAGCAATTCATATTCTTTGTGGGTCAGCTTAATCTCCTGCCCCTCCAGAAAAACCTTATGGGATGCCGGAAGAATGGAAATTTTCCCGGCATTTACGGAGTCCGCCGGGAAAGCAGAAGACCGGCGCAGCAAGGCATTTACCTTTGCCAGCAGCACTTTCGGGCTGAAAGGTTTTGTCATATAATCATCTGCACCCAGATCATAGCCCCTTAGTTTATCCTCCTCATTGCTTTTGGCTGTCAATAGTATAATCGGGAGGCTGCTCATTTCTCTTGCCATCCTGCAGACGGAAAAGCCGTCAAGATAAGGCATCATAATATCCAGGATCAGCAAATCCATCGGATGATTTTTCAACACCATAAGCGCATCCAGACCGTCTTCTGCCGTAAAACAGATATGTCCGCTGCGCCGCATATATTCCGCAATAATTTCCTGCATACTCTTTTCATCTTCCACTACCAGAATATTTGCCATCGTTCCCCACGCTTTCCTTTTCTCTCAACCATACAGCACTCAAACATACTTGTCAAATCCTCTAAAAATATGATGGTATTTTCTGTACAGGCGTGCTATAATGAAAAATCATAAAAGCTGCATTAAAGGAGGATTTCACGTGGTACAGTATATGGAATTTACGGATGACCTGGTAACAGGAAACGACTTAATTGACGGGCAGCACCGAGAGCTCATCGGAAAGATTAACGATCTGCTGCGGACCTGCGAGGCTGGAGACGGCAAGCTCAAAGCCTTAAATACCCTGGATTATCTGGAGGAGTACACCAACTATCACTTTTCCCAGGAGGAAGCCCTGCAGGAAGAGATCGGATATCCGGCCCTTGAGGAGCATCGGGCAAAGCATCAGGAGTTTGTGCGGAGCGTAAAGGAGCTGTACGAGATGCTGGAGGAGCAGGAAGGCCCCACAGATGCCTTCGTACAGCAGGTGAACAAAAACGTGGTGGACTGGTTTGTCAACCATATTCAGGGCTTTGACCGTGCAGTAGCGGAATATAAGAATCAGGGAAAATAGGCAGGACTGCTAAAAAGATCGACAAAGCAGGGAATTCAAAAGCGGGGGATGTTCAAACCGCATTACGGCTTGAACATCCCCCGCTTTATTTGTTTTCTTTAGAACTTCCCAGCCTTCGCCGCTTCCTCAATGGAAACAGCCACAGCTACCGTCATACCAACCATGGGGTTGTTGCCTGCGCCGATAAGGCCCATCATCTCCACATGTGCCGGAACGGAGGAGGACCCTGCGAACTGGGCATCGGAGTGCATACGTCCCAGGGTATCGGTCATACCGTAGGAAGCCGGTCCTGCCGCCATGTTGTCCGGGTGAAGGGTACGGCCTGTGCCGCCGCCGGATGCCACGGAGAAGTACTTCTTGCCTGCCTCCAGGCGCTCCTTCTTGTATGTACCTGCTACCGGATGCTGGAAACGGGTGGGATTGGTGGAGTTGCCGGTGATGGACACGTCCACGTTCTCCTTCCACATAATGGCTACGCCTTCCGGAACGCTGTTTGCGCCGTAGCAGTTTACTTTCGCACGGAGTCCCTCGGAGTATGCCTTGCGGAACACTTCCTTCACTTCGTTGGTGTAGGGATCGTACTCGGTCTCCACGTAGGTGAAACCGTTGATTCTGGCGATGATCTGGGCTGCGTCCTTGCCCAGGCCGTTCAGGATGACCCGCAGGGGTTTCTGGCGTACTTTGTTGGCCTTCTCTGCGATACCGATAGCGCCCTCTGCCGCTGCGAAGGACTCATGGCCTGCCAGGAATGCGAAACACTCGGTCTCCTCTTCCAGGAGCATCTTGCCCAGATTGCCGTGTCCCAGACCTACCTTGCGGGTGTCTGCTACGGATCCGGGAATACAGAAGGACTGAAGGCCCTCTCCGATTGCAGCCGCTGCGTCTGCAGCCTTGCGGCAGCCTTTCTTGATTGCGATAGCTGCTCCTACGGTGTAAGCCCAGCAGGCATTCTCAAAACAGATAGGCTGGATGCCTTTGATCTGGTTGTATACGTCCAGTCCCGCATCTTTCGTAATCTTCTCTGCCTCTTCCAGGGATGCGATACCGTAGCTCCCCAGCACCTCATTGATTTTATCAATCCGTCTTTCATATGATTCAAACAATGCCATCTTCGTCTACCTCCTCGATTATTCCTGTCTCGGGTCGATGATCTTTACTGCATCATCCACACGTCCGTACTGTCCCTGTGCTTTCTCCCAGGCGGTGTTGGCGTCATCGCCCTTCTTGATGAAGTCCGTCATCTTGCCAAGGTTCACAAACTTGTAACCGATAATCTGATCCTCTGCGTCCAGAGCGATTCCGGTCACATAGCCCTCTGCCATCTCCAGGTAACGAGGTCCTTTTTTCAGAGTTCCATACATGGTTCCGACCTGGCTTCTCAAACCTTTTCCCAGATCCTCCAGGCCTGCGCCGATGGGAAGTCCGTCCTCGGAAAATGCAGACTGGGTTCTTCCGTAAACGATCTGCAGGAACAGCTCCCTCATAGCCGTATTGATTGCATCACAGACGAGGTCGGTATTCAATGCCTCCAGAAGGGTTCTTCCCGGAAGAATCTCGGATGCCATAGCAGCGGAATGGGTCATGCCGGAACATCCCAAAGTCTCCACCAGAGCCTCCTGGATAATGCCCTCTTTGACATTCAAGGTCAGCTTGCAGGCTCCCTGCTGGGGCGCACACCAGCCCACGCCGTGCGTCAAGCCGGAAATGTCCTTGATCTCTTTCGCCTGTACCCACTTGGCCTCTTCCGGAATCGGAGCAGCGCCATGATTTACGCCCTGTGCTACCGGACACATTTTCTCAACTTCATGTGAATAAATCATTTTAAAACTCCTTTCAAGTTATGTTAAAATCTTAATGACCTCCGGAAACACCTGAATTTCCAGATTGTCACATTTGATAATATTTTCTCATAATTTCAGGAAATAGTCTAGTGGTTTTTC
>CAJUMM010000047.1 GCA_910586955.1 uncultured Lachnospiraceae bacterium | reverse complement strand
AATACTCCATATCCTGCTTAAATTTTATATTGTATTCATTTGCAACTTTCAGGTTGGACATGATACGGTTGTAGGAATCGGAATACTCCCGGATCATGTTCAGTATCCCAAGCATCATTACGGTTAAAGGAATAGCTGTAACAAACAAAAGAAGAGACAGACGCATCTTCAATGTCAAAGGATAGACTTTTTTCACTTTCCCCCACTCTCCTGATTTTTTCCTGCTCTGTATTCCGTAGGCGACTGCCCCATAATCTTTTTAAAAGCGGAACTGAAATAGTGGGGATCGCTGTATCCCACCCTCTCCCCTATCTCCGCCGCCCGGAGCGTGGTACATTTAAGAAGTTCACAAGCTTTGTCAATCCGGACCTTGGTTAAATATTCGATAAAGGACTGTCCCGTCCCCTGTTTGAAAATAGAGCTAAAATAGCTGGAACTTACACCTATATACTCCGCTATCCGGTTCAGGGAAAATTCACTGTTGTTAAAATGATCCCCAATGTAGTCTTTCGCTTCCCGGATAATCTGGCCGTACCGATCATTGGAATTGGTATCCCTTGCAGTCAGGGCAAAGGTGAAAAGTTCTTTCAAATAGCTGATTGTGGTATCCGCATGCTCGATGGCCGCTGTCATCCGTTTCATATCGGTCAATTCCAAAGAGTTTTCCGCCGCTTCTCCGTTGATATTTTTTACAAATTCCCGTACACAGTAAAAAATGTCCATCGTCATATATTGCCGCAGAAGCAATGACATATAATTCTCTTCTCCCACAGCCTCAAAATATTCATCAATAAAAATGCCGCACTCTTTCACATCCCCTGTTTTTAGAAAATTTTCAATCAGCTTCCGATCTACGCCATTGTAATCCGTCTCGTCCGGAAATTCCATGTATTTCTCATAATTCACGAAATATCGTTCCAGGAGCCGGGAATGTTCCTCTTCCTCCCGGATTTTCTCCCCTGCTTTTTTTAGGGCCTCAATAAGGTTCATAGAAGCAACCGGCTTTAACAGGTACTCGCTGACTCCGATTTTGATCGCTTCCTTGGCATAGTCAAATTCATCGTAGCCGCTGAGAATAATGATCTTCGTTTTGGGAAGAGCCTTTTTAACTAAACGGCTCAGTTCCAATCCATCCATAAAAGGCATTTTCACATCCGTCAGCAAAATATCCGGTTTGCTTTTCAGAATCATAGGATAGGCACGCTCCCCATCCTCCGCTTCCCCCACCAGTTCAAAACCGTAAGCTTTCCAATCCACATTGTTGCGGATTCCTCTGCGTATCACAATCTCATCCTCTACCAAAAACACCTTTATCATATGACTCTCCCCTCAAGCTCTGCTCTTCTATGGAAAAAGGATGGCGCACATGAAATCTTCACCATATGCGTCATCCCCTTTCAAGGTTGTCTGTCATTCAGTAACACATTTTTCTCACTACCGCAGGTTCTCCACTGCTGCCCGCTCAATGGCAAGGCCCGCCGTATAGCGCCTGATAAAAGCGTCAAAACCTTCCACGTCTGCAGAATCCGGCTCTGCCTTCACGCCTGTCTCCCCGGCAAATACGTTCTCCTGGAGATAGTCCCCCAGGCTCTTGCCTGCCTCCCGGTGCTTCATATAGGCAGCCAGCAGGGCAATGCCCCAGGCTCCGCCTTCCCCGGCTGTCTCCATGACTACTACCGGAACGTTCATGGCCGCAGCCACGATTTTCTGTCCCACGCCCTTGGTCTTGAAAAGGCCTCCGTGGCCCAGAACTTCGTCTGCCTCCACGCCCTCCTCCTTAAACAGGATATCCAGTCCCGTCTTCAAAGCTCCCAGGGCGGTGAAAAGGTGAACCCTCATAAAATTGGCCAGGGTAAACCGGCTCTCCGGCCTGCGCACAAAGAGAGGCCGCCCCTCCTCAAAGCCCGTGAGATGTTCTCCGGAGAAGTAATTGTAGGCCAGAAGGCCGCCGCAGTCCGGATCTCCGTCCAAAGCCTTGTTATAGAGGGTTCCAAAGAGCTTATTCATATCCACTTCCACGCCGAAGCTCTCTGCAAACTCCTTAAAGATTCCCACCCAGGCATTCAAATCCGAGGTGCAGTTGTTGCAGTGGACCATACCCACCAGGCTGCCATCCGGCGTGGTCACCATGTCAATCTCCGGGTGTACCTTTTTAAGCTCATGCTCCAGGACAATCATGGCAAAGACGGAGGTTCCAGCAGAAATATTTCCTGTACGCTGCTTCACGCTGTTGGTAGCCACCATACCCGTGCCGGCGTCTCCCTCCGGGGGACAGCAGGGAATCCCTGCCTTAAGCTCCCCGGATACATCCAGAAGCTTTGCTCCCTCTTCTGTCAGAGTCCCGGCATGCTCTCCTGCGCAGAGGACTTCCGGAAGAATCTCCCCCAGCTTCCAGGGATAACCTTTGTCAGCAACCAGGGCGTCAAACTGATCTATCATCCGCCCGTAAAATTGTTTTGCCTCCGTATCAATGGGAAACATGCCGGAGGCTTCTCCCACGCCCATCACTCTCTTACCCGTAAGTTTCCAGTGGATATAGCCGGAAAGGGTGGTCATATAATCAATCCGGGGCAGATGCTCTTCCCCGTTCAGGACCGCCTGATAGAGATGGGCGATGCTCCAGCGCTGGGGAATCTGATAATTGAAAAGCTTTGTCAATTCCTCAGATGCCTGCCCGGTAATGGTATTTCTCCAGGTACGGAAAGGAACCAGCTGGTTTCCCTCCTTGTCAAATACCAGATAACCGTGCATCATGGCACTGATTCCCAAGGCTCCCACTGTGGTAAGCTTTACGCCGTACCGCTCCTGCACATCCGCTTTCAGGGCCTGATAGCTTCCCCGAAGGCCTTTCCAGACTTCCTCCAGGGCATAGGTCCAGATGCCGTTCTCAAGCTGGTTTTCCCAGTCGTAGCTTCCGCTGGCGATGGGCTTGTGGGCCTCGTCAATCAGCACCGCCTTGATCCGGGTGGAGCCCAGCTCAATTCCCAGTGACGTCTTTCCGCTTTCAATAGCCTCTTTTAAATTGCTCATGTGTAAAACCCTCCTATTCTAGTTCCGCATCCGCCCTTCCAGCACAGCTTTCCCAGAAAGACTTCCGGACGCCAAACCATGCGTCCGCAAATCTTTCTCTGTGCTGTCGGGGCTTCTGCTGATTCCAGTTCTCGTTTATCGGAAGGCAACGGAGTTCCAGAGCAGTTCGTTCTTCAGGCTGCGGATGGTGGTGTCCTTGTCTATGTATACGGTCTCGATTCCCATGGCTGCCGCCCAGTCACCCAGCTGCTCTGCCGTCAGGTCGTAGGTAAAGGCCGTATGGTGGGCGCCCCCTGCCAGAATCCAGCTCTCCGCTCCTGTAGCCAGGCTGGGCTGGGGTGTCCAGAATGCGGTGGCTACGGGAAGCTTCGGCATGGGCTTCTCCACCTTCTTGCAGTCTACCGTATTGATAATCAGGCGGAAACGGTTCCCCAGATCGATAAGGGATGCCGCAATTCCCGTGCCCGTCTTGGAGGTAAATACCAGACGTGCCGGATCCTCCCGGTCTCCCATGGTAAGGGGATTTACCTTAATGCCGATGGGGCCTTCCGCAATGCTGGGGCAGACCTCCAGCATATGGGCCTGGAGGATTCCCTCCTTGCCCGGCACCAGATTGTAGGTGTAATCCTCCATAAAAGAGGTTCCCTTGGCATCCTTCATGCCCTCGGTCATGATCTTCATCAGACGCACCATGGCAGCCGTCTTCCAGTCGCCCTCTCCGCCGAAGCCGTAGCCCTTTTCCATCAGGCGCTGGATAGCCAGGCCCGGTAGCTGCTTAAGAGCTCCCAGATCCCCGAAATGGGTCACGATAGCCTGGTAATTTTTCTCCTTCAGGAAATCCTCGAAACCAAGCTCAATCTGGGCCTGTACCCATACATGCCTTTTAAACTCCTCCGGATCCCTGCCTTCCAACAGGATCTCATATTTATCATAGTATTCTTCCACCAAAGTGTCAACGTCGCCTTTTGCCGTATCCTGGACATATTCTGCGATCTCGTTCACCGGATAGGCGTCAATCTCCCAGCCGAACTTGATCTGTGCTTCCACCTTGTCCCCCTCGGTGACGGCCACGTTGCGCATATTGTCCGCTACCCGTACCACGCGGATATGGCTGCTCTCCATAATTCCTACGGCAGTCCGCATCCAGGAGGCAATCCGTCCGATCACGGCCTTATCTGCCCAGTGCCCCACAATCACCTTGCGCTCAATCCCCATGCGGCTGACAATATGGCCGTACTCCCGGTCCCCGTGAGCGGACTGGTTCTCATTCATGAAATCCATATCAATGGTATCGTAGGGAATCTCTTCGTTAAACTGTGTGTGGAGATGCAGCAGAGGCTTGCGGTACTCCTGCAGGCCCAGAATCCAGGACTTGGCCGGAGAAAAGGTGTGCATCCAGGTAATCACTCCTGCGCAGGCTTCATCGGAATTGGCCTCATTAAAGGTTCTGCGGATCAGCTCGTTGGTAATCAGGGTGGGCTTCCACACAATCTCATAGGGCAAAAGCCCGGACTCGTTCAGATGCTCCACGATTTTCCTGGAATGCTCCGCCACATGGGCCAGGCACTCGTCCCCGTATAAATCCTGGGACCCGGTTGCAAACCAAAACTTGTAATTTTTCATCTCTTTGACCTCCTATTCCAGTTCCGCAATTCTCCTACCGGCGCTTTCAAGAGAAGGATTTCCAGCCGCAAGCGCCTGTAAATCCTTCTGCGACCTCCGGAGAATTGCTGTTTTCCAGTTCCGCAATTCTCCTACCAGAGAATCACTGTTTTAAAGTTCCCCAGCGCTGTCCATCTGCTTCACGGAATCCCGTTCCGCCAGCCGGGCTTCAAACTCGTAGCTGCACCCCGGCCCACCGCTGCGTATCATGGAAAGAAGCATCTCTGCCGCCTTTTCTCCCAGCTCTTCCTTGGGGTGATGAACGGATGTCAGTCCCACTTCACCGAGAACTGCCAGATCCGTATTGTCCACACTGACCAGGGAGACATCCCCGGGAACCGAGATCCCGTGCCGTCTCCAAATCTCCATCACCTCACAGGCCGCGCTGTCATTGTAGCACAGCACTCCCGTGCAGGATCCAAGGCGCTTTACTACTGCCTGCTCAAGCCTGCCAAAATCAAGGGCGTCTTCCGTGTCAAACCACAAAATCCCATCCTCACAGGGGCGGATCCCTGCGTCCCGGATAGCCTCCATAAAGCCCTGGTAGCGGCGTATTCCCTGTCCGTCGTCCCGCTTAAAAAATCCTCCCAGCTTCCGGTGGCCGTGGGCAATCAGGTATTCTGCGCCCCGCCGCCCCGCCATCTCATCCTGGAGGGCCACCATAGGACAGGAAAGCCCGGGATAGGAGCTGTTCAGAAAGACAATGGGAATCTTTCTTTTCTGCAGTTCCCGGTAGAGTTCCAGATTGGGATTGGGAAGGGCGCTCCTGGTAGTCTCAATGATGACTCCCCCCAGTTGCTGGTTCAGGAGATCTAAAAGTACGGCTTCCTCCCGCCAAATCCGGTTGTTGGTAAAGGCAATCTGGACCTGGTAGCCTTGCTCCGACAATACCCTCTCGATCCCCTGGATAATCCGGGGGAAAATGTAGTTGTCCACATAAGTGGTGACTACGGCAATCCTGCGCACCCCGTTTCCTCTCCCGGCTCCGGCATCGGTCACAAATGTCCCGCTTCCCTGGCGGCTGCGCAGGCAGCCCTGGCTTTCCAAAATGCCTAAAGCCCTGCGCACCGTCTGGCGGCTCACGGAAAACTGTGTCTGCAGCTCCTGCTCCGAGGGCAGCTTCTGCCCCGGCTGATAGTACCCTTCTGCAATTTTCTGCTGTAACCACTCTGTCAGCTTCTGATATTTCGCCATTTGTCCTGTATCTCTTTCTTTTTCTTTTATCATAATACATTTTTTCTTGGGACACAAGGACAAGCTAAATTTTCTGCTCCTTTTTCTTAAATTTGTACTTAAATATGTATACTTGTACTTTTTTGTGCAGATCCACATAAGGCCAGAGCGTTTTCGCAAAAAACAGGCTTTCTTTTGGTATTTTTATGGCAGCTTTGCTTCTTTATAATTTATTTATACATGTTTCCGTGCAAACTGTCAATAGTCTTTTTTGATTTTCTGTACTTTTCTTTTATTATATTTGTTATCTATTTCTTAATTTGTATTTTTTATATTAAATACAAATTACTCATTTTGCCCAAGGCAGGAAACTTTACAAAAGAAAAAAGGACCGACGGATTTTCTCCCCGGTCCTTAATGCTCCCGATACCTTTTCTATTACTCCTGCCGGACATGCACATCCAGCTGACGGAAAGGAATTTCAATGCCGTTTTCGTCAAAGGCCAGCTTTACGGCCTCCGTCATCTCCCATTTCGCCGTCCAATAATCCTCCGGCCGCACCCAGAAACGCACTTTCAGCATCACGGCGCTGTCCGCCAGCTCCGCAACCACCACCAGCCGTTCTTCCTCCGGCAAAATCTTCGGCTCCCTCTCCATAAGCCCCATGCACACTTCCTTGGCCCTGGCAAGATCCGCCGTATAGGAGATTCCCACATCAATGTCCAGCCTGCGCTTCTCCTGGGCGGTCACATTGATAAGGCTGCTGTCCGCCAGGGCTCCGTTTGGGATCACCACCTTGCGGTTATCCGGGGTGAGAAGGCTGGTATAGATCATCTCGATCTGGGAGACAGTCCCCTCCAGGTCCCCCTGGATAATGTAATCCCCAACTTTAAAAGGCTTCACCATCAGAATGAGAACGCCCCCTGCAAAATTGGAAAGGCTCCCCTGGAGGGCCAGGCCTGCGGCAAGCCCTGCAGAGCCTGCCAAAGCTATTACGGAGGCCGTGTCCACGCCAAAACCCGAGGCAATCAGCATCACCAGCACAAAGTACAGAAAGGCTTTTAAAAGGGAATCGATGAACTGCACCAATCCCGTATCCGCCCCGGCCCGCTCCATGGAACGCCGCACCAGCCGGCGCACCAGCTTGATCAGCCGGGAGCTGATGAAAAATACCAAAAGGGCAATCAGCACCTTCAGGCCGAAGGACACCACCCCCGGAAGATACTGATCCATATACGCCTGTGCCCGATCTATCTCCTCTGTGATTGCTTCCAATTCCTGTCCTTCGCTCTGCTGCATCCTGCTTTTCTCCTACTTTATGCCCCTTTGTTCTTCTTTTATGCCAAAACTTTTTTTGCCCTCTTCGCCGGTTTTGCTTTCACCGGGACTTTCTCCGGCGTACAGGAGAACACGGCAATCCCCATAGGCGGAACCGTAATCTCGATGGAATCCTCTTTCCCGTCGCATTCGGATTTCTTCGACAGCTTGGCCCGCTTGTTGCGCACATTGCTTCCGCCGTAGATTTCGCTGTCACTGTTGAAGATCTCCTTATAGCGTCCCTCGAAGGGTACGCCGATCTTATGCTTCTCATAGACCAGCGGCGAGAAATTGCACACCACCAGCAGGGTTTCTTTCTCTTCTTTGGCATGCCGGGTAAACACCAGCATATTTTCATTGGCGGAAATATTGTTAATCCAGGCAAAGCCCTCCGGCCGGCAGTCCTGTTCATAAAGAGCCGGATGGGCCAGGCAGAAATGGTTCAAATCTTTCACATAGTCGTGAATATTGCTGTGATCCTGGTACTGCAGAAGCTCCCAGTCCAGTCCCGTATTCTCATTCCACTCCTCGAAGGGCGCATACTCCTGTCCCATAAAGAGCAGCTTCTTCCCCGGATGAGTCATCATATAGCCATAAGCGGCCCGGAGGTTATTCAGCTGGGAGTCCCGGTCCCCCGGCATCTTGCCCACCAGGGAGCTCTTCCCGTGGACCACCTCGTCGTGGGACAGGCTTAAAATAAAGTTCTCACTGTAGGCATAAATCATGCTGAAGGTCAATTCCCCGTGGTGGTAAGCCCGGAACACGGGATCGTAGTGCATATATCCCAGGAAATCATTCATCCAGCCCATGTTCCACTTAAAGTCGAAGCCCAGGCCCTCATCCTCCACGCTTGCCGTGACCTTGGGCCAGGCGGTGGATTCCTCCGCAATCAGCAAAGCCCCGTTCTTCTGCTTCCGGAAAATGGAATTTAAATGCTTCAAGAACTCCATGGCTTCCAGGTTTTCATGGCCGCCGTACATATTGGCTACCCATTCCCCGTCCTGTTTCCCGTAATCCAGGTACAGCATAGAAGCCACCGCATCCATACGGATACCGTCCGCATGGTAAACCTTTGTCCAGAACAGGGCATTGGCAATGAGGAAATTCTTTACCTCCGGCCGGCCGTAATTGTAGATCAGGGTTCCCCAGTGGGGGTGGGCTCCCTGCCTGGGATCGTAATGCTCATAGAGACAGGTGCCGTCAAAAGCCGCCAGGCCAAAGGCGTCCCTGGGGAAATGAGCCGGAACCCAGTCCAGAATCACGCCGATCCCCTGGCCGTGGAGATAATCCATAAAATACATAAAGTCTTCCGGGGAACCATACCTGGCTGTAGGCGCATAATACCCCGTTACCTGATAGCCCCAGGAGGCATCCAGGGGATGCTCCATCACCGGCATCAGCTCCACATGGGTGTAGCCCATCTCTTTCACGTAAGCGGCAAGCTGGGGAGCCAGCTCCCGGTAGGTATAAAACTCCCGGCCGGACTCCTCCTCCGGCTTCTTCCAGGATCCCAGGTGCACTTCGTAGATCAGCATGGGCGACTTCTGGTAGTCCGTCTTTTTCCGCTGTTCCAGCCATTCCCCGTCCTTCCACTCGTATCCCCTTAAGTCTGCCACTACGGAAGCCGTATTGGGCCTAAGCTCCGCCCGGTTGGCGTACGGGTCCGCCTTTAACATGGGAAGACCGCTTCTGGTCTTAATTTCGTATTTATAAGTTTCCCCCGGCTCCAGCCCGGGAATAAACAGTTCAAAAATGCCGGCCCCCTCAATCCTGCGCATAGGATGCCGCCGCCCGTCCCACAGGTTAAAGTCTCCTACCACGCTGACCCGGCTGGCGTCCGGAGCCCAGACTGCAAAGTAAACCCCCGGCGTACCCTTTATGGTCTGGGGATGGGCTCCCAGCTTCTCATAGATGGTATAGTGAATCCCGGCTGCAAATTTGTCCAGATCCTGCCCCGTAAACACCTTAGGTTCAAAGCGGTAGGGATCCTCCAGCTCCTGCAGGGTTCCGTTGTCATACTCCACACGGTAAAAATAATCCGGAATGCTCTTTCCCGGCAGGAGCACAGCAAAGAATCCGGCTTCATCCGCCAGCTCCATGGGATACTGTTTTCCGGTCTTTCGGATTTCCACCGTCATCTTCACCGCCGTAGGGCAGAAAGCCTGAACAAGAATCCCTCCCTCCGCTTTGTGGACCCCCAGGATTTCCTGAGGCTCGTCCTCCTCCGAATACACCAGCGCCTCAATCCGAGGCCAGTTCATCAAATTATACAGTTTTGCATCCATCCCCTTGATCCTTTCATTACTAGTTCCGCATTCGCCCTCTCAGCGCACCTTTTTCTAGAAAGACTTCCGGCCGCACAAACATGCGTCCGTAACTCTTTCTGTGCGCTGGTCGGGCTCCTACTGTTTTCCAGTTCCGCATTCGCCCTGACTGAGCCCCTTTACTGGAAGGATTTCCGGCTGCTCTGCATCCGTAATTCCTTCCGGGCTCAGTTTGGGCTCCTGCTGATTTCCAGTTCTAAATCAGCCCGTACCGCTTAAGGGCCCGGTAAACCCCATCTTCCCAGATGCCCTCCGTCTGGTAACCGGCTGCCTTTCGCACGTTTTCCTCGGCATTTCCCATTGCCGTTCCGTACTGTACATATTGTAACATCTCCAGGTCATTTGGTCCATCCCCAAATGCGTATGTACGTGAAACCGGCAGGCCCAGATGCTCCAGAAGTACCCGGATTCCGTCGGCTTTGTTTATGCCTTTGGGCATCATCTCCACAAAGGCCTCCCGCTCATAGCGGGCCAGGGAAAAATGCTTTCCCAGGGAAAGCTCCTGATCGAGGAAGGGAAACCGCTCCTCTTCATAGAAAAAGATTGTCATCTTGCTGGCCCGGTCGGAGTCTTCCTCCATCTCCTTTACCCGGTCCGGATACTCCCGGTGAAGCCGGTCCAGCCCCCGGAAGTATTTCTTGGCCTCCCCCTTCCCCCGGTAACTGATATAGTCCGGCCCCTCCAGGACTACGCAGCAGTCCCGCCGTTCCAGCTTCCGGACCGTCTCTCCCTGCAAAGGCTGTTCCAGAAAGACACTCCGAAGCACTTCCCCCTGAAACTCCACATACGCCCCGGCCCCGCCGATGATTCCGGAAAATCCCAGATCAAGAACCTCCGGAAAAAGAGTTGCCTTAGGCCGTCCGCTGCACACCACCGGAATATGGCCCTTCTCTTTTAAGAGGCCCAGGGCCGTCCTGGTACTTTCCGGCGTCCCCTTTCCCATCTCAAAGATGGTTCCGTCGATATCGAAAAATACAATGCTTCTCTCCTGACTCATAGGGCTAAAAATTCCTCCTCTGTAAGAATGGGTATTCCAAGCTCTTTTGCTTTTTTATTTTTGGAAGAGCCGGAAGCGGCGTCGTTGTTGATAAGATAATCTGTTTTCCCGGTGACGCTGCCTGTCACCTTGCCGCCTTTTGCTTCAATCAGTTCCTGAAGCTCCCGGCGGTTAGAAAAGCGGGCCAGGCTTCCCGTGATCACAAAGACCTTTCCCTTAAGGCTCTGCTCCCCTGTATCCGCCGTCTCCTTCTGAAGCTTTAGTTCCTGGAGAAGCCGGTAAAAGCGCTCCTTATTCCCTGTATCCTGAAAATAATTCACGAAACTGGAGGCAATCACGCCCCCCACCCCGTCAATGACTGCCAGTTCTTCCGCCGTAGCCGCCAGCATCCGTTCCACATCATTGTCAAATTCCCTGCAGATAAGTTTTGCCACCGCCAGGCCGATATTCAGGATTCCCAGGCTGTAAATCACCTTTGCCAGTGTAGTTTTCCTTGCTTTCTCTATGCTAGCTGTCAGGTTTTCATAAGATTTCTCCCCAAAGCCTTCCATTTCCACAATCTCTTCCCGCCACCGATCCAGACGGAATATATCCGCAAACTCGTGGATAAAGCCCCTGGCAATAAACTTTTCCAGGGAAGCTTCCGAGAGTCCTTCTATATTCAAAGCATCCCGGCTCACGAAGAGGGTGAAGGATTTGATCTTCTTAGCCTGGCATTCCCTGTTGATACAGTAGAGGGATTCCACATCATTAACTTTCCGGATCTCTGTAGCCCCGCCGCAGACGGGACAGGTTTCCGGAATATCCTTCAAACCGCTCCGGGTCCGGTTTTCCGCAATCTGGGGGATAATCATATTAGCCTTGTAAACCTCTATGGTGTCTCCAATCCCCAGCTCCAGGGAACGCAGAATGCTGACGTTGTGGACACTGGCCCGGCTGACCGTGGTTCCCTCCAGCTCCACCGGTTCAAAAATGGCTACCGGGTTGATAAGCCCTGTCCGGGAAGGACTCCACGCAATCTCCAAAAGCTTGGTTTCCCGGATTTCATCCGCCCATTTAAAGGCCATAGAGTCCCTGGGAAATTTGGAAGTCCTGCCAAGGGAGTTTCCATAGGAAATGTCATCGTAGAGAGCCACCAGACCGTCTGACGGAAAATCGTTTTTTTCAATTCGTCCTGCAAACCGGCTGATTGCCGCCTCCAGATTTTCCTCCGTCACCACCTCATACTCTACGGTCTCAAAGCCCTGGCTTTTCAGCCATAGGAACTCCTGCTCATGGGAATTTTCAAAATCCACCCCTTCCGCCCGCACCAGGGAAAAGGCAAAGAAATTTACATTACGGCCGGCCGTAATCTCATTGTTCAGCTGCCGCACGGAGCCGCTGCAGAGATTCCTGGGATTCTTGTATTTGGCCTCCGTATCCGGAATCTCCCGGTTGATCCGTTCAAATTCCCGGTATCCAATCACCGCCTCTCCCCGAAGCACCAGCTCTCCCTCAAAGGAAATTTTAAGAGGAAGATTCTGGAATACCCGGGCATTGTTGGTAATTACCTCTCCCACCTCGCCGTTTCCCCTGGTGACGGCCTTGTAAAGCCGGCCCTCCCGGTAGGTCAGCACAATGGTCAGCCCGTCCAGCTTCCAGGACAGCAGGGTCCGGTGAGGGCCTACCCACTCTTTTAAAACTTCCGTATCCTTTGTCTTATCCAGAGAGAGCATGGGACGCTCGTGGCGTTCTTTGGGCAGCTCACTCAAAACCTCATAACCCACCCGGACAGTAGGACTCCCCGACAGGACGATGCCGGTCTCCCGTTCCAGGTCCTCAAGCTCATCATAGAGCCTGTCGTACTCATAGTTGCTCATGATCTCCCTGGCTTCCTGGTAATAAGCCCGGCCGGCCTGATTTAAAAGGCCGGCAAGCTCTTTCATTCTCGCCTTCTTTTCTTCCATAACAGCCTCCTATTACAGTTCCGGCGCTTTCCGGGCAGCTGCTGATTCCATTTCTCAGCCCGCAGACCCTGCAAGAAGCGCCTCCAGTTCCTTCAGTTCTTTCCCGGTTATCCGGCGCCAAGTCCCGGGCTTCATGCCTTTAAGCTCAATATTCAGGACTCGTACCCGCTTTAAGGAAGTCACTTCAAACCCCAGGGTCTCACACATTCTCCGGATCTGTCGGTTCAATCCCTGGGTGAGAATAATCCGGAAAGCACATCTTCCGGTTTTCTCCACCTGGCAGGGCCTGGTCACGGCGTCCAGAAGCACCTTTCCCTGCTCCACCTTCCGGATGCGTACACCCCTGCTCATCTTCTCCAGAAATTCTTCCGTCACCGGCCGGCTGACTGTAACCAGATATTCCTTCTCATGGTAATTGGAGGCCTTCATCATCCGGTTGACCAGGCTTCCGTCGTTGGTCATCAGAATCAATCCTTCCGAATCCTTATCCAGCCTTCCGATGGGATAGACCCGGATGGGATATCCCACAAAATCCACAATGTTCCTCCGTTCCCGCCGATCTGCCGTGCAGACCACCCCGGGAGGCTTATAGACCGCCAGCAAAATCCGCTCTTCCCGGCTTTCCACGGCTTTTCCGTCCACCGCCACCTCCTGCTCCCGCCGGATCCGCATTCCGGTCACTGCAGGGTTTCCGTCTACCGTCACCTTCCCCGCCTCTATCAGTCTGTCCGCCTCCCGGCGGGAACATACGCCCGCCTCGCTTAAGTATTTATTTAAGCGTACTTCTTCCATATGGGTAACCTCTTTACTTTCGTTATATCTGTGCATTTCATTATATTAGATCTGACACGGAGTTGCAAGAAAAACGGCGGTATTTTAACTTTATGTAAACTTTTTGTTGTAATTTTCTTCCATCTATGCTATAGTATAATTCACAGGTCCTAGAGATACCGTTCGGTTTTCCCATTTCCCTGAAAAACCCCTCAATACCGGCTGGCAAGTCCGTCTTCCATGGTTGCATCTGTCACACTTTCAGATTCTCCCTTCTTGCCAACCAAAGAAGAAAGCCTTATAATGAAAGGAGAAAACATGACAAACCAAAAACGCTACTTATCTCATTTCCACAGAAGGGTGAACCGCAGATACAAAGACAGGCTTTTCCGCTTTGTCTTTTCGGATAAAAAGGATCTGCTGGCCCTCTACAACGCTGTCAATAACACTGCTTACGAAAACCCGGAAGAGCTGGAAATCAACACTCTGGAGGATGTGATCTACCTCAGTATGAAGAACGATCTGTCCTTTATCATTGGTTCTACCATGAACCTGTATGAACACCAGAGCACTTGGAACCAAAATATGCCTCTGCGGGGACTTTTCTACTTTGCAGAACTGTATCAGGATTACATAAACAAAAAAGGATATCGTCTGACCGGAACAAACCGCATTCCCCTGCCTACCCCTAACTACCTGGTATTTTACAACGGCCTGGAAGAAGAGGCAGAACGAACGGAACTGTTTCTGTCAGATTCCTATGAAGCCCATCCTGCCGAAAAAAAGCCATGCCTGGAATGCAGGGCCGCCGTACTGAATATCAACAGCGGCCACAGCCAGAAATTAATGAAAAAATGCAGGCGGCTGTGGGAGTATGCAGAATTTATCCAGGAAATCCGGCAGCATCTGCAGAAAGGTTGTGTTCTGGAAGAAGCGGTAGAACAAAGCATTGACACCTGCCTGGAACGTGGGATATTAGCGGACATTTTAAGCAATAACCGGACGGAGGTGCAAAAAATGCTGCTGAGAGAATATGATGAGAGAGCAGAACGGGAATATCTTCGGAAAGAAGCCATAGAACTAGGGCTTAAGCAAGGACTTAAGGAGGGCTTTGCCCAGGCACAATGCGAGATGACTGTAAGGGTCCTGAAATCCAACCACAGCATTACCCAGACTGCAGAAATCCTGCAGTTAAATGAAGACTGGGTCCGGGAGATTGCAGAAGCACATGGATTACCTATAAAAGAAAAAACCTAACAGTTTTTTTATCTGCCCCTTACCCTCAATGTACCAGGGGCATGCGCTCCTGGTACATTGAGGGTAAATTTATCTAATTCAGATACTATCTTTTATACCACTCCCTGAGCCAGCATAGCCTCCACAACCTTCTCAAATCCGGCAATGTTGGCGCCTACCACGTAATTCTTCTCATAGCCGTAACGTTTTGCCGCATCCGCCATATTGTGGCAGATATTTACCATAATGCCCTGGAGCTTCGCATCCACTTCCTGGAAGGTCCAGCTTAAACGCTCGCTGTTCTGGGACATTTCCAGGGCGGAGGTAGCTACGCCGCCGGCATTAGCCGCCTTGCCCGGGGCAAAGAGAACGCCGTTCTCCTGAAGGTATTCGGTAGCCTCCAAAGTGGTGGGCATGTTAGCCCCCTCTGCCACAGCCGTACAGCCGTTGGCCACCAGAGCCTTGGCATCCTCCAGAAGCAATTCGTTCTGGGTGGCACAGGGAAGAGCCAGATCCACTTTCACGGTCCACACGCCCCGTCCCTCATGATACTCGGAATCCGGACGATAGTTCTTGTACTCGGTGAGCCTTGCCCGCTTCACTTCCTTAATCTCCTTGAGAGCCGCCACGTCGATTCCGTTGGGATCGTAAACCCATCCGTTGGAATCGCTGCAGGTCAGCACCTTCACGCCCAGCTGCTGGGCCTTCTGGATGGCATAGATAGCTACATTTCCGGAACCGGAAACTGCTGCCGTCTTGCCTGCAATGTCCATACCGTTGAGCTTGAGCATCTCCTGGGTGAGGTACAAAAGGCCATAGCCCGTAGCCTCGGTCCTGGCAAGAGAACCGCCGTAGGAAAGGCCTTTGCCGGTGAGAACGCCCTCATAGCGCCCGGTCAGCCTCTTGTACTGTCCGTACAGATAACCGATCTCCCTGGCCCCCGTTCCGATATCTCCCGCCGGAACATCCGTGTTCTCCCCGATATGCCGGAAAAGCTCCGTCATAAAGCTCTGGCAGAATGCCATAACCTCCCGGTCGGACTTGCCCTTGGGATCAAAGTCGGAACCGCCCTTGCCGCCGCCGATGGGAAGGCCTGTGAGGGAATTTTTGAAAATCTGCTCAAAGCCCAGGAACTTGATAATACCCAGGTTTACCGACGGGTGCAGGCGGAGGCCTCCCTTATAAGGCCCGATGGCGCTGTTAAACTGTACCCGGTATCCCGTATTTACCTGTACCTGTCCCTTGTCATCCACCCAGGGTACCCGGAATTTCAACTGGCGCTCCGGCTCCACCAGGCGCTCCAGAAGAGCCTCTCTGCGGAACTTTTCCTCATTGGCATCCACCACAGGGCGCAGGGAATCCAGCACCTCCCGGACTGCCTGATGGAACTCCGGCTCGCTGGGGTTTTTGGCAATCACAGACTCCATAATTTCATCAACATAAGACATTTTTAATTCCTCCTCTTCCCTTTTCTCATAGCAAACAAAAAAGACGTACAAAAAATAACCAAAGCGTGGAACCTTAGGCCCCACGCTTCTCTTTGACGCCTTTGTCTAGGGACATTATATACATGTCTTCCTGGAGTTTGCAAGTGTTTTTTTCAAAAATACAAAAAAATTTATTTTAAATAGCTTTTCAGACGGGAAATATTGTTTTCTTCAAAGTCCATCAATTCCTCCGCCAGCTCGCAGTACTCCTTTTTTGCCCCTTTATTTTCCTTCATGGCCTTCATCAGATCCGTAATCCCCCTGGTGTTGCCCTGTATCATCAGATCCGCCACATGCTCCGTGCTGGTATTCAAAAGAGTATTGGCCTGTATGGATGTCCAAAGCATGGCCTTTCCCATGGCGGATTCCGGCTCCGGCCGCTTGTTGGCTTCCCGGATCTTCTCCGTCACCTTGTCCTCAAAGGACAAAAAACGAACCGCCTGCCGGTTCAAATCCAATGCCAGGTCCTCGTCGTATACCTTGCTGATAACGGCGTTAATCGCCTCCAGCCCCATTTTACTGCTGCGGTATGCCTCATTGAGTACCGCCAAATCTGCGCTTGTCAGCATAAAAATGTCTCCTCCTTTACGGAATACGCCCGGACAGCGTCTTCCCGCATGTCTTTCTTCTCTTTAGAATACGGAATTTTTCTTCTTTTATTCTTACTTCTGCCGATATAATTATTAGAAGGATACATTTTATTTCCATCCGGTTGCACAGAGCGGTTTTTTCCTGCAGGCAAAATTCCCTCTTTACAACATAAAATCAGGTATCCACATACCAGAAAGGAGTTGAAACTATGTCAATCAGTGCAGTATCCGGCTACAATACCGGAAGCGAATACCAGAAATGGGTGGATCAGGCGGCTGCCGATGCGGAAGCCCTGGAGAATCGTCTGGGCGTCAAAGCCTCTGAGACTACGGAGAGCTCCAGCACATCCGACACCAAGGATACCACCTCCTCAAGCTCCAGTTCTTCCAGTTCCAGCACGTCGATCAACCGGAATTCCAGTACTTCTACGTTCCTGCTTACCTATAAGAATTCCCTGACTTCCCTGGAAACTACGGCAGACAAACTGCGGCTGGGCAACAAAAACAATGTATTTGCCAAATACGAAACGGCTCTCAAGGATCTTTCCTGGGCCAATACGGACGAGGCTAAGGCAAAAGCCCAGAAGGCAGTGGATGCGGCTAAGGACGACATTGTGGCTGCAATCAAAGATTTTGCGGAATCTTACAACAATGCCATCTCCCTTTTGGAGAATAATTCCGGCCGGAGCAACGCGGTAAACAGTCAGCTGGCTTCCTTAAAACGCGCCCTGACCACCGGAGACGCTATGGCACGCATCGGCTTAAGTGTTGACAAATCCGGCAAGCTGCAGGTGGATGAGAAGAAGCTGAAACAGACCCTGGATGATAATTACGCCTCCGTAAAGGACATTATGGGCGGACAGTTCGGCATCGCAGAGCGGGCGGCTACCAAGGCTGCCGATATACTGGACAACGCTTCTGTAGAAAAAATTGCCGGTGTTTCCGAGTCCGAGGCAGGTTCCGCTTCTGCGGATTCCCTGGACTACTGGACCATCTTCTCCGGTTTCGCAACCAGCGGGGCTTACAATCTCAGCAACTATTACGCAGTGGGTTCCATGCTGAACACCATCGTGTAAGCCTGCCATGAGGAATACCTGAAGGGTAATAAAAAGGAGAGCGGTTAGAAAACCGTTCTCCTTTTTGGGCCAATCCGGATTACTCCAAAAATTCCGTCATGCAATAACATTCTTTCCCATTGTAATTGATCTTGCTCCAGCCGTCTCCGTAACTCTCAATCTGGGTCACATGCTCACCCTGATAGGCTGTTCCCAAATTCTCCGACTCCGTGCTGGGCTGTGCCCGCAGGCGGATGGTCTCCGTAAAGCGGGTCTCCCGGTTCTGGGCCGTGGCCTCACTGTTGTTCTCCGGCTCCTCTTCAGGCTCCTCCGGCTGTTCTTCTGCAGGAGGCTCTTCCGGCTGCTCCTCCGGATTCTCCGCAGGTGCTTCTTCCGGCGTCTCCTCACCGGCCTTGGCGTAGCGTTCTTCCCTTCTCACCAGATCCTCGTCCGACGCCTTGGCGGCCTCATATTTCTCCTTTACATCAGCCCGGAGCTTCTGGACATCTTCTCCTTCAATAATGTCCTTCACATAGTTGTCCAGGTCCTCTCCGGCCTCCTGATTGAAAATCACCAGATTTCCTTCCTCGTTAGTGTACACGTACTGGAACTCCAGGCCGGGAGCCGGGGTCTCAATCTGGGCAAATTTCAATTCATAGTATACGAATACCGCATAGGAACCCTCTTCCATTCCCTTCTTGGTATAACAGGAAATATTCTGGTATCCCTCCACCACATCCCGGGAAGTGAGGATTTTCTTAATCTCTTCGTCGCTTATCTGATCTACAATCCCGGTGAGGCTGTCCATATCCCCTGCCGCCATGGAATCGTAATACTGCTGAATCAGCCCGTTGACCTCCGGGTATTTATCCGTCTCCAGAGGGTTGGACTCTTTCAGCAGATCACCCGGGTTCACCATGGTTGTGCCCACGGCGCCCCCCTCCTGCTCTTTTGCTTCCGCCTTCTCCTCTTTACCGGATTCCGCCTCTGCATCTTCCGCCACGTCCGCCTTGGTCTCCACGTTCTCGTCCTGGTCATTTCCCGTAAACTTTACAATGGCTGCAACTCCCAGGCAGAGCAGGATACTCACCACCGCAATCTGGCGCTTATACTTTACAATCACGCCGCCTACATTGTCCTTGCTGAATAACTCTTTGAGCCCATCTATGGAAAATTTCATAACATCCTCCTGTAATCCTCTTCACAGTCACATCCGCTTAATAAATGTAACATTTTCGTAACAAAATGTATTGTAGCAAACTTACAGGAAAAAGGCAACCGTTAATTGTGACAAATCTGTGATATTTTTGCATTTTCCAGCAATGCACCAGTCCTTAGGAATGTTCTACCAGGGAAAGCTGCCCGGATTCGGGCGAATAAAAATAGATGTTATCGGACAATACCTCTGTGCTGCGGACCTGGGTGGCGTTGATATCCCGGACCATCTCCAGCAGATCGCCTGCACCGGGAACCACGGACACGGGAACCAGAATTACCTCGTGGATGCTGCTGGGAAGCAGATAATACGCCTCTCCCACCTTTGATTCACAGGCTCCCAGCATTCCGCTGTAGAGGATGCTGGCTGCCCCCAGGGACTTTCTGGAATTAGTCAGCACATACATGGGAAGCTCATCATCTCCTTCTTCCCGGGCTTCCCCGTTCCCGGAGTCCCAGGCCAGTTCCCGGAGCACCTCACCCATAGGCTTTAACTCCGCAGGAAGCAGGCGCAGGGCATTGTCCCTGGCATCCCGGTACAGCTCACTGCAGGTAATGTGCCACATGTCCAGATGGCTGTTGTGAATAAGGACCGTAGCATTTCCCACAGGCGTGTCCGCCAGAAGACAGTAAAACACAATCGCCAGGTCCAAAAAGGGCAGATGGGGAACCTTCTCAAGAAGCTCCCGGTTCTTCTCGTAATTAATCAGCTTGTACACCACCGTAGGCCGTATTTTCCGGTAATCTGCAAAAAAATCCACATCAAACCTTTCCATAAAGCCGCTGTCCTCACAGCACTCCAGGATCTGCCGGCAGATATCCTTTAAAGAGCCCCCTGCCAGATAATCCAGGTAACAGGAATCCAGGTAAATCATAGGAGCCACCCTGCCTCCCTCCCGGCGGACGGAAAGGCCTTCCATACGCACACCGTTGTTCTTCTCCATAGGAACCATGCTCAGTTCTGTTCCGTCAGGCAGGGCTTCCCGCAGAAAACCTGTCACGGAACTTTTAAATTCTTGATAATTCATCTTGTCATCCTTTCTTTTTTTCTTATCCTTCTTGGGGATTGCCGCAGCGAAACGCTGCTCTTGAACTTTAGACAAGTTTAGTATACCGGAAAAATTTTCCTTTTGCAAGTACTTTATACTTTTTTAAGAAACTGCTTGCACATTTTCCGATTTTGTTGTAGAATATCTCATGGTGCAGGATTTATCCGCTGTGCACCATGAGATTATTTGCATCTGTAGCTCAGTGGATAGAGCACTGGCCTCCGACGCCAGGTGCCGCTAGTTCGAATCTAGTCAGATGCAGCGAAAATCCCCTCCGGAATCCGGAGGGGACTTTTTTCTAAAAAAATCCGGCTGACAGCCGGATTTACACAAACAGGGCTGCCATTTGCGGCAGCCCATCCGTTTCTTTCTTATACCCTGGACAGATACTCTCCGGAACGGGTATCGATTTTAATCTTGTCTCCCTGCTCCACAAACAGCGGCACGTACACGGTAGCTCCCGTCTCCACAACTGCCGGTTTGGTAGCGCCGGTTGCCGTATCACCCTTGAAGCCCGGCTCCGTGTCGGTAATCTCCAGCTCCACAAAGAGAGGCGGCTCCACGGCAAACACATTGCCGTTGTAGGAACATACTTTGCACATCTCATTCTCTTTCACAAACTTCAGGGCGTCTCCGATATCGTCGGAATTCAAAGCAATCTGATCATAAGTCTCCGTATTCATAAAATGGAACAGATCCCCGTCGGAATACAGATACTGCATATCCACCCGGTCAATCCGGGCAGCCGGAAACTTCTCCGTGGGGCGGAAAGTCTTCTCAACCACACCTCCGTTGATGATATTTTTCAACTTGGTTCTAACAAAAGCAGCACCTTTGCCCGGTTTTACGTGCTGAAACTCCATGATCTGATAAACATTGCCCTCGATCTCCAGGGTAATTCCGTTTCTAAAATCTCCTGCTGAAATCATTCTTAACCTTTCCTCCTACTGTCCTGGCACAGAGTACCCCCTGCGCCGTGCAAATTATATGCTCTATTCTATAATAAATTTCTCCGTTTTTCAAGCATTTTGTCTCTGACTTGCCAAAATCGGCTCTTCCGGCAGGCCTCCCCTCACAGCACTATCAGCTCCTTGGGAGAAAAGGTCAGATTCCGGCAGCCTGTCTTTGTAATCACTACCAAATCTTCAATACGCACACCGCCCACACCGGGCACATAAATCCCCGGCTCCACCGTCACCGTCATGCCAGGCTCCAGGATCGTTTCATCTCTGGAAGAAAGGGCCGGACGCTCGTGAATTTCCAGTCCCACGCTGTGTCCCAGGCCGTGTCCGAAGTATTCCCCGTAACCGGCCCTCTCAATCACCTTCCGGGCCATCCTGTCCGCCTCCGCCCCGGTGATTCCGGCCCGCAGCCCAAAAAGAGCTGCCTGCTGGGCTTCCAGGACAATCCGGTAAATCTCCCGCTGCTTATCCCCCGCCTTTCCAAGAACCACGGTCCGGGTCATATCCGAACAGTAGCCCCGGTATTTACACCCAAAATCCAGGGTGACAAGCTCCCCGGCCTCCAGCTTCTTCTCCGTGGGAACCGCATGAGGCATGGCAGAGTGAAGGCCGAAAGCCGCAATGGTGTCAAAACTCTTATCCTCCCCTCCGTGGGTCCGCATATAGTACTCAAGCCCTGCGGCAATCCCGAGCTCCGTCACCCCCGGTGTAAGCTCCCCCAGAATATAGGAAAAGGCTTCATCCCCGATCTGCTCCGCCCTGGCTATCCGTTCAATTTCCTCTTTGCTCTTTTTCATCCGGAGCCTGGACAAGGCTTCTCCCAGGGGAATCCACCCTTTCTCCGGAAGGCCCCCTTCCTCCTGAAGCTTCCTCACGGTTCCGTAAAGCATGGAGCCGTCCTCAAAGCCAAGCCGCTCTGCTCCGTCCTCTTTTAAAAGTTCCCTTAACAGCTCCCCGTATCCCCGTCTGCCGCTGATGGTCCGGACTTCAAGTCCCCCGCTCTCCTTCCCCGCCTGCAGGGTATAGCGGCTGTCCGTCAGGATAACCTTGCGGTTTCCGGACAGGTAGAGATAACTCTCTGTCCCGGCAAAGCCGCTGAGATATCGGATATTGGCCGGAGAAGACACCAGGACTGCGTCCACGTCCTTTGTCTGCTGTAATTCTTTCCAGTACTCTGATTCCATAATCTTAAACTCCTATTCCAGTTCCGCTTTGATTCCAGTTCCGCATACGCCCTAACAGAACCCCCTTTTCTAGAAGAAATTCCGGCCACAAATAACGTGCCCGTAATTCCTTCTGGGTTCTGTTTGGGCTCCTGCTGTTTTTATTCCAGTTCCGCATACGCCTTGACAGAACCCCCTTTTCTAGCGTCTTTAGATCGGAAGAGCGTCGTGTAGGGAAAGAGTGTAGATCTCGGTGGT
>CAJUMM010000046.1 GCA_910586955.1 uncultured Lachnospiraceae bacterium | reverse complement strand
GAGATTTGTGTGCGTGACTGGAGTTCAGACGTGTGCTCTTCCGATCTTGTCCATATTGCAAATCCTCCTTTTATCACACATTTCCTGTAAACACTTTTCCCTGCTCCCCATAAAACAGCGCCGGCATACAGGCGCAATGCACCTGTATGCCGACGCCAACTTTATTACATTTCAATGAGAATTTTTAAACTGGTGTCTTTGTTCTGCTCGATGTACTTGTACGCCTGGGCATACTCGCTGAAGGGGAAGACCTTGGAGATAAGCGGTTTCATATTAATTTTTCCCGCCGCCATGTAATCAATGGTGTCCTGGAAGTCTTTCTCCACATACATCAGCGACCCGCAGATGCGCAGCTCCCTATCCTGTACCCAGGAGAGATTTACTTCGGGATTTTTACCGAACACGCCTACAATCACAATATCATTTCCCTTTTTGGAACATTCAATGGCCTGATTGACGGTAGCCCCAATGCCTACACATTCAAAGAAAATGTCCGGGCCTTCCTCACCGAAAGCTTCCCAAACGGCTTCCTTCATGGTTTTCTTTCCCGTGTTGGCCGTGGAGGGAATACCGCACTGTCTGGCAATCTCCAGCCGGTTCTCGGAAAGATCCGTAATAAGGACGCTCTTAGCTCCTTCCGCCAGGGCCGCCTGTGCAGTTACGTTGCCGATGGTCCCGGCTCCCATAACTACTACATTCTTCCCTTTGACGCTTCCGCATCTTCTCACCGCATGGACTCCCACTGCCGCAGGCTCCACGGTAGCAGCCAATTCCGCAGACATGCCTTCCGGTATCTTCTTGATCAGGGCCGCAGGAACGTTAAAGTACTCACAGGCCGCTCCCGGAGTCTGGCATCCGATTACATCCAGGGTGTTGCAGATGTTGTATCTTCCCGCCTTGCAGGGTTCGCACTCTCCGCAAAATTCCTGGGGCATCATAGTCACCAGCTCCCCAGCAGCGATACCCTTTACACCGGCTCCTGCCTCAACGACCTGGCCGGACATTTCATGGCCCAGCCGGATGGGGAAGGACATAAAGGGATGCTGTCCATAATAAGCGTGGATATCAGAGCCGCAGATTCCGATATTCTTCACCTTCACCAAAACTTCACTGTCTTTTATGACCGGCTTTTCAATCTCGCTGAATTCAATGGTTTCCGCCTTTGTTAAAACCGCCTGTTTCATTTACTTTCTTCCTCCATTTGCAGAACTTTTATGATTACTCGCTGAGCATTCCGTTCTCTGTGTATCTGGTAATAAATTCGTCTACATTGTCAGAGGTAATCAGGGTTACCGGAATCTGAACCTTCTCGAAGCCCTCGGTGTTCTCACCGGTGAGAACCTCATGTACAATGCGGGCGCCTTCCTCTGCCATTACCTTTGCATCCTGCAGAGCCGTAGCGTCCAGCTCGCCGTCTGCAATGGCTACCGCTGCGTCAGCCAGTCCGTCTACACCGTAGAACTGAATATCATCCAGCTTATTCGCATCTTTTGCAGCCTCGATGGCTCCGATTGCCATTGCGTCGTTCATGGACAGAACCGCATCGATATCATGTACCTGCAGCCAGCTCTCCATAAACTCCATACCCTTAGATTTCTCCCAGTCTCCAAGCTGCTCATCCAAAACCGTAATATTGCTGCCATTCAGCAGAACGTCCTCATAAGCCCTGCGTCTCTCGATAGAGTCGGTATTTCCGGAGGGTCCAAGAAGAACTACTACGTTGGCATCATCCGGCAGGTTCGCCTTGGCTACTTCCGCCACTACGGTACCCAGATCATAGGGGTTCGCAATTACGCTGGAAGCCTTCTCTACGCCGAAGTCGTCCAGGTTGATGTTCATGAAGGGGGTTCCCTCCTCAATGTACTGGGCTACATAATCATCCTCGGCAGCCGGCTCCAGGGGAAGCAGGATTACATAGTCATAGCCCTGAGACACACAGGTCTCCATATTGGACAACTGAGTCTGCAGAGAGTTCTTGCTGTCCATAACGGTCAGCTCCATATCATCATAGGCTTCAAAGGCTGTTACCAGCTCCTCTGCCAGCCATGATGCGAAGGTGGCGGACATATCGGTGGGAAGGAATGCTACCTTGTATACATCCTTCGTCTCTCCGGCCGGAGCCTGGGCATCTGCCTCTCCGGTCTCTGCCGGCGCCTCTGCCTCTGTGTTGGCGGGCTGCTCCGGTTCTGTTTTGGAACCGCATCCGGCCAGCATGGTGGCCACCATTGCCGCTGCCAGCAATACGCTTAACAATCTCTTTTTCATTTTGTTTCCTCCTTGTGCTTTTTTATTTAGTCTTCTTTGCATCAGAAGATGATGCCATAATCTTGATGCTGGTTTTGCCCTGTTTGGACAGGCTGTCTACCAGCACGGCCCCGATGATGATAAATCCCTTGGTGATCATCTGGATATAGGAATCCACACCCATCAGGTTCATAATGTTGTTGAGCACTCCGATTATTACGGAGCCTAAGAAAGTTCCGAATGCCGTACCGGCTCCTCCTGCGAAGCTGGTGCCTCCGATAACCGTAGCCGTAATGGCGTCTGTCTCGTATCCCTGCCCCTCGCTGGGGATACCGGCATTCAGCCTTCCCATCATAACCATACCTGCGATTGCCGCAAACACGCCGGAGATAATAAAGGCGCTCCATTTTACCTTTACCACCTGGATTCCTGCTGCGATTGCCGCTTCTTTGTTCCCGCCGATGGCGTAGAGGTAACGGCCGAACTTCGTGTATTTCAAAATCACATGGGTGATAATGAACATGATAACCATAAATACAACTGTGATGGGAATCAATCCCGCCACCGTGCTCTGGCCCAGGGCCTTGAAATCGCCGATCTTGTAGACGTTCTGCCCGCCTGTATAGCGGCAGATAATGCCGAAACACACGGTCTGCATAGCCAGGGTGACGATAAAGGCCGGAAGCTTAAAGTAGGCTACAAACAAGCCGTTGATGGCTCCTACCACCGCTCCGATGAGAACGCCTACCATAAAGGCCAGGAACAGATTCTGGGTAGCCACGAACACAATACAGGCAAAGGTTCCCGCCATACCCGCCAGGTAACCGATGGACAAGTCAATGTCGCCTGTGATAATAATCATGCCCTGGGCAAAGGAACAGATGGTAACAATACTCACCTGCTTCAAAATATTCATCAGGTTGGTTCCCGACATAAAACTGCTGTTTAACAGGCTGCAGACTATCATCATGCCAATCAGAATCAATACCAGGGAATATTTTTTCATATCCACTTTCATAGATTTCATCTTTTTATCCTCCTATTCCAGTTACGCATCCGCTACATTCTTTACTGCCATCTGCATGATCGTTTCCTGATGGAACTCCTCACGGCTTAAGCAGCCTGATACATACCCCTGGCTCATAACGTAAATCCTGTCGCACATTCCCAGAAGCTCGGGCATTTCAGAAGAAATCATCAGAATCGAATATCCTTTTTTCACAAGGTCCGTAATAATATTGTAAATCTCAAGCTTAGCTCCCACGTCGATTCCCCGGGTAGGCTCATCCAGAATCAGGAGCTTGCTCTCCAGCATCAGCCAGCGGGCCAGAAGCACCTTCTGCTGGTTTCCGCCGGAAAGGGAGCCGATGGGCGTCTCAATACCGGCGAAACGGACTTTCAACATCTCCGACATCCTTTTTGCATCCTCAATCTCCTGCTTTAAGTTCATAAAGACGCCTTTCTGGATGTGATGATTGGTCAGGGTAATGTTCTCCCGGCAGCTCCGGACCCCGATGATTCCCTCTTTCTTCCGGTCCTCGGTAATCATCAGAATCTTATTCTTAATGGCATGGGTCACGTCCTTGGGCACATATTTCTCCCCGCAGAGGGTGATCTCCCCGGAATCCAGGGGATCCAATCCGAAGATAGCCCGGCACACTTCGCTTCTGCCCGCTCCCACCAGGCCTGCCATTCCCACGATTTCGCCCTTGCGCACCTCCAGGGATACGTTCTTAAACATGCCGTCGGTGATAAGGTTCTTCGCCTCAAATACCACCTCTCCCACAGGAACCTGCTCCTTGGGATAAATATTGTCGATGGAGCGCCCTACCATGTGGGTGATAATGGAATCTTCCGTAAATTCATCTACCCTGCCGGAAATAATGCTCTTGCCATCCCGTATAATGGTGATGTCGTCTGCAATACGGAATATCTCCTCCATCTTGTGGCTGATATAGAGGAAGCTGATCCCCTGCTCTTTCAGCCTCCGGATGGTTTCAAACAGAAACTCTACTTCCTTATTGGAAATCGAGGAGGTGGGCTCATCCATAATAATCACCTGAGCCTTAAAAGCCACCGCCTTGATAATCTCCAGCATCTGCACGCTGGCAATGGGAAGATTCTTGATCTTCTCCGCCGGATCGTAGGAAAGCCCGTTTTCATCCAGGATCTTTTTGGCGTCCTCCATCATCTGTCCCCAGGATACGAAGCCTCCCTTTCCCGGCTGCCTCTTCATAAACATATTCTCGGCAACCGTCAGCTCCGGGAAAAAATTCAGCTCCTGGTAAATCATGGCGATCCCTGCAGCCCCTGATTCCTCCGGCCCGGAGAAATGGACTTCTTTTCCGTCCAGCAGGATCTTTCCCTCATCCCTCTTATAAAGGCCGTTGATAATCTTCATGAGCGTAGATTTTCCCGCTCCGTTCTCTCCCATAACCGCATGGACCGTTCCGGGCCTCAATGCGATATTTACATTGTCAAGGGCTTTTACCCCTGGGAAAGATTTCGAGACACCTTGTATCTCCAGCTTAAATCTTTCTCCCATCTTGCGCTCCTTTCCTTACCCTCGGTGTACAAGGGGACAATGACTTCTACCCTTCACAGCACTTCTTCAAATAAGCCAGGGAATCTGCAATGTACTTGGTCATCTGAGCCTCATCCGCCCCGTTGCTTAAATCCCTCCAGACACGGATATCTCTTCCCACTTCACCGCCGGAGAGCAGGAAGGGTTCCATCACCACGGCTTTCTCATAACCTATATCCCGCAGGGCCTTTCCGATCTCCGGCCAGTTGATGCTGTTGTTCATGCCGGGAAGCTTGCGGTTGCACTCGCCCACATGCACATGTCCCAAAAGGTCTCCGGCTTTCCGGAGGGCGTCGTACATATTATCTTCTTCAATATTCATGTGATAGGTGTCCAGGAGAATGTTCACGCCTTTGCTGTCCACCCGCTTTACATATTCCATAGCCTCCGCACAGTCTGTCAGTATGTAGGTCTCGTTCCGGTTCAGAACTTCAAGGGCGCACTCGATACCCAGGTCTGCCGCCACATCCCCGATCTCTTTTAAGCAGGGGATGCTTCTCTCCCAGGCCGCCTCCTTGTCATTGTCGGAAACAGAGAAATCTACCGGCCAGTAGGAGTAAATAGCGCCAACCAGGCTCTTGGAACCCAGACGGTGCATTTTGTGCAGGATATCCTTGAAATATCCGATTCCCTTCTGTCTCACAGCTTCATCCCCGGAGGACAGATCATACTGCTTGGCCGGGCCGCTGTTGGTGGTGAACTCAATCCCACGCTTGTCACCTTCTGCCTTCAGGGCATCAATCTCTTCATCCGTCATATGATACAGATGATCCGCACCGATCTCCAAAATGTCAAACCCGATATCCGCAACCTTGTTTACCATCTCAATGTAGTCGCATTTCCACTGGGTTCCCCAATAAGAATAGCCTGTTCCAAACTTCATATCCCTTTTACCTCCACTCCTTTTGTGCTCGAGCTCTTTTCAGTCCCATTATACCCCCCCCCGGTATGATTTTTTCAATATGTATTTTTCTACAATTTTAAGTTCGAATTTTTGTGCACTTTAACTAAATATTTATTTTTCCATTATTCCGCTTAGTGCTCGAGCACAAAAATGCGTTTATTTTCCTCTGGACACATGGTTATTTTTTTGATACGCTTAATCTACATTACAAGAAGCAGGCGGAATGAAACATGAGTATTACCATCAAACAAATTGCCGAATTAGCCAATGTCTCCCGGGGCACTGTGGACAAAGTGCTGAACGGGCGGCCCGGCGTAAAGGAAGAAACCAAACAAAAGGTCCTGCAGATCGCAAAAGAATTGAACTACCATCCCAATTTTCTGGGAAAAGCACTGGTCCACAGCAAGACTCCCACAAAAATCGGCATTGTTCTCACGCCGGATTACAATCCTTATATCCAGGCTACTTTAAAGGGCATCAAACAGGCCGAAGAGGAATTTTCCCCCTTCAGCCTGACTGTCACCGTGAAAATGCTGACTACCCTGGAGCCTGCAGAACTGGTAAATATACTGGCCAATATGAGTGAGGACGGTTATGCAGGAATTGCCCTGCTGCCCATTGATGACGATCAGGTGAAACGGAAAATCAACCAGCTTGCCGATCAGGGAATCCTGATCATTACCTTTAACTCAAAAATCGAAGGAATCCGGGAGCTGTGTTTCCTGGGCCAGGATCACGTCAAAGGCGGAGAGACTGCCGCCGGACTTATGGGACGCCTGCTGCCGGAGGGCGGCGATGTGGGAATCATTATCAGCTCCAACAACCTCTCCTGCCACCAGTGCCGTCTGAAAGGCTTCCAGAAGAAGCTGTCCCTGCACTATCCGAATCTAAACATTGTGGAAATCCAGGAGAACCAGGACCGGAAGGAAGAAGCCTTTAAGACTACGCTGGAATACTGCAACCGCTATCCCAATCTAAAAGGCATCTATATTACCGGCGGCGGAATCAAAGGCGTGGGAAACGCCCTGGAGCTTACCGGGAAAACCAAAGATATGAAGATCGTATGCCACGATCTGGTTCCCGACACCATCGCCCTCCTCCAGAACGGAACCGTGGACTTCGCCATCGGACAGAGCGCCTCCCTCCAGGGCTACCAGCTGGTAAAGCTTCTCTTTGACTACATCATCAAACGGCAGAAGCCGGAATCCAGCTATATTAAGGTGCCCATTACCATTGCCACGGAGGATAACATTGACTCTATTGAGGATTGAAAGGCAGCAAAAGAGGCTGTGATTCCAGCGAATCACAGCCTCCGGCAAACCTGTCAGGCATCCACAACCCATCTTTCAATATTCATCCAGCAGCAAAAAATCCGCTGCATTCATAGTCTTAATCCCCTCATAATTACCTCCGGCAAACTCATCCGTCCTCAAAACGTATTTTGGATAGTTATCCCGAATCTCCAAAAGCCGTTCATACTCCCGTTTTTCCGTCTTCTCTGAATCAATTCTCTGGGTAACCTGTACATAAACCTTTTCATTTTGACGGACAGCAACAAAATCAACCTCTCCGTTGATTGTTTTTCCAATGTGGACCGTGTATCCGTGGCGGCACAATTCCAGATAAACCACATTTTCCAGGCTCGACGCTACCGTATCATCGTTATAACCCAAAACGCTGTAGCGCAGTGAAGTATCTGCCAGATAAAATTTCTCCTGGGTTTTCAGAATCTCTTTTCCCTGCAAATCATAACGGGAACACCGATGGAGCAAATATGCCTTTTCAAGCTTCTCCAGATAGCTATATACGGTTTCATTGTCTAACGCTCTGCGCTCTGCCTTTAAATAGTCTGAGACAGACTTTGCCGAGAAGGTCCTTCCCACATTATCAAACGTATATTTTACCACACGTTCCAGCTGATCCACCTTACGGATTTGGCTGCGTTTTACAATATCAGAAAAAACTGTGGAATTATAGATATCACGAACAATGGTATAGACCTCATCATCTCTGTATTTTTGCAAATGAACAGCTGGGAAGCCGCCTAGGCGTATATACTCTGCAAGCTCACTTCTTTGATCTTTTAAAGAAGCATACCGCCTCTTAAAGGTTAAATATTCACTAAAAGAGAGGGTGTAAATCCGAAAAGATACGTATCTGCCGGTGAGATATGTGGATATCTCCGAAGACATCATACGGGAGTTGGACCCGGTAATGTACAAGTCCACATCAAAGTCTGAAGCCAGGGAATTAACCACCTTTTCCCAGCCCTCAATCTCCTGCATCTCATCCAGGAAAAAATAAGTTCTTCCCTCTGGGCTAATCCTGCTTTTCAGCTCTGCGTACATCTGTTTCGCATTTATGTCTTCGTATTCCATGGAATCAAAACGATAGCTTATAATTCGTTTCTCCGGTATATTCTTTTCCTCATGGAGTTTTTCCATAATCATCCGGAGTATGGTGGACTTTCCACAGCGCCGGACACCCGTTAAGATTTTTATAAACGGCGTATCCGTAAAAGCCATTATTTTATTTACATATGTGGGTCTGTAGATCATAATTGCCACCTCCAATCCCATCCAGAATACCGCAATTCACGCAAAAAAGCAACAGGTTTTACGATTATAACCGCAAAACCTGTTGCTCCTTTTCACTATATGGATTCTATTTTTTACCGGATGGTTTTGTAAAGAGGACCATAAGCCTTGCAGGCACGGTAATCCTGTCCCTCTTTGTCCATGCCGAAGGCATTCCATGCAGCCGGACGGAAGATCTTCTCTTCCGGTACGTTGTGCATGCACACCGGGATCCTCAAGATGGAGCACAGGGTAATCAGGTCTGCCCCTACGTGGCCGTAGCTGATGGCGCCGTGGTTGGCTCCCCAGTTGTTCATCACATCGTAAGCAGTCTTGAAGGCGCCTTCTCCGGTACATCTGGGAGCGAACCAGGTGCAGGGCCAGGTGTAGTCGGTTCTCTTCCAGAGCTTATCGGTCACTTCCTCGGGAAGCTTCACGGTCCAACCCTCTGCAATCTGCAGAACGGGTCCGAGACCCTTTACAAGATTCAGGCGGATCATGGTAGCCGGCATCTCAGCCTCGGTCACGAAGCGGGAGGAGAATCCGCCGCCCCGGAAGTAGCCGTTGTCCGCCGCATTCCAGGTGGTAGCCTTCAGGATAGCTTCCTGATCCTCTTCCGTTACATTCCACCACTCCTTCATGCAGGCGTTGCCGTCCGCATCCTTGGCCTGTCCGCAGGCATCCAGGCAGGCAGCACCGGAGTTGATGAGATGGATAAATCCGTCCGCATCCTTGGCCTTGCCCTCGATCTCATAGCCCGTAGCCTTCTTCACGGCGTCTCCGCTCCAGTAGGTCCGGACATCCGCAAAGATCTGAGCCCGGTTGGTGAGGAGCTTCAGGAACAGCATCCCCAAGCCGTTCAGGGTATCGTTCTCGGTTGCCAGAACATAGGGCTCTCTGGCTCCGTTCCAGTCAAAGGAGGTATTGAGCATTGCCTCCGGGAAATCGCAGTTGGGATAGAAGTCTGTCCACTGTCTCTGTCCCTGGAAACCTGCCGCAATGGCGTTGTGGCCGATGGCCTCCTCGGAAAACTTGGGATCCAGCTTGTCGCTTCCGCTCATGAGATCTTTGATGATAACCATCATCTTTACCACGAACTCCCAGTCCGCATCCTTCTGCTCCCTGGTCTTCTGAATCTCTTCCGGATTCTTATCAAAGCCTTCGATACATTTCTCTCTCGTCCACTTGAGGGCTTTCTGGAACTCTTCCTCGTCGTAGATGCCCTCGGTCATCCGGCGGATGATCTCTACCTCATCTACGGACTCCACTCTCATGCCTAAGTACTCTTCAATAAAGGCCGGGTCAATGATGGATCCGCCGATTCCCATACAGATGGAACCAATCTGCAGGTAGGATTTGCCTCTCATGGTTGCTGCCGCAACTGCCGCCCGGCCAAACCGGAGCAGCTTCTCCTGTACGTCTGCCGGAATGCTGGTATCGTCCGCTTCCTGCACGTCATGGCCGTAGATACCGAATGCCGGCAGGCCCTTCTGTGCATGGGTGGCCAGTACGGAAGCCAGGTATACGGCGCCCGGCCGCTCGGTTCCGTTAAATCCCCACACGCCCTTAATGGTCATGGGATCCATATCCATAGTCTCCGATCCGTAGCACCAGCAGGGGGTTACGGTCAAGGTAATGTCCACGCCTTCTTTCTTAAACTGGGCCGCACAGGCTGCAGACTCTCCCGCACGTCCGATGGTGGTGTTGGAGATCACAACCTTCACCGGCTCGCCGTTGCTGTAACGCAGATTCTCTTCAAAGAGCTTCGCTGCGGATTTCGCCATATTCATGGTCTGCTCTTCCAGGGATCCCCTTACGTCCAGAACGCCCCTGCGGCCGTCGATGGTCGGACGAATGCCGATAACCGGATACTCACCCACTAATCTGTTCTTTGCCACTTTCCATATCCTCCATATCTCTTTTATTTTTAAAGCCTGGAAGCCTTCCCCTCCGGCTCTAGATGTTTTTATTATAAAACATTCCCAAAAAAATTGCACGTAAATTTCTGTTCTTATCTGGACATTTTTTGTACTAATTGTTATAATTTTTTCAAGAAACAGTAAATTTTTTGAGGATTCCCACAATGATGAAAGCGTTTCACGAAATCCGCAGCTATGATTCCGATTTCATGGTATGGCACTCCAGCTATCAGAATATCAGCTTTCTGGCCCACTGGCACAAGGAGATTGAACTGATCTATGTCCGTTCCGGCTCCTGCAGGCTGAATATCACCGACCGGACCTTTACGGCCCAGGCGGGAGATCTGGCTGTCTGCGAGAGCGGGGAAATCCATTACAGCGACTCCTACGATATGAAAAACTGTCTGGATTTTATTATCTTTGACACAGGCATTGTCAGTCCGATTTTTCAGAACCCCTGCTTTTCCCATCCCTTGGTTACAAGAGAACAGCTGGAAGCCTACGGCTTAAACCATACCCTCCATTCCCTGATTCATACCGTATCCAAGGAACTGGAGGAGAAGGCCCCTTACTATCAGGAGGTGGTCACTTCCTCCCTCCAAACCTTCTGGGCCCTTCTGAAACGCCATCATCCCAGGACAGAAAGCGGAGCCCTTCCCGATGGGAAGCGCTCCCGGATGCTGAACGACCTGCAAAGCCTTCTGTCCTACATCGACGAACACTATGGGGACACTATCTCCCTGGAGTTTGCCGCCGGCTCCATGAATTTCAGCACCAGCTATTTTTCCAGAATCTTCAAAAAGCTTATGGGAATCAACTTCGTCACTTACTTAAACATGGTGCGCGTTGAAAGGGCCGCCTACGAACTGCGGCATACGCAGCGTAAAATTACGGACATTGCCCTAAGCTGCGGTTTCAACAATATCCGCACCTTCAACCGGGTCTTTAAGGAGATCACCGGGTGCACGCCCTCCGAATTTCTCCTCCTCCCGGACCCGGACACCTACAAGAGGACCTACTACAAGCGCCGCTCGGCAGAGCAGGAATTTGTAAAGAATGATTCCCTGACCGTGGTACAAAACTCTCCCGCAGGGGAACCTGCGGAACTCTAAAACAGCAGATTCCCGGACAGAGCCCAGCTCAGCTTTCGTGCGCAGTATGCGGACGGAAGCTGAGGTAGACAGAGAGGATCTGGGAGGGAACCTGCGGAACTCTAAATCAGGAGGAACTATATGCCAAACGACACACCCATTTTATACCGGAAGCGCCTGATTCCCGAAGAATGTATCCTCTTAAACAAGGATATCCTCCTCTACCGGGACGAACACATCCTGGTCACCAAATGGCAGACCATACGCCCAAAAAAGGATCTGGATCACGGAACTTCCTGCTACTTCCTGGACAAGGGCTGGAAGGTAAGCCGCTTTCTGAACCGCTCCGACAGCCTCATCTGCTGGTACTGCGACATCGTTGAGCACACCTACGATCCGGCTTCGGATACCTATGTGTTCACGGATCTCCTGGCAGATGTCCTCCTTTATCCCTCCGGGGAAATCCGGGTGGTGGATCTGAATGAAATTGCAGACGCTTTTGAACAGGGGCTGCTCTCTTCCGTTCAGGCCTGCGCCTGTATGCGCAAGCTGGACAGCCTGCTAAAGGAGATTTACAGCGGAAGACTTTTGGCTTCCCTGCCGGAATCTTTGGAAAGTTAAGCCCCATCCGGGAACAGAAAAAGACAGAAGATATACGAAGATTCCCCGTATATCTCCTGTCTTTTTATTATTCGTTTCTTCTTAAACCTCCAGCTGAATCACCCTGCCCGTATGTTCATAGGGCACCAGCTCCACCCCGGCCGCCCGGAGCATGCGCTTGGAAGCTATGGTAGCCGCCGTATCCGCATATTTGTCACAGGCATACACCACCGTGCGGATTCCCGCCTGGATAATGGCTTTGGCACACTCGTTGCAGGGAAAGAGGGCAACATAAATTTTCGCCCCCTCCAGGCTGCCTCCCCGGTAATTGAGAATGGCATTCAATTCCCCGTGGGTGACAAAGGGGTATTTCGTCTCATTGGTTTCCCCGGTCCTGGCCCAGGGAAACTCGTCATCATCGCAGCCCATAGGAAATCCATTGTAGCCCATGGACAGAATCTTGTTGTCCTGGCTTACGATGCAGGCTCCTACCTGGGTGCTGGGATCTTTGGAGCGCATGCCGGAAAGAATGGCCACGCCCATGAAATATTCGTCCCAACTAATATAATCCTGCCGCTTTCCGCTCATACAGACCTCCTATTTTAGTTTCGCATCCGCCCTCCCAAACGGGCTCCTGCTGTTTTTTATTTTGTTCCGAAAATCCGGTCTCCTGCATCGCCCAGGCCGGGAACGATGTAGCCGTGCTCGTTGAGGTGTTCGTCCAGGGCTCCCACATAGAGATTTACATCCGGATGAGCCTCCTGCATCCTCTTTACGCCTTCCGGTGCAGCAATGATGCAGAGGAAGCGGATATTCTGTACGCCACGGTCTTTGAGCATCTGAATGGCCGCCACGGAGGAACCGCCTGTGGCCAGCATGGGATCTACCACAAATACGTCCCGCTCACTGCAGTCTGCGGGAATCTTACAGTAATACTCCACCGGCTCCAGGGTCTCCTCATTCCGGTACAGGCCGATATGCCCTACCTTGGCTGAGGGCATCATGGCAAGCATTCCGTCCACCATGCCAAGCCCGGCCCGGAGAATGGGAATAATGGCCATCTTCTTGCCTGCCAGCTCTTTCACAACAGTTTTACAGATAGGAGTTTCAATCTCCACGTCCTGCAGCTTCAGGTCTTTGGTGGCTTCATAGGTGATCAGGCTGGCTATCTCTCCAATCATGGCCCGGAAATCCCTGGAACCTGTCTCTATGCGCCGGATTACTCCGATTTTATGCTGAATCAGCGGATGATCCATCACTACAACTTTTGACATCTCTTTTGTATCCTCCTAGTCTTCGTCAATCCCCCGTACTCTGTTTACATGCCGCTCTTCTCCGGAAAATTCTGTGTTCAAAAAGGTATCCACGATTTTCACCGCCAGTCCCGGGCCTGTCACCCGTCCACCCATGGCCAGGATATTGGCATCGTTGTGAAGCCTTGTGGCCTCTGCACTGAAGCAGTCCCCGCAGAGGGCTGCACGGATTCCCCGGAACCGGTTGGCCGCTATGGAAATGCCGATTCCTGTGCCGCAGATCAGGATTCCCTTCTCACACCGGCCGGACTGCACCGCCTGGGCTACCTTCTTTGCATAGACCGGATAGTCCACGGCAGCCGTGCTGTCACACCCGAAATTTTCATATTCCAGGCCCTTCTTCTCCAGATACGCAATAACTTCCTGCATTAATTCATAACCGCCATGGTCACATCCAAGTGCTATCATATATTTCCTCCTAATATTTTAAAATCTCTCATCATTTAGTGCATTTCCTCCCAGGCGCCCTGTATCAGCAGCCAGGTAATCAGCGGGCACAAACCATAACCATACTTTTGCCCCTGTTGACATATAAAATTCCCCCTTCTACATAAAAATTATTTGTTAATTCTATTCTATCTCTCATAATGGAGAATTTCAAGGATTTCCTTTCCACTTGCCACATTTAAATTTTTCTATTCCGGGAATTGGAAGAAACTCAGCAAAAGCTGCCGCCGGCTGGAAATATCCAGATCGGCGGCAGCTTTCGCGTTTCTATCTCTTTCTATTCTGTTATCAGTCCGCTTCCGGCCTTCCTCCGGTTTTCATCCCAAAGATCAGGAAGACATTCACAAGAACCGGAAGAAGGGCAGCCACGGTCCAGGAATCTGCCAAAGCCATAGACCCGGACAGGTCTTCCGTCAGAAGGAAAATCACTATAGAAATCAGGACAGCCCCTATGCCGATGGCTTTTTTCTGCTTTCTCTTCTTCTCCTCTCCCGTCTTTTCCATGAGAAGCAGGACGCCTAGAATTACGGCTGCAGCGGCCAGAACCAAGTTGATAAAGGCCCAAGTTCCCTGTGGTCCCGCCAGAGGGGTATCCCCCTCTTCCAATACGTCTTTTTGCTTTTCTGGGGGAAGAACGGCTCCCTCCTCTTCCAGGCTCCCTGCCTTCCTGTCCGTTCCGCCTAAAGGTACGGATAGATCTTCCACCTCTTCTACAGGAGCCTGCTCCAAAAAGAGCTGGGCCGGCATCCGGGGACTTCCGGTCTGTAAGGGAGCAGCCATGCCCGGCTCCTGGGACGCCCCAGGAGTTCCTCCCTGGCCATCTCCTCCGCCTGTCTGGCCTCCCCCCGTATGATTTCCCCCGCCTGATGAAGACGGCCGGTCGCCTGCTTCCGGGGGTGTGCCCTGCTTTGCAAAGGACGCCTCAATAACCAGATCCTCCAGCTCCGCAATCGTGCTGTATGTGCCTTTCTCTTCCGAAAGCCCATACTCCTTTCCGCTGTCTTTTCCCACTGCCTTCACGGTATGGAGCACATAACCGGTCTCCGGGCGGACGGTAAAGGTAATCTCATCTTCATACACCGCTTCTGTCTGATCCAGAAGCACGGTTCCGTGCTCTGTGTTTCCCGCTTCTATGGAAAGATTGCGGACCTTAATCTCCGCCTCTTCGCTGGTTACGCATTTTGTAACTCCCGTATTTTCCATGACTCCGGTGACTTCTGCGTAATAGGTCCTTTCCCCGGGAACGCCGGTATCCGGCTCATAGAAAGCTTCCTGGGCCCCATCTATCTTTCCCTTCCCGTCGTACCACTGATAGGTATAGGTTACTCCCTCCTGGCTCTCTACAGACACCGACAGTTCCTGGGAAGGCTGCCTGGTGATATAGCTGCCTCCCTGGGGCTGGGAAGTAAAAGTGATTTCCACCGGGATTTCCCTGTAAGATACCTCTATCCGCAGGTCTTCCAGCCCGGCAGTTACAAAGCAGCTTCCCTTTTCTTCCGTAAGGGGATATTCCTTTCCGCTTTCTTTCCCCACCACCTTTACCATATCTGGCCTATAACCCGTCTCCGGGAGGACCGTAAAGGCAATCTGCTCCTGATAAGCCGCCTCTGTCCGGCCCAGCTCCACTTTTCCATAATCACTGCTTCCTGCTTCTACAGAAAGGTTCCGGACTTCCACCGGAGCGCTGCTGCTTGCCGCACTTTCTGTGACACCGGAATTTTCCATGGTTCCGGTGACTTCCACATAGTAGGTTCTCTTTCCCGGGACGCCGGTGTCCGGGCGATAGGAAGGGGTCTTCGCCCCCTCAATCTTTCCCTTCTCATCGTACCACTGGTAGGTATAGGTTACTCCCTCCTGGCCCTCTACAGACACCGAAAGTTCCCGGGAGGGCTGCCTGGTGATATAGCTGCCTCCCTGGGGCTGGGAAGTAAAGGTGATCTCAACAGGAATTTCCTCGTAGGATACTTCCACGGATAGATCTTCCAGCCCTGCCTCCAGACTGTATATTCCTTGGTTTTCGGAAATCTCATAGGAGTCCCCGCTTTCTTTTCCCAGTACTTTTACCGTCCCTGTGCGATAGCCGGTTTCCGGATGGACGGCAAAGGTAATCTCATCCCCATACGCCGCTTCTGTCCGGCTTAATTCCACTTTTCCCCGATGACTCTCCCCTGCTTCTATGGAAAGATTGCGGACCTTAATCTCCGCCTTTTCGCTGGTTACACATTTCGTAACGCCTGTATTTTCCATGGTTCCGGTGACTTCTGCGTAATAGGTCTTTTCCCCGGGAACGCCGGTATCCGGCTCATAAGAAGCTTCCTTCGCCCCCTCAATCTTTCCCTTCTCGTCATACCACTGGTAGGTATAAGTTACTCCCTCCTGGCTCTCTACAGACACGGAAAGTTCCTGGGAAGGCTGCCTGGTGATATAGCTGCCTCCCTGGGGCTGGGAAGTAAAGGCGATTTCTACCGGAATTTCCTCATAGAATACTTCCACCGATAAATCTTCCAGAGCCGCCGTAACGCCGTATACGCCATTCTCCTCGGAAATTTCATACACATCCCCGCTTTCTTTCCCGGATACTTTCACGGTTTCCCTCCGGTAGCCCCTCTCCGGATGGACGGTAAAGGAAATCCTATCCCCATAAGCCGCTTCTGTCTGCCCCAGTTCCACTTCTCCGTGGTCACTGCTCCCCACTTCTATGGCGAGATTCCGGACTTCCACCTTGGCAGTCCCGCTGGTTACGCATTTCGTAACGCCCGTATTTTCCATGATTCCGGTGACTTCCGCATAATACGTCCTTTCCCCGGGAACGCCGGTATCCGGCTTATGGAAAGCTTCCTGGGCCCCCTCAATCTTTCCATTCTCGTCATACCACTGGTAGGTATAGGTTACTCCCTCCTGGCTCTCCACGGACACGGAAAGTTCCTGAGAGGGCTGTTTGGTGATATAGCTGCCTCCCTGGGGCTGGACCGTAAAGACAATCTCCACCGGGATTTCTTCATAAAAAGCATAGTAATGTACCGGCTGATCGTAACTGTCTTCCAGGATACGCACTGCCGTCAAATCCGCTTCCTTCCAGGCGTCTTCCTCCCTGCTCCAGCCTTTAAACCGGTATCCAGTCCCGGCCTCCACAAGGATTTCCGAAAGCCCGGTTCCCACTTCTCCCTGAAGGGTGTACTCAGCTTCCGAAACTTCCTGTCCTCCATAGGAGAAAGTCCCTTTCGCCGGATCTGCATGGAGTGTTATCTTTCCTTCCCTGCGAAGCTCCGCCTCATAAACCGTGTCACCGGTAATCACTTCCTTTTCAAAATCTTCCACTTTCCTCCCCTGGCTGTACCAGCCGGTCAGGGATACACCCCCGTCCCTGCCCCGGAATCCGGGAACGGCCTCCGCCGGGATCGATCCCGGATTGCTTAATACCGCCAGGGAGGTATCTCCAAGAAGCTCTCCGTAGTCCCGATCCTCCTCCCGGAGCCGGAAGGAAACGTCAAAACTCCCGGCCAGAGATACGGGAACCTTTGTCTCCAGAGTGTAGAACCCGTAGGAATCCTGGTAAAAGGCCTCCAAGGTAAGCTCCGTCCTGTCTCCGCTGGTTTTCATGGCATTGACTTTCGCAAGCTCCCCCTGGGGAACCGAAACTTCCAGCTCTTCCTCCCCGTTCCCCCGGACTGCCTTGGCGGAAAAACCGCCCTCCCTCTGAAGCAGCTCCTCCGTCACCTGTCCTGCCTGGGACAGAGGAAGCTCCACCGCTCTGGTTTCAAAGACAAAAGAGGCCAGATCATCAATCACAACTTCGTAGGAGGCATCCCCGTACAGGGAGCGGATTTTAAAGGTGTAGGTTCCGTTTTCCGTCACCACATACTCTGCGTCCACGGACCTGGCCGGATTGTAGCCGGAGGGAAGAATGCTCCTTCCCTCACGGTCCAGAATATCGGAAATGGTAAGCTCTCCCTCCATTTCAGCGTGCAGGGTAATCTTCCGCTCTTCCAATGGCTTAGCCGTCGCTCCCACCTTATGGCTAATCACAGGCTTCTCCCCTTCAAAAAATACCGGCACCCCGGGGACGCCAAAAGGTGCGTTGGCTGATATGTCCGGCCGTTCCGCACGCTTAAAGGGCACTGTAAAGTCTGTGATTCCTTTACTGCCTGAGAAAGCAGCCATGGAGATGGATTTCAGATTCTTTGGCAACCGTATGCTTCCTTTTAAAGCAGAAATATTTTGAAAAGCCGTGCCAATGGTCTCTACACTGTCCGGAAGATCCAGAGAAGTGAGCTGAGTACTGTTAAATGCGGCATCTTCTATTTTCACAAGCCCTGCAGGAAATTCCACTTCCGCCAGTTTGGTGCTGCCGCCAAAAGCATTTGACCCTATTTCCTTCAAAAGCGGCCCGTTAAGGTTTGCCCTTTCCATCGCCCAGCAATGGTAAAATGTCATGTTAGGCACACTTGTAACCGCTGTGTGGGAAAGATCGATTTCCTTCAGCTTCCCGCATTCCCGAAAAGCACTGTGTCCAATGGAGCGCAATGTAGAGGGAAGTATAAAATCTACAATTCCGGAACCTTTAAAAGCGGAGTTTCCAATCTTCTCTATTCCCTCTTCAATCTCTACCGTTTTGAACGTAACGCCAGCGTCTTCAAAGAGGCTGTCTCCCAAGCCCGTCACCGGATACTCCTGTCCCTTCTCATCCGTCAGCACAGCCGGCACGGTAAACCGCTCTCCTGACTTTTCCCCGGTATACTTCATCAAAGTTTTGGTCCCTGTACTGTAATGCCAGTCGCCGATAATCTTAATATCCGCAGGGCTCTCTCCGTCCTCCCACCGGATCTCCGCATACCGGGCTCCCCAAGGCGCTCTGGCAACCGTATCTTTTGGATAAGGCATCACAACAAGCTTCAGATTTTCTGCGCCAGAAAAGAATCCTCCGTCTAGATTTGGGACCTTGCCCGTAGCTGCCTTTTCAAATATAACCTTTTCCAGGGAAGTACAGTTTGTAAATACATTGCCTCCAAAGTATGTGGCACTTCCCGGGATCACAAGCTCCTTCAAACTGGTACAACCCTGAAAAACGTAATACTCAATGCTCGTCAGCTTCTCGGAAAGATGAATAGACTCCAGGGAAGTACAGCCTGCAAACCCATACCTTCCTATCTTGGTGACACTGTCCGGCATAATAAGCTTCTTCAGAGAGCTGCAGCCTTGAAACATACTGCCTCCAAGCTCCTGGATACTGTCCGGAAGCTGCACTTCCGTCATGCCGCTGCATCCCAAAAATACTCCCGTCTCCAGTTTGCTCACTTTGCTGCCGGCCTCAAAGCGCACGCTTCTGATTCTCCTGCAATAGGCAAACGCCGAGTAGTCGATTCTCCTTACGTCGCTTCCCCCAATCTGCGCCGGAATCACAAGGTCAAACAATTCCTCCCCTTCATGCCAGCCAGGGTTTTCACACCCCTCATGTCCGGCCTCCTTAAGTCCTGTAATCAGGCCTTTGGCCTCTCCGAATACAAAACAGCTCTCCTTGGATCCCCCTGTCCATATGACCTTATCTGCTCCAAAAAGACCTCCAATCGCTCCGGGTTCCAAATCAATAATCAGAGTCGTCCCGCCTCCAAAGGCTCCTCCCTCTATCTCTTTTATGTTTCCGAAGACATGAATGGTTGTATCCTTTTTAATATTAAAGAAGGCATAGGTAGACAACTTCTCCAGGGACTGGGGCAGAATGACAGCGCCTAACTGGATATTCGCCCGAAAAGCATGGCTTCCAATGGCCGTTACCCCTTCCGGTATCGTCACGGAAGTGAGGGCCGCACCGGAAAAAGCACTGTTCTGTATTTCCCTTAAATTCCCCTTATCACTGAAAGAAACTGTTTTTAACCAGCTGCAGCCGCTGAAGGCAGACGAGCTTATCACCGAAAGCAGGGGAGGGATAGCAATTTCCTTAAGCCCGCTCCCGTAAAAGGCCTGCTCTCCCAATTCCTCAAGAGTTTCCGGAAGTGTGATTTGAGTTAAACTCCTGGTATTCTCAAAGGCACTGTTTCCAATCCCTGCCAGGCCTTCCGGCAGGTTGATCTCCGAAAGCAGGGTCAGGTTGTAAAAGGCCTTTTCCCCGATCTCCGCAATGCTCTCCGGCAGAGTTACTTTTTTTACGTCTACTGCTCCTGCAAATGCGCTGTCTCCTATTTTCGTAACCGGTTTTCCCTTCCACTCTCCCGGCACCTCCACTTCTGAGGGGGACTGGCCGGCCTGGTACAGAAATTTGGACATCCGGTAACTGCCGTCCTCGTTTTCTTCAAATACCAGGTACTTGCCTGTTTCTTCCTCCGGGGCGGGAGAAACCTCTTCCTCTTCCGTCCCTTCTTCACTGGCCGGGGAAATCCCGCCGGCATCTTCTTCCTCCAGAAAATCCTTCTCCGGTTCTTTGGGATTCTCTATGTCTTCTGGGTTTTTCTGTTCTTCCGGATTTTTCTGTTCTCCCGGATTTTCTTTTTCCGTTACTCCCGGATTCTCCGTCTCCCCCTTTGGAGGGGAAGCCGATTCCTCTTTGACTTCCTCTTCCCTGGTTTCTGTTCCGGCGTCTCCTTCTGTCTCCGGCCCATCTTCGCCGCTCTCTTTGCTCTCCAGAAATGCCTTCCCCTCCGCCCCCTGGACAAAGCTTCCGTTTGAGGCAAACACACATACTGCCAAAAGCAGAATCAAAGTTTTTCTGAGCTTTCCTTTCATTTTCTTTCCTGTTCCCCTTTCCGCCGTCCCTTTTTAGACAAAATTCACATTTTGTCTCTCCTTAAGATTTTTCTTCGGAAGAAAAGGGGTAAAAAAGAAAATAATGCTTTTATTTTCCATATGGAATTTATGAAACTCCAAGGCGGCTCCCAAATCTCACAGGCGTCTCTTATTTTGATACCCGCAAACCGGACCGGGATATTTTTGTGGGAAATACAGGATTCCGCCTTGCGTTTACGGAAGGGGTATGATATAATTTTAACAACGTTTCAGAGCTATAACGCAACAATTTGCCCGGCTCTTTCAGACAAAATGTGAATTTTGTCTAGCTGATCAGGCACAGGCTTTCCAGCCGGCGGATGTGTTCTGTCCCTGTAGAGCGCAGATAAAGGCGGGTTGTCTCAATGCTGCTATGGCCCAAAACATCTGCCAGACCCACAATGTCCTGGCAAGCCCGGTAAAAGGTTCTGGCAAAAAGATGCCGCAGGTTATGAGGGAATACTTTTCCCCCTTCGATTCCGGCATATCTGCACAGCTGCTTCATCTCTGCCCAGCTCTGTCTTCTTGAAAGGCTTTTCCCGTTTCTGGTAAGAAAGATCTCACCGGAGGCGGTTTTTGTTTTCCTGGCATATTTCAGAAGTTTCCGGCACAATTTCCCTGGGAGAAGGATGACACGGATTTTGTTTTTTAAAGCAATCTCCGCCCTGCCGGCCCTGGCCGCCTCCACGGTAATGTACTTCACCTCCGATATCCGGATTCCCGTTCCGCAAATGGCCTCCATGAGAAGGGCAAGACGCTCCTGCCCCTGGGCGCGGGCCTCAAGAAGCAGGCGCCGGTATTCTTCCAGATTTAAAACCTTGGAAGGCTCCCGGAAAATCTTCCTCTGTATTTTCAGGAATTTTACCCGCAGATCCCCCCACTTCATAAATTTAAAAAAACCGTTCACCGCCGACAGCATGGAATTTACGGTCACGGGCGCATAGCTCTCTTCCGTTAGATGTGCTTTCCACTGTGCCGCCAATTCCTTTGTGACCTCCTGTCCGGACAGCCAGGCCGCAAAAGCCCGGAGATCCCGCATATATTTCTCTATGGTTCCCCTGCTTTTCTCCTCTCCTTTCAAATACTCCTGATAGCGCTGCATGTTTTCTTCCGTGATCTGGCGATTCATCTCTTTCCTCCTTGATTTCCATCAAAAAGGCTCCTGCCGCATTTGGGACAGAAGCCTTTCCTTTTGCCATCTAGTATAACATCAACCGGGAAAAAGTCAACGAAGAGAAGCCTAAACCAGAGGACTGTCTTTAAAATTGTGGACATTCCCCGCACGGCCCCCCATAATGGTTTAAAAACAAAGGAGCGTGTCTGCCTATGAATACGTTAAATAACTATATTGTGGATTACCTGGAGTACTGCAAATACCGGAAACGCCTGGACGCCAAAACCCTGAAAGCCTACCGGATTGACCTGGTCCAATATGTAAATTATCTCAAAAAAATCTCTGAATTTTACTCAAAAGACAATCTCGACAAATACATCACCTATCTCCACCGTCAATACAAACCCAAAACCGTTAAACGCAAACTGGCAAGCCTGAAAGCTTTCTTCCATTACATGGAATACAGAGAAATCTTAACCGAAAATCCGTTTTCCAAACTGGATATCCGTTTCCGGGAAGCCAAACTCCTGCCCAAAACCATCCCCTTCCACTCCATCCAGGCCTTCCTCTCCGTCTTATACCGCCAAAAAGAGCTGGCCGATTCCCCTTACCGGCTCCGGTGCTGCCTCCGGGATATTGCCGTCATGGAGCTTCTCTTTGCCACAGGCATGCGGATCTCGGAGTTATGCTCCTTAAAACCCTCGGACATTGATTTCGAAAACCAGAGCATCCTGATTTACGGAAAGGGGGCAAAGGAACGGATTCTGCACATCGGCAATCCGGAGGTTCTCTCTGCCCTTTCCCTGTACCAGGAAGCATTCCAGCCCGACATTGCCGCCTGCGGATATTTTTTCGTAAACAGGCTCCAGCGGAAACTGTCCGCTCAGTCGGTCCGCTATATGATCACCCATTACGCCAAGCTTGCCGGTATTGAGCAGCATTTGACGCCCCACATGTTCCGGCACTCCTTCGCCACCCTGCTTCTGGAACAGGACGTGGATATCCGGTATATCCAAAAAATGCTGGGGCACAGCTCTATCAGTACGACAGAGATTTATACTCATGTGTCCTGTGGGAAGCAGAAGGATATTTTGGTTCATCGGCATCCGCGGAACTTTATGAGGGTGAATGGGGGATAATTATTTATTATCGGTTTAAAAATGTTGGATAATTTTCAATTATTTGGGT
>CAJUMM010000045.1 GCA_910586955.1 uncultured Lachnospiraceae bacterium | reverse complement strand
AATTTCTCTATAGTGCGGTTTCGCTGGCTGTTGTAGCCATCGTACTGCTTTTGATAATTCCATTAAATCCATTTTTGATGGATGTAATGATTATATTGAATATATCCCTGGCCATGATCATCCTGCTGATCAGCATGAATATCCGGGAGGCCCTGGAATTTTCCATCTTCCCATCCCTCTTGCTGATTACCACCCTGTTCCGTCTGGCTCTGAATGTCTCTTCCACAAGAAACATTCTGACCAACCAGGGACAGTCGGGGCAGGTCATTCAGGCTTTTGGTGATTTCGTCCTCCAGGGCAACGTAGTTGTCGGATTTATTATCTACATCATCATCGTCCTGGTGCAGTTTATCGTTATCACCAAGGGCGCCGAGCGTGTGGCAGAGGTTGCCGCCAGGTTTACCCTGGATGCCATGCCCGGTAAGCAGATGGCTATTGACGCAGACTTAAGCTCGGGGCTTATCAACGAGCAGGAAGCCAAATTCCGCCGGAACAAGATCCAGAAAGAAGCGGACTTCTACGGAGCCATGGACGGTGCTACCAAGATCGTAAAGGGCGATTCTGTCATGTCCCTGATCATGACTCTGGTAAACTTTGTGGGAGGCGTTATCATCGGTCTGGTCCAGGGAGGCATGGAGTTTTCCGAGGTGTTGTCCGTCTACTCCATCGCTACGGTAGGTGACGGCCTGGTATCCCAGATCCCGGCTCTGCTGATTTCCACGGCCACCGGTATGATTGTAACCCGGTCCGTATCCGAGGGCAGCCTGAATGAGGACGTATCCAAGCAGTTTATGGCCCAGCCTTTCTCCATTATGGCAGGCGGCATGGCTATGCTGGTTATGGCCATGGTGCCGGGAATGCCCAAGTTCCAGATGATTGTCATTGGCGCAGGCCTTATCGGCAGCGGCTGGCAGTTAAGCCGGCGGATGGAAGCCATGGGAACCGGAGCCTTCCCCGAGGCCCAGCCGGAGGAGATGGTTCCCGAGGAGGGGCAGCCCATTACCGAGGAGGAGTACTACAAGGATATCAACAATGTATATTCCCTTATCGGCGTGGAGGCTATCGAGATGGAATTTGGCTACAGCCTCATTCCCCTGGTGGATGAGTCAAGCGGCGGAAAGATGATCAACCGGATTGTAATTTTCCGGAGACAGTACGCCCAGGAGATGGGCCTTGTAATTCCCTCCATCCGTCTTCGGGACAGTTCCAGCTTAAACACCAACCAGTATGTGGTGAAAATCAAAGGAGAGGAAGTAGCCAGAGGAGAGATTCTGGTAGATTATTACCTGGCCCTGGAGCCGGTGAATCCCACCAAGGAGATCGACGGCATCGATACCATCGAGCCGGCTTATGGAATCCCCGGCAAATGGATCAGTATTGATAAAAAGGAAATGGCAGAGATCTACGGTTACACGGTTATCGATCCCCTGTCCGTTATGCTCACCCACCTGTCGGAGACGGTGAAGAAACATGCCTACGAGCTTCTGAGCCGCCAGGAGGTGGTACAGCTGGTGGAGAATGTGAAGCAGAATGCCCCCCAGCTGGTGGAGGAGCTGTTCCCCAACGTGATCTCCTACGGCGTGTTCCAGAAGATCCTCACAAACCTTCTCAAGGAAGGCATTCCCATCAAAGATATGGAGACCATTATGGAAACCATTGCCGATTCCGCCATGACGGTGAAGGATATGGAAACCATTACGGAGCACATCCGGACGGCCCTGAAGCGGACCATTACCCGGAAATTCTGCGAAGGCGGCGTGATGCGGGTCATTACCTTAAGTGCGGACCTGGAGAAGAGCATTATCACCAGCCTGACCAAGGGGGAACAGGGTATGTACCTGGCCTTGAGCCCGGATTTGATGCAGAGCATTATCCAGCAGCTGGGAGAGGAGATCAAGAAGTTCCAGGAGCTTTCCCAGGATCCAATCGTCCTCACCAGCCAGGTGGTGCGGCAGCACTTCTACCATTTGATAGAGCAGTTTTACCCCAATGTCTACGTGTTATCCTTTAACGAGATCAGCAACAATATACAGATACAGGCAGTAGGAAATATCGGCACATAAAGGAAGAATCATGCAGAAGGAATTAGGCAGTCTGACCAACGAAGAGCTTTTAACTGAATATCAGAGAACCGGGGAGCTTGCCGTGAAGCAGGAGCTGGTGATGCGCTATGTCTATATAGTCAGGAGCATTGCCATCCAGATGCGTGACGTTTATACCAGCTTTGCACAGATTGAGGATATTGTGAACGAAGGCGTCCTGGTGATTATGAGCGCCCTGGATAAGTTTGATCCGGAGAAAAACGTGAAATTTGAGACCTATATCTCCAAACGAATCAAGGGAATGGTCATAGATATGGCCAGAAAGCAGGATTGGATTCCAAGAAGTGTGAGAAAAAACGCAAGAGATATTGATGAAGTGACCACAAAGCTGTATAATGAGCTGGGGAGGTATCCCACGCCGGAGGAAGTGGCTGGATATCTGAATATGAGTGTGGAGAAATACCAGGAGGCGCAGCGGAAAACCACCCTTTACAATGTCCTGTCCCTGGACTTGGTTCTGGATGAGGGCAGCGAGAATAAGAGGACGGTGTACCTGCCTTCCAGAGACGAGGACGAACAGCCGGAGCTGAATTTCTTAAAACGGGAATCCGGGGAGGTTCTGGCAGAGGGCATTAAGTCTTTGAAGGAAAACGAGCAGCTTGTGATTTCCATGTACTATGTGGATGAGCTGAATATGAAGCAGATTGCGGAAGTTTTATCCGTAAGCGAGCCGCGGGTGTCGCAGATTCACGCCAATGCGGTGAAGAAGCTGAAAACCTATCTTCAGAAAGAATATGGAGAGGAGAAGAGATAGATGTTTCAGGGATTTTATACCTTGGGATCCACGATGATTTCCCAGAACCGGAATTTGAATGTTATCAGCAACAATATGGCCAATGCAGCCACTACGGGGTACAAGAGCGACCAGTATATCTCCAGTACCTTCCGGGAGGAGATGCTCTACCGGAGCGGCAACATTACCCCCAATAAGAGAAGCCCTATCGGGACTACGGCCATGATACAGGCCACCAACGCCCGGGTGACCAACTATGAGCAGGGAGGCCTTGAGCCTACGGAGCTGCCTTTGGATATGGCCATCAACGGCCAGGGATTCTTTGTGATTCAGAAAGGGGAAGACCTGGTGTATACCAGGAACGGCTCTTTTATCACGGATGACGAAGGGTATCTGGCACTTCCCAGCATAGGCAGGGTTATGGGGACGAACGGCCTTATCCGCCTGGAGACGGATGCGGTGGCAGTGGACGCCAACGGCATTATACGCAATGAAGATACGGGAGAGATCTACGGAACCCTGGAGATTGTGGATTTCGAGGATTACGGGGCCCTGGTAAAGGGCGACAACGGAACCTTCACCGCAGGGGAGGACGCTGTGGAGCAGGAGCCGGTACTTGAGGTGGTGCAGGGGATGCTGGAGCGCTCCAACACTTCCATGGTGGAGGAGATGACCTCCATGATCGCCGCCCAGCGTTCCCTTCAGGCAGCGGCCCAGCTTATCAAGATGTACGATCAGCTGGACGGCAAGACTGTAAATATCGGAAGCGTAAGCTGACTTTCAGCATAAAAGGTAAAGGAGAAAAGAGAGCATGTATTCATCATTTTATGCGGCGGCTGTGGGCGCCATGGGACAGCAGGCCAAGCTGGATGTGGTTTCCAACAACCTGGCAAATGTCAATACGGCGGGCTACAAAGCCAAGGTGGGAGCTTTTCAGGATCTGATGTATTACAACCTGAATAACTTCCGGGGGGATGAGACCAGCATCCAGGCCGGGACGGGAATCCGGCTGGAGAAGGCGGATACCAATTTTGATCCGGTGGGTTTTGAGATCACGGAGCGGGAATACGATTTTGCCATTCGGACCGAGGGCTTTTTTATGCTCCGCAATCCCACCAACAATGAGATTACGTATACGAGAAACGGCCGCTTCAGTCTTTCCCAGAGAGGAGATGAGTTTTACCTGGTGAACGATTCCGGGAAACTGGTCCTTGACCGGAACCAGAATCCTATCCGTCTTACAGGAAATATATCCGAGGGAGAGGAGCCGGGGCTTTCGGCTGTGCCGGCCGTCTATGATTTCCGTATCAAGAACGGGATGCAGAACGTAGGGGACAACGAATACATGCCGGTAGAGAAAAACGGGGCTCCTATTCTGACGGAAGAGCTGGCCCTTCAGCGGGCTTTGGAGATGTCGGGGACGGATCTGGCCATGGATCTGGTCCGCATGATTGAGAGCCAGCGGGCATTTTCCTATGCCCTGAAGATGGTGCAGACCTCCGATGAGGTGGTACAGACCGTCAACGGACTGCGGGCATAGTAAAAAGCAGTTACTTCGGTAAAGCGGGAAAGGCAGGAATGTATGACAATACAACGGTTTGAGGATATGCAGAATCACGAGCTTGATGTATTCCGGGAAATTGGAAGCATCGGCATTGGAAATGCCGCCACGGCCCTGTCGCAGGTGCTGGGGGTGAAGGTAAGCATGAAGCTGCCGAAGGTTTCCATTGAGGGGTACAACGAGGCGGTTGCACTGCTGGGAGATCCGGAAGAGATTGTGGCGGCGGTCCTGGTAGAGATGAGCGGCGATGTGAGAGGCATTATGCTTTATATGCTGAAGCTGGATTTCATCAATGCCATCCTGGGGCGCCTGATGGGTAAATACATCGAGGATTACAGCCAGATTGACGAGCTTTCGGCGTCGGCCCTGGAGGAGACGGGAAATATTATTATTTCTTCCTACGTCAATGCCATTACAAAGCTTGCGGACATTGAAGTGCCCTTGTCCGTTCCGTCCGTAGCCGTGAATATGCTGGGGGGAATTTTAAGCGTTCCCATCTCCATGTTCGGTGAGGTTACGGATAAGCTGATGCTGATTCAGGGCGAATTTTTAATTGGAGACACGCAGTTAAAAGGGGAGCTGTTGCTTCTTCCGGATATTGAATCATTAAATTTCCTTATGAAGAAGTTGGGAGTTGCGAAAAGCTGATGGAAAAGAAGTTGGTAGTGGGAATCGGAGATATGAAGCTCGGGCGGCAGGAGGGAACGATTATTACCTATGCCCTCGGCTCCTGTGTGGGAATTGCTTTGTATGATCCGATGATCAAACTGGGAGCCCTTGTACATATTATGCTCCCGGAGAGGGCAAACGAATCGGATGGAAATATTTTTAAATATGCGGATACGGGGTTAAAGGAGACATTCCGCAAACTTTACGCATACGGGGCTTCTAAGCACCGGCTGACGGCAAAGATCGCAGGCGGGGCCAAGATGTTTGAGATGAAGGGAGGAAGTTCCCTGGGGAATATCGGGGATCGGAATGCCCAGAATGTGAAGCGGGTGCTGATGCAGGAAGGAATCCGTATTGTGAAAGAAGATTTGGGAGCAAACTATGCCAGGACCATGTCCCTGGATTTGGAGAACGGCATGGTAACCATTAAGACCTTCGGAAGACCGGAGCTTAAGATGTAGATTACGGACAGACCACAAAGAGCAGAGATAAAGGAGGGGCTATACATGGCAGAAACAGAAATTTTATTGGAATCGGGGACAAATGAGATCGAAGTCATGCAGTTCACTATCAACGACGAGCTGTACGGCATCAATGTGGCAAAGGTAAAAGAAATTATGATGTCGGATAAGGTGAAGCCGATTCCTCATGCACATGATGCGGTGGAGGGGATTTTCAAGCCCCGGGAGATTCTTTTGACGGTGGTAGATCTCCCCAAATATCTCATGGGCTGCGAGTGTGAGAAACACGCCCGTGATCTGTTTATCATTACCAATTTCAACAAATTGAATATTGCATTCCGGGTACACAGCGTGGTGGGAATCAGCCGTATTTCCTGGGAGGATATCCAGAAGCCGGATGATACCATCAGCAACGGCAAGGAAGGCGTATCCACAGGAATTGCACAGTGCGGAGGAGAGCTGGTTACTATTCTGGATTTTGAAAAGATTGTCACGGAGATTGCACCGGAGACGGGAATCCAGATGAGTGAGATCGAGCTGCTGGGAGACCGGCCCAGATGCGACACCCCCATTCTGCTGGCAGAAGACTCCGTGCTTCTGGCTACTATGATCCGGGAATCTTTAACCAAGGCGGGCTTTACCAATGTGAAGAGCTTTAACAACGGAAGGGAAGCCTGGGATTACCTCTGTACGATCCGGGATGAGGAAGATCTCTTCTCCCAGGTGAGCTTGATTATTACGGATATTGAGATGCCGGAGATGGACGGACACCGTCTCACCAAACTGGTGAAATCCGACGAGAAGCTGGGCAAACTTCCCTTGATTATCTTCTCCTCCCTGATCAACGAGGAGATGCACTTGAAAGGAAAGCAGCTGGGAGCGGACGAACAGCTTTCCAAGCCCGAGATCAAGCACCTGGTAGAGGTTATTGACCACCTGCTGGAAAGGACAAAGATTCATGGATAAATTTGTAGTAAGAAAGGCGATTAAAGATTTAAGGGTTGATCAGGTAGCTGGTTATGAGCTTATGTTCCAGGACGACGAGGACAGCTTTTACAGCAACTCGGAGACCAACGCTGCCAGTACCATTGCAGGTTTCCTTATGGAAAACAGCGGGAAGATTTTTAAAAACAACCGGATCTTTATGACCTTTACGCCGTCCCTGCTCTTCCGGAATACGGCGAAAATGTTTGACAAAGACAAGATTGTCATTCAGATAGAGGAAAACCTTATCATCCACCCCTTAGCCACGGTGATGATTGAGAAGTACCGCAGGGAGGGATACCGCTTTGCTATCAACAATTTCCAGTTCACACCCAAATATTTCAGTATGCTGGAGCATGCGGATTATATCCGCGTAAATGTGGCGGGAGCTCCTACGGGACGGGAGCGGGATTCCCTGGACAATACCATCCAGATGGCCCATGGGTTCCAGAAGCTCTGCATTGCCTACAATGTGGACACCAAGGAAGACTTTGAAGTGGCAAAGGCGCTGAATGCAGACTTCGTGGAAGGCCTTTACGTATCCGAGGGCATGGTCACGAAGATGAACAAGATCGAGTACCTTCAGGGGAATCTCTATCAGCTGATTATGGAAGTGACCAGGGAGGATCCGAATCTGAACGAGATTGAGTCTATTGTCAGCCGGGATGCGGCCCTGACCTACTCCCTGCTGCGTCTGGCCAACTCCGCATACTTTGCTTCCCGCCGGAGGACTTCCTCCATTCACCAGGCGTTGATTACTGTGGGACTGAACCAGCTGAAACAATGGGTTTACCTCTTAAGCTTTGAGAGTACCCAGGAGATGACGCCCGGGGCGGAAGAAGTTCTCAAGCTTTCCTTCCTGCGGGCAAACTTTGCCTCCAGGCTGGTGGCCCGCTTAAGGCCCTTCCCCATTTCCAGGGGAGACGCCTATATGATGGGAATGTTCTCCTCCCTGGAGTATATCGTTGACGCTACCTTAGAGGAGATTCTCCAGGAGATTCCCATGGCGGATGAAGTGAAGGATGCCATGCTTAAGCACGAGGGCAAGGGCGGACAGCTCTTTGATCTGGTGCTGGCTTACGAGAAGGCCGACTGGAAAGCCATCAAGAGCCTTTCCAAGGAGCTGGAGCTTCCCACAAACATCCTGGCCCAGACCTACATTGACTGTGTAGAAGAAGTAAACGAAATCTGGGAGAACCTGACGGATATGGTAGAAGAGGGAGAAGAGAGCGGGGAGAAGAGCGAATAAGAGGGATTCAAATGAGGGGTTGGCTAGAAGGCCGGCCCCTTTTTTTGGGGACCGGCTTTCTCTGCACCGGCCCCCTGAAAACGGGCTAATCTTCCTCTTTGTGTCTTGGATGTTCCTTCACCTGTGTGCAGGCTTTCACGGCCTCCACCGTCACCTGGCTGATGAGCCTGCCTGTGAGAAAGCTTATCATGGGATCTACGGCAGCTTTATCCATTACCATGTATTTGGCGGGAAGCCCGTTTAAGGTCAGGGCGATGGTATCGGTCTTGCAGCGGTCGCAGGTGCAGACCTCAAATTGCTTCATAAAGTAGATGATCTTATCCTGCACGATCCGCTCCATCACATTAACCATACAATAGTCCGGTTCCGGTTCTTCCGCCTTTTCCGGCACGGTTTCCGCTGCCGCCGGCTTCTCCGCCGGTGCTGCCGGGGGCTCCGGGGATTTCTCCACTGGGGGGGCGGCTGGCTGGGTGATTTCCGGCTCCGCCGGCTTTTCCTCTGCCGGTTTCTCCGTTACAGGCTCCGGTTTTGCCGGCTTTGCCTCCTCCGGTTCCTTCGCCAGGGGTTCCGGTTCTGCGGCCTTTTCCGGTTCCGCCGGTTTTTCCTTGGCAGTTTCCGGCTCCGGTACTTTTTCTTCCTCCGGCTCCAGGTTTTTCAGGAGTTCTGCCCGGATCTGCTCCGCCACCGGGTCTTCCTCCGGGGAGCCGTTGTCAATGATGGAGATATGGGGAGGAACCTCCGGCTGGGCTTGGGGAGAAGGAGCGGGAGCCGGTGCGGCATCCGTCCCGGAAGCCGGAGCTGCCGGAGCAGAAGGTTCTGCCGGGGCCCCGGAGGTTTCCCCGGCCGGTTCTTTTTGCGGTTCCTTTTCCGGTTCTTCGTTTGTATCCTGTCCGGCCAGCAGGTTTAATACGTGTGCTGTTTTATTACTTTTGCGTGCCATGTGCAACCTCCTGCTGGTGAATCTTCTTTAATACTTCCAGGACAAATTCCTGGTAATCCTGGGAAGGCTTGGAGTGGGGGGCATAATCATAAACGCTCTCCCCGTGAGCGGGGGCTTCCGCCACCGTAACGCTGGGCCTGATCTGGATATCAAATACGGAGGTGTTGATCTGGGCGGCAATGCTTTCCGCCATTTCCTTTACCTCCCGGGCCAGAATGGTGCGCCGGTTAAATTTGGTCAGCAGGATTCCCAGCACATGGAGATTGGGGTTGACGGACTGCCGGACCGAATTGATGGTTTCCTTGATCTGGGCCACGCCCACAATGCTTAAGATCTCGGAAACCATAGGAATGATCAGGTAATTTGCAGCCGAGTAGGCGTTTACCGTCAGGATATTTAAGGCCGGAGGCGTATCGATAATAATGAAATCGTAATGGTCCTCCACAGGCATCAGAAGCCTTTTCAGCATCAGCTCCCGGCCCGGTTCGTTAAACTCCAGCTCGGCGCTGCTTAAAAGAATATTGGAAGTTACCAGATCGCAGTATTCCGTGGGCTGGATAGCCGCTTCAATGGGTATCTGGTACTTTAGTACTTCATAAATGGTTTTCGAATTATCAATATCAAGGCCAAGGCTGAATCCGAAGTTGCCCTGAGGATCCAGGTCAATGCCAAGTACTTTTTTGCCCTCTCTGGTAAGTCCGGCTGCCAAAGCACTTGAAGTAGTGGTCTTGCCCACACCGCCCTTCTGGTTGGTAAGTGCAATGATTGTAGCCAAAATAAATTCCTCCGTTTCTCTAAGATAGTTGTGAAAATCTCAATTCAAGTATTAATTAAAGTATACTATATGCCGATAAATAAGTACAGAGTAATTTGGAAATTGTCTCAGAATGATACGAAAAAGAAATAGAAAAGGAGTGGTTTATATGGCTAGTATCAGCAGCCTGAGTGCATCGACTAACAGTGCAATGTCCAGTTTGAGAGGATACGGCGGGCTTTCCAGCGGCCTGGACAGGGACACGCTGATTGAGGGCATGACCTCTGGAACCCAGTCTAAGATTAATAAGAACCTGCAGGCAAAGCAGAAATTGGAGTGGCAGCAGGAAGCTTACCGCAGCATCAGTGATAAACTCATTGCCTTTGCGGATAAATATACGGCCACCATGACATCCAAGACCAATCTCTTCAGCGACAGCTTCTGGAATGCGGCCAGCACTACGGTCAACGGAAAGAACAGCAAGTACATCGGTGTGACGGGAACCTCCAAAGCTGCAGCCGGCGTTTCTATCGTAGGCGTCCAGCAGATGGCGAAAAATGCCAGCCTCATGACAGGGAAGGCTTCCGACAGCGCTTTGAAGACAGGCGCCATCAACACCGGGGATGTTCCTATGAACACCCTCACCGACAAGGAGCTGAATTTCAAGATTGGGGATAACGGCTATGCCGTAAGCCTTTCTTCCCGTCTGGAGCCCTACATGCTGGCGGACGGAACCCAGGATGTGGAAGCGGCGGTGAAAGCCATCAACGCATCCCTCCAGCAGACCAAGGTGGATTATGCGGGAGCTCCCAAGAATGACAATATGCTCAATCATGTGGAAGCCCAGGTGGTGGACGGCAAGATTGCCTTTGTCAGCAAGGACGAGAACAATAAAGTAACCCTTCACGACAGTTCGGCCCTGGAGGCTCTGGGCTTTACCACGAAGCCGGGTTCTGAGGGACAGGAACTTACAAAGGGTGAGGCGTACAAGGCCCAGGAAGAGGCAAAGCTTATAGACAACCAGGATTTCGCAAAACGTATGGGAGAGAAGGAGCTGACCTTCAGCTACAACGGCAAGTCCAAGACCATTACCCTTCCCACAGCTGAGGAGATCCGGGCCAATCTCGGCTCCGATAACGGCCTGACCTATGTGAAAGATAAACTTCAGGAAGGCCTGGACGCTGCTTTTGGCAAGGGGAGAGTGACTGTAGATCTGGAGGATGTGGATGCCACGGATGCCACCAAGGGACAGCGCCTCACTTTTAAGACCACCATTCCCAACAAGAAGGAAGACGACGGGGTAACTCCCAAGGAAGATACCAGTTCCACTCTGACCCTTACGGGAGGCTGGGCTTCCCTTATGTCCTCCTACGGCGGCCTGGACATTATTGCAGGGGAATCCAACCGGGTGAACTTAAATACCAGCCTGAAGGATTCCGGCATGAATCTTGGGAATGCCACACCGAATGCAGATGGAAAATACGAGCTGAAAATTAATGGAAAGACCATTGAGTTTAGCGAGAACGATTCCATGAACCTCATTATGAGGCAGATCAACGAGGCGGACGCAGGGGTGAAGATTTCCTACCTCTCCACGGCGGACAAATTCGTGGTGGAGGCCACGGAGGATGGAGCCGCAGGCCTGATCCAGCTGGAGGGCGAGGGCGCCAAGCTGCTCTTCGGCCAGGAAATCGATTCGGAGAACGCTTCTGCCATCGGCAGCGGCAATACCTTCAGCGCAGGCCAGGATGCAATCGTGGCCGTGAAGTATGCAGGCTCTGATGAGGTGGTAAATCTGACCCGGGGGAGCAACAGCTTCTCGATTGAAGGCCTGGATATTACGGTGAAGGGCAAGTTCGGCTACGACGACAGCGGAAATCTCATTGAGAACGATCCGGAGCAGGCCGTTACCTTTACCTCCAATATAGAGTCCGATAAGATTACTTCTGCCGTTTCGGATCTGGTGAAAGAGTACAACGAGATTCTGGAGATGGTGAATACCCAGCTGACCACCAGGCCGGACCGGGATTATGCCCCTCTGACCTCCGAGCAGAAGAAAGAGATGAGTGAGGACGAGATCAAGCTCTGGGAGGAGAAGGCAAAGGCGGGCCTCCTCTACAATTCCAGCGAGCTCCGCAGCCTGGCCGACGATCTCCGGTGGATGATCAGCCCGGCGGATCAGCAGAAGATGAGCGAGATGGGAATCTCCGTATCCACCAACTGGCAGGATAACGGAAAGCTTTCCTTTGACGAGGCTAAGTTTAAAGCGGCTCTGGAGAAGGATCCCGATGCGGTGAAGAATTTCTTTACCAAGGAAGCCAGCTTTGACGAGGCAGGCTATCAGGCCGCCCTGGCCAAGAATCCCAAGGCGGATCGCTCCGCCTTTGAGGTGAAAGCCGGATTTGCCGTGAATTTGAAGAACGGCATGGATAAGTATGTGAAGACTTTGGGTGTGACGAAGGGTATCCTGATTGAGAAGGCCGGATCCACCAAATCGCCCTTGAGTATTTTGAACAACAGCATCAGCAATGAGATTAAGGATGTGGATAAGATTTTGGCGAATCTGAAAGCCCGTCTGAAATCGGAGCAGGATCGTTATATCAAACAGTTTACGCAGCTTGAGACACTCATCTCCCAGATGAATTCCCAGAGCAGCTATTTAAGCGGCCTGGGCTTCTAAGAGAAGAGGAAAACGCAAGGCATATGGGCCTGCCGGGGCTGCGCAGAACAAAGAACAGGAAAGGGATTTACAATGAACGGTTATCAGCAATATAAAACCCAGTCTGTCAGCACCATGACGGCCAGTGAGATGCTTCTGCTTTTGTTTGATGAGCTGGTAAAAAGGCTGACCAGGGCAGAATTGGCACTGGAAGTAGGGGATGAGCAGCTGTTTAATCAGTCGGTTGTCCGCTCCAGGGAGATTGTACAGTATCTTAGGATTACCTTGGACAGAAGCTATGCTATCAGCAAAGAGCTGTATGCCATGTATGATTTCTTTATCTTTGAACTTGGACGCATCAGTGCAGGCAGGAACCCGAAAGCTATTGCAGATTTGAAATCCCTGGTGGAGGAGCTGCGGGAAGCATTCCGGGAAGCCAGCAAAATGCTCAACAACTGAGGGGAGAAGATATGGCGGAGCAGGAGTTTTGGAATGAGCTTTTGAAGCAGGCCCAGGGACGGTATCAAACCATCAATGAGGTGCTTCGTGTCACAAAGGAAATTGCGGATGTGTTATCCAGGGATGACCGGGTGGCTGCACAGATGCTTTTGGAGATGAGGCAGGAGAGCCTGGATTATCTGTCGGAAAGTACAGAGAGGATTTATCTGCTTCTCCAGTGTACAAATGAGGAGGAGCAGGCAGAAGTCTTAAGTCTCTTGAAGGGTGAGACAAGAGCCTCTTTGGAAGACTCCTTTGAGAAGAAGAAGCTTGGGGAGATAGGAGATAATATTAGGAGGACGCTGGAGAAGACAGTGGAGCTGGATCGCGGAATCAGCGTGCGTCTGGCAGGGAAGGATTCCTTCTATCAGGAGAGCTGAGAGCTGCTCCGGCGGGAGAAAGGGTGGAATTTTAAATTCACCCTTTCTTTTTTTGGTGAAATATTGTAAAATTTTCACGAGAGCAGGAAAGAGCGAGGTGGCGGCATGCCCCAGATTGTGTTTGATCAGGTGTCAAAAATTTTTGAACCGGACGAGTTGGTGCTGGAGGATATTTCTTTTCGGATTGAAAAGGGTGAATTTGTATTTTTAATAGGAAAGAGCGGTGTGGGAAAGTCCAGTATCTTAAAGCTCCTGAGCAGGCAGGAAGAGGTAAGCCGGGGGCGCATCTTCGTGGATCAGGAGGATATCGGCCTTTTGAAAAAACGGGAGCTGCCCTACTTCCGGAGAAAATTCGGAATTATGCAGCCGGATATGCAGTGTCTCCGGGACCGGACCGTATATGAAAATATTCTTTTGGCCCTGCGTTCCTGCGGCTATTCTCCCAGAAAGAGCCGGAAGCCTATTATGGAAGCCCTGGGCAGCGTAGGAATGGCTGCTAAGGCGGACCGCTATCCCCAGGAGCTTTCCGTGGGACAGGAGGCCCGTGTTCTTCTGGCTCGTGCCCTGGTGACAGGCCCGCAGATTCTTCTGGCAGACGAGCCCACGGCAAATCTGGATGCGGATATGGCATGGGATATGATGTGCCTTTTGGATGAGGTAAACCGCAGAGGCGTCACCGTAATTGTGAGCAGCCATTCGGTGGAGCTGGTTAATATTATGCACAAGCGGGTTCTGACTCTGGTGGAGGGAATGCTGGTGGCAGACGAGAAAAATGCAGGGTACAGCACCAAAGCCCTGGATATCTATGAGGAACGCCGGGTGCTTCAGATGCGGGAAGAGAGAAACAGACAAAAAAACAACTTTTTTTAAATTTTCTGTTATTTTTATAAGTTTACATCCGATATAACAATAGGAGTATCTAAAATTATGCCTTAAGGGCTTTTTATGCCCATTCAGGTATGAATTGGAGAAAAAGGGGGCAAAAGGATATGGCAGTTGGAAGTATCGGCTCATATATGAGCAGCTATCTGAACTATTCGACATCCATTAACCAGCTTCGGCTGCAGCAGGCTCTGCAGAATTATCATTCCACACGTCAGGCAGTTTCCCCGGTACCCCGGGTGGGCAGCTCTGTCAAGGATTCCAGTCTGGATTTCCTGAAAGACTACAATTCCACTATGACGGATTTGATGCAGTCGGCCAATACCCTCCGAGGGACCAATACCTCCGGGGCGGCCAGTGCTCTCACCGCAGGAAGTTCCGATACATCGGTTGCGGAGGTGGAAGAACGTTTCAGCCTTCGTTCCGGGCAGGAGCTGGTTCTTACAGTCAATCAGACGGCCAAGGGGCAGATGAATGAAAGTGCTGCAGTGGATGCTGCTGCAAAGGCTTCCGAGGGGATGGAGTTCAACATTGTATCCCGGAATGCGGCAGGGGGAACCTCCTACGCATCCGTGAAAGTAGACGCCCGGAAGCAGAACGGGAGTCTCCGCACAAACCGGGAGATGCTGGAAGAGGCAGCCGGGCAGATCAACGGGAACAAGTATGCAGGTGTTACGGCCAGCGTGGTGGAGAAAGACGGCAAGGTTTCCCTTCAGGTAACCGGCAAGAAGACAGGGGAGGGCAATACCTTCCAGGTCAGCGGCAGTACCGGAGCCGCAGCGGGACTTGAGGAGACGGCCCAGGCGGCCCAGAATGCCAGGTATACGGTAACCCAGGATGGCAGAAGTGTAAATTATGTTTCCTCGGGAAATGAAGTTTCCCTGGATATGGGACGTATCAAAGCTACGTTGAAGAAGGAAGGAACTACGACGATTTCCCAGCAGGTGGACAACGATAAGCTGGCCTCGGCTGTAGGAGATCTGGTGAAGAGCTACAATAAAGCTTTGGAGTTCCTGGGCAGCAATACGGATAAGGGCATGGAGGTGAACAACCAGCTCCGGAATATGGTACGGAACTTAAGCTCCAGCCAGTCCCTGGGAAAGGCCGGGATTACCATGAATAAAGACGGCACCCTTTCCTTTGACCGGGAAGAGCTGGAAAAGAATCTGAAGAAAGAACCGAATGTGGTGCGGGAAGTGATTTCCGGCCGGAACGGTATTGCGCAGGCAGCTTTTGACAGGGGTTCTTCCGCCCTGCAGGTGAGTTCCTCCAGGCTTCTCCGGGGAGAACAGCAGGAGAGAGAGACGCAGATGATGACGGGCAGCGATTCTTTTTCGTTTTTAAATACCTTTTCCAAGTCAGGTGCGTACACAATGAATAATTATATGGCTCTCGGACTGATGATGGATTATTTCGCATAAAAGTCAAAGGGCTGCCAGCAGCCCTTTTTCTTGGAGAAAGAGGTTTCTTTGATGAACGTAATGCAGCAGGAGTGCCGGTATCTGCTTCTGGTGGCATCGGCAGTCATGAATCAAAAGAAGACTCCTGTCCTTTCAAACAGCCTGATGTCCTGGAGAAACCTGTATCAGGTGGCAGAGGCCAATCAGGTGGCGAATTTAATTTATCTTGGCATCTTGGGATTTGGCTCGGACATAGAGAAACAAGCAAAGACTCTTTTCTATGAGAGTTATCAGAGAGAACTAAAGAATATTCCCGTATACCGGAGTGCGGAGGAAGTTCTAAGGTGGCAGCTGGAGCGGCACCGGATTTATTTTATGATTTTGGAGGGGAGCACCCTGCGGGATCTTTATCCTCAGGGAGAGCTGCGGAAGATGGATCGAATCCGCATCTGGATTCCCAAGGGGGAGCTGCACCGGATTGACACCATGATGCGGAGCATGGATTATGAGCTTCACGAGAACCGGGAGGACGACGGGATCCTGTACTACAAAATTCCCGGGGTTTATGTAGCTTTTTATGAGAAGCTGCGGTTTGTGGCCGGAAGGCTGGAAAAGTATTTTGATTCTCCCCTGCGGATGTTTTCCAAAGTGAAGGGATACCGGTATCTCCGTAGTTTTGATGAGGAGGAAGCCTATCTCTACATGGCGGGCCGTGCGGCCAATGAATATGCTTTGGGAAGGGCGACCATACGGACGGTGCTGGATTTCTGGCTTTATGTGAAACGGCACGAAGAGGAGCTGGACTGGTCCTACATAAACAGGGTTTTAAAAAAGAAACGGATCCAGACTTTTTCCAGGCATTTTATGAAACTGGGAGATATCTGGTTCGGGAATGAAGTCTGCAACGACATGGAAATTTACAGCGCTATGGAACTCTATATCTTTTCCAGGGGCGAGCAGGGCAGGCAGATGAGCGAGAAAATCCTGCCCCTTATACAGGACGTGGCAGATTTTTACCAGAGAGACCGGGAGAGTGAATGGCAGAATAAGGAGAAGGAACTGCTGTTTCCTAAGAGGGAGTATATGGAAACCCTGTTTCCGGTGTTGAAAAAGTTTCCTTGGCTGTATTTTCCCTGCTGTATCATCCGCATAAGAAGGATGAGGGTTTCCAGGAAAAAGCAGCTTGATGAAAAAAAGTCTAAAGAAGATGTAAGGATGGAATGACATGAAAAATTTGAAGATTTCACAGAAATTGATGATCTCTTTCGGTACGATTCTGCTGATCAGCGTTATTTTGGTAATCCTGTCTGTCAGCGCCCTGCGTTCCGTAGGAGACAAGGCTCATGACATGTACACCGGGCCGTATGTAGAGACAAGCGAAGCCATGATGGTGTCCAAAGAGATTTTTGAGGTATGGGGGCTTCTGAACTCCGCCCTGCTGGAAGAGAATGTAGAGAAGTATGCGGATGATATTATGGCCAGTGCTTCCAAGGCAACGGAAGGAATCGGAGAACTGGCGAAAATACCCGAGACCAATGCGGCGGCAGTTAAGATCCTGCAGGATCAGAGCAGCCAGGCCCAGGCTATGATCGGAGAGATCATGGGTTATATGGAGCAGGGAAACTGGGACCGGGCAAAACAGATTATGTCCGGGGATTTCGGCCAGATCTTTACGGAGAGCGCGGCTGCGGCAGACCAGCTCCGGCAGGAGGCCAATAGCAGGGCTGAGGATTCGGATAAATCCACAAAGAATATCACCAATAATTCAACCCTGTTCCTGCTGGTCCTTCTGGTTCTCGGCATCGTAATTTCCATTGTGATTATGATGGTCCTGATCAAAGGCCTGACCCAGCCTATCTATGAACTGGAGCAGGTAGCCAAGGAGATTTCCAGTGGTAATGTAAAAAATGAGATCACCTATGAATCCAAGGATGAGCTGGGCGTCCTGGCAGAAAGCTTCCGCCGGACCTGTACGGCTCTTACGGCCGTGATCGGTGATCTGTCCTATTTGATGGACGAGATGGCAAAGGGTAATTTCGATATCCGCACCAAGGCGGAAGAGTATTATGTCAATGATTTCAAGCCGATTCTCATGTCTATCCGGGAGATGAACCGGAATTTGAGCGGCACTTTAGTCCGGATCAATGAGGCCAGCGAGCAGGTGGCCAGCGGTTCCGATCAGGTGTCTTCCGGTGCTCAGGGACTTTCCCAGGGCGCTACCGAGCAGGCCAGCGCCGTGGAACAGCTGGCGGCTTCCCTGGCGGAAATTTCCGATCAGGTAAAGAAGACTTCGGAGAATGCGAAACTGGCCAGCGAGCAGGTGGAGAACGCAGGTGCGGATCTGACCCTCTCCAACCAGAAGATGCAGGAGATGATCGGAGCCATGTCGGAGATCAGCGATCGTTCCGGAGAGATTGGAAAGATCATCAAGACCATCGAGGATATTGCCTTCCAGACCAATATCCTGGCTTTGAATGCTGCAGTAGAGGCGGCCCGGGCAGGCTCTGCAGGAAAGGGCTTTGCCGTCGTGGCGGATGAGGTGAGAAACCTGGCTTCCAAGAGTGCGGAGGCAGCTAAAAATACCACGGTTCTGATTGAGGGTTCCATGCAGGCAGTGGAGAACGGTACCAGGATTGCCGACAGCACGGCCAAAGCTCTTTTGTCTACGGTGGAGAGCACCAAGAACGCCGTGGATCTGGTGAGCAAGATTACTTTGGCGGCAGAGCAGCAGGCCAACTCCATCCAGGAGATCAACCAGGGCGTGGATCAGATTTCCAGCGTAGTGCAGACCAACTCTGCCACGGCCCAGGAGAGTGCGGCGGCCAGCGAGGAGTTGTCCGGACAGTCCCAGATGCTTAAAGAACTGACCGGCAGATTCCGTCTGCGGGTAGATTAAGATATTACAAATATTTCAATTTCTTTCTGCTGGACAATAGAAGATAAATGCGGTAAGATAAATAAAATGAGATTTAAAAGCACAGGCAGTAAGTGGTAATTCTACACGGAAAATAGATCGTTACTGCAAAAACGGAGAAAAGAAGGGGAACGAAATGTTAAAGAAGTTGAAGATCAAAAGCAGGTTGTTAGTCAGCTATGCACTTATTTTGGTATTGACGGTACTCATTGCTGTTCTTTCCATATCTAAGCTGAGCGCTGCCAATGACAACCTGGATAATTTTGCCAACGGTGCTATGGCGGCCAGAAGCCTGGTGCGCAACAGCCGTATGAATACCAATACGGCAGCCCGGCTGCTCCGGGATATGGCTTTGGCAAAGGACAGTGCTAATTTTGAGACCAATGCCCAGGAAGTCAACAAACTGATTTCCGAGATCCAGACCAATATCAGCAATCTGCAGGAGATGAATATCCTGGATGCCGGAGAGGTTAACAAATATGCACAGCTGATGGAGGAGTGGATTGCCATTGGAACTAAAGTAGAAGAAGCTCTGCGGACAGAGCTGTCTTCCAGTTCCATGAACACCACCGGAATGACGGAAGCGGAGCGGATGCTGGTGGAGGAGTGTACGCCGAAGCTGGATCAGCTGGTTGCCCAGGCTCTGGTTCTGGACGGCTTTACCTCTACTTTGCAGGACGAGACTTTGGATGAGAGCATGAAGTCTACCAATCAGAATATGATTCTGGTGCTGGTTCTTCTGATTGTGGCGGTTGTGCTGGCCTTTGTAATCTGCATTAAGGTTACGGCTTCCATTGTAAGGCCTATTAATGAGGTGGAGGGTGCAGCCAAGAATTTGTCAAAAGGTATCTTGGAAAACGATCTGACCTATAACGGAAATGACGAGATTGGTGCCCTGGTAGCCAGTTTCCGCCGTACCTGTACGGAGCTTAATTCCATGATCACCGACCTGAACCGCATTATGGCGGAGATGGCAAAAGGCAATTTCAATGTGCGTACCCAGGCAGAGGATTCCTATGTTGGCGATTTTGAGCCCCTTTTGGCTTCGGTCCGCAAGATGAATCTGAACTTGAGCAATACCTTGAGCAAGATCAATGAGGCTTCCGATCAGGTAGCCAGCGGCTCGGATCAGGTGTCCTCCGGTGCCCAGGCTCTTTCCCAGGGCGCTACCGAGCAGGCCAGCTCCATTGAGCAGCTTGCGGCTGCTATCAACGAGATTTCCGAGAAGGTGGTCCAGACTGCACAGCATTCCAAGACTGCCAGCGAGCAGGTAGGAAAAGCAGGCGAGGAGCTGACCCTTTCCAACCAGAAGATGGAGGATATGATTTCCGCCATGTCTGCTATCAGCCAGAGCTCCAATGAGATCGGCAAGATTATTAAGACCATTGAGGATATTGCCTTCCAGACCAATATCCTGGCCCTTAACGCAGCCGTAGAGGCAGCCCGGGCAGGTTCTGCAGGAAAAGGCTTTGCCGTTGTGGCAGACGAGGTGAGAAACCTGGCTTCCAAGAGTGCGGAAGCGGCCAAGAATACTACGGCCCTTATTGAGGAGTCCATCCAGGCAGTAGAGAACGGAACTAAGATTGCAGACAGCACAGCCAGTGCCCTTCTGCTGACTGTAGAGAGTACCAAGGTTGCCGTGGATGTGGTAGATAAGATCTCCCAGGCTACCAGCGAGCAGTCCAGCTCTATCCAGGAGATTACCCAGGGAATCGATCAGATTTCCAGCGTGGTTCAGACCAACTCTGCAACAGCGGAGCAGAGTGCGGCTGCCAGCGAGGAGCTTTCCAGCCAGGCAGAGATGCTGAAGACCCAGGTGCGGAAGTTCAAACTGCGCAGCGATGCGTCTTCCGCTTCTGTCTCTGTTTCCTATGAGGAGGAGCCCATGGCAATGGAAGAGATTGCACCTTCCGTGAGCTATGAGAGCAGTTATACGCCTTCTTCCTATGCGGGAGACAACAACAGCAAGTATTAAAAAAAGTTACATATGCCCTGGGAGGCTTTGCTTCCCAGGGCTTTTTGTAAAGAAAGATGTTTTTAGGTGGGGAAATGGAGAAGCTGAAGGGAAAGGAATTAGGCGGCCAGGTTTCGGCAGCCGCTGTTGGAGCAGAGGGACGCTCAGCCAGGAAGTTTGCAGAGCTGGAAGCCGGCCGGGTTTTGGTTGCCCAGGCAGCCAGGCAGGCGGAGGAAACCAGGGAACGTCTGGAGGAAGAACAGCGGGAGAAGAAAGAAAAGGAGCGGGAATACCGGGATACACCTAAGCTTTCCAGACAGAGCAAGTGGTTTGGCCTGGAGGAGAAGCAGATGGAGGAGGACTTCCGCTGGACCCTGGAGATGGAACAGGAGCTTTGGGAGGCATTAAAGAACTGGCAGCCTGTTCCGGCGGGAAGTATCTCCGGGGATTTGGTCCGGCTGTCTAAGCTGTATCTGGCCCTTCTGGAGGCGATCCTGACTCATACCACAGGGGAGGAGCAGAAGGAAGAGATAATCCGTCTGGATGAGGTTTTGATGGAAAAACTCAATCTTCTCATGGAAGTGCGGTTGAAAAATCTTATGGATCTGCTGGGACAGACCGGACAGACGGAAACCGCCAGGCGGATTTGGATCCGCTTCTATAAGGGAACAACAGGAGAATCCCCGGATCCGGGGAAAACGGAACAATTTTTCCGGAGGAGGGCTTTGGGAACAGAAGAAGGTGCCGGCAGCGGAAAGATGCCGGTGACCGGCGGTGTCCAGTCAAAGGCTTTCCAGCAGCCCATATCCGGAGCCAGGGCGGTGCCATCGGAGGAGGGCAGGCTTTACCGTCCCTCCTTAAAAGGCGGTGTGGAGATAAACCGGGATTTTGACGCCCAGAGGAAATCCGGAGAAGTACAGATAGGACAGCGGGCCTCCGCATTAGCAGGGAAGCCGCCTTTTCCGGAGCAGGAGTTTAGAAGGGCGGAACTTTTTGCCAGTCATTTAAAGGAGAGTAGCCGTCTTTTTGAGAGTCTTGGGGGAACCGGCGGCAATGAGGAGGCGGCGGGATATTTTGCTGCTTTGACTTTTGTAAAAGGACAGCTGTATGCTTCCGGAGGAGGCAGTGCGGAAGCCAGGGAACTGGCGGCTCCCATGGAAAGCCTGATCCAGCGGATGGTGGATTATTATCTCTCTTCCAAGGGAGCCCGCCGGGTGTATTATTATATGACGGATCTGTACAGGAAGACAGGGGATTCTCAGAAGACCGCGAAAGAGGGACTGTCTTATGCCCTGGGGCTTTTTCAGGAGAAGAAGGGGGATTCTTCTTTCCGGAACCGGGATGCCTATTCGGAGAAAGAGGCTTTCTTTCCTGCGGCTGCCGGGCAGTCCCAGGAGGAAGCACTGCAGCGGGGGCTGCGGCTTTTGGAAGAAAACTGGCGCAGCTTTCAAAAGGCCTTGGGCGGGGAGGAGGAAATAAGCAGAATTTCCCTGGGCGCCCAGCGTCTTGGTTCCTGGGCCATGCTGGCAGAGGCGGAGAGAAAGAGGCAGGAACCGGAGAAAAAGCCGGATCGGGCTCTTCTGCGGGCAGCTATTCTGGCAGCTGCGGCGGGGCTTTTCTTTCTGGGATGGAAAGTATTTTCCGGTTAGTGCATATTTTGGCAGAATGCTTAACTTTTGGGATTCCCTGCCGATATAGGTAATATAGAGAATCTCCACGATTTTTCTAACAATCCATACTTATCTCAGAAAGGGGGAAAAGGGTTTGAGACTTGAAGATAACTATTATCAGAATGTCCAGACAACTTCCGGATATGCTTCCGTAAATGCAAATACAGCGGTGAAGGCTGCAGAGGCTGCCACAAAACAGGATAAGAATGAAGTGGGCGCCGTAGCCGACAAGACAACCAAGCCGAATACGGATCGGGTAGAGTTCAGCAAGGACTCCCAGGTAACAAAGAAAATGAGCGATTCCGAGAGAGCGGCTCTGGTGAGCAGCCTGAAGGCAGACATGGAGAACCAGACGGCCCGTTTTACCAATATGGTAATGCAGATGTTCCAGAAGCAGGGCATCACCGGTTTGGCAGTACAGGGCGACAATCTCTGGAAGACCATTGCCAGCGGCAATTTTACCGTAGACGCACAGACCAAGGCTGACGCACAGGCGGCCATTTCCGAGGATGGTTACTGGGGTGTAAAGCAGACTTCCCAGAGACTCTTTGACTTTGCCCAGGCATTGGCAGGAGACGATCCGGAGAAGATGAAAGAGATGCAGGCAGCCATTGAGAAAGGCTACAAGCAGGCAGAGGAAGCCTGGGGCGGTTCTCTTCCGTCTATTTCAGGTGAGACTTATAAGGCAGTCAACGATCTCTTCAGCGCGTACTATGGAGAGTCCGACGAAAAGTAGAAGCCGGCTATCGGTCCGCAGCCCCCTGTATACAGAGGATGCGGGCCGTTTTTTTGCTCAAAAAAAGAGATGCCAGTCTGTTCTGGCATCCCTTTTCGTCTGTACTAAAATGATACCGGTTCCGAAACCGTGATCTGGTCTGCGCTTATGGTGGCCTCCCCGGTAAACTCTCCGCCTGTGCCGGCTTGGGCACCTGCCTGGGCCAGAAGATCTGTCTGGGTGTTTTCCAGATGAGACAGATAAGATTTGAGCCTCCGGATCTCCTGATCTGCAG
>CAJUMM010000044.1:21417-22907 GCA_910586955.1 uncultured Lachnospiraceae bacterium | reverse complement strand
AGATTTGTGTGCGTGACTGGAGTTCAGACGTGTGCTCTTCCGATCTTATGTGAAGGAGGCGGGATACTTAGGAACGCCGGACCTTATCCTCATTCCGGGAACGAAGAATACCATGGACGATCTGCAGTGGATGCGGGATTCCGGCATGGAGGCGGCCGTCGTGTACCAGGCCCAGCGCAAAACCCCGGTGGTGGGAATCTGCGGGGGCTACCAGATGCTGGGAGAGCTTCTGGAGGATCCGGATCAGGTGGAGCACGGCGGCTCCATGCAGGGAATGGGGCTTCTGAACGCCCGGACCGTCTTCCGGCAGGGCAAGACCCGCACCCGGATCAGCGGCTGCGTGATCCGGGAGGAGGATGTACGATACAGTGCAACGGGAAAAGAGGTGCAGGGTTATGAGATCCACATGGGCCGCACCTGGAATCTGGGCCGCTGCCAGGAGACCGTCCGCCTGGAGGACGGGCGGGTGGACGGCTTGTGCAATGCCATCGGAACGGTTTTCGGTACCTATCTTCACGGAATCTTTGATTCCGGGGATCTGGCGTCCCTGACAGTGAACCGCCTGCGCATCCGCAAAGGCCTTGAGCCCAAGGAATGGCATTTCGACCCCGAGGTCTACAAGCAGCGGGAGTATGACAAGCTGGCGGACCTTGTGCGCCGGTCCCTGGACATGGAGAGAATCTATGGGATTTTAAATGGAACTGGAATAGGAGGAGCATAGTGATGCTGGAACAAATAAAACATGTAAAACCGGCGGAGATTGAAGCCCGGAGCATGGAGATCATCGGACAGGAGCTTCAGGGAAGAACCTGGCCGGAGCCGGAATTTTCCATTGTAAAGCGCTGTATCCACACCTCAGCGGATTTTGACTATGCGGACAATCTCTGTTTTTCCCAGGGAGCCGCAAGGATTGGAACGCAAGCTCTGAAAAAGGGAGCTTCCATTGTGACGGACACCCGTATGGCGGCTTCGGGAATCAACAAGAAGCGGCTTTCGGAGTACGGCGGGGAAGTGCATTGTTTTATGGATGCCCCGGAAGTAGCGGAGGAAGCGGCCCGCAGGGGATGTACCAGAGCTGCCGTCTGTATGGAACGGGCGGCCGGGCTTTCCGGAGATCTGGTAATTGCAGTGGGAAATGCGCCTACGGCCCTGATCCGGCTTTTTGAGCTGATCCGGGAGGGAACGTTCCGGCCGGCCCTGATTATCGGCGCTCCGGTGGGCTTTGTAAACGTGGTGGAGGCCAAGGAACTGATTATGACGGCGGGAGTTCCCTATATTGTGCCCAGAGGGCGCAAAGGAGGAAGCAATATTGCCGCTGCCATCTGTAACGCCATGCTATATCAGAAGTAAAGGGAAGGACGGGGATGAAAATGGAACAGGAGACACTGGAAACGTATGCCGGACGCATCCGCCCTCTTGACGAAGAGGCCATGGAGGAGGCCTGGCGCCATTGGGATTCTTTATGTAAACCTCTTCGGGGAATGGGAAAG
>CAJUMM010000044.1:0-21407 GCA_910586955.1 uncultured Lachnospiraceae bacterium | reverse complement strand
GTGCAGCTGGCCGGGATTTACGGAACAGCCCAGCCCAGGCCCGAGAAGCCCACGGTAGTTATTATGGGGGCGGACAACGGGGTGGTGGCGGAAGGGGTCAGCCAGACAGGCAGTGAGGTGACGGCCCAGGTATTGGAAAATATGGGAGAGCGGATTTCTTCCGTGTGCGTCATGGCAAAGACCGAAGGGATCGAGGTGATTCCCGTGAACATCGGAATGCTCACGGAAGGGAAGCATCCCCGGATCCGGAACCGGGTGGTGCGCTATGGCACAGGCAATATTGCCAGGGAGCCGGCTATGACCCGGCGGGAAGCCCTCGAGGGGATCCTGGTGGGGATCCGTACCGTGGAGGAGCTTTACCGGGAAGGCTGCCGGATGATTATTACCGGAGAGATGGGGATTGGAAATACCACTCCCAGTTCGGCTATGGCTTCGGTGCTTCTCTCCCGGGATCCCGCAGAAATGACCGGCCGGGGAGCCGGGCTTTCCAGTGAAGGCCTTCAGCGCAAAATAGAGGTGATCCGGCGGGCCATTGAGAGAAACCGGCCGGAAAAAGAGGATATTCTGGATGTGCTTTCCAAGGTGGGAAGCCTGGATATTGCCGGGATGATGGGCTGCTATATCGGGGCGGCGGTCTTTCGGGTTCCGGCTCTTATCGACGGCTTTATCTCGGCGGTAGCGGCCTTATGCGCAGCCCGGCTGGTACCTGCCTGCAAACCTTATATGGTTCCCACTCACTGCTCTGCGGAACCGGCGGGAGAGATGATGCTTAATGCCCTGGGGCTTAAGGCCGTGATCTACGGCGGTATGCACCTGGGAGAGGGGACCGGGGCTGTGACGGCCTACAGCCTTTATAAATACGCCCTGGCTCTCTATTACGGCCTGCCCGGCTGGAATGACGGGAAGGTGGAGGCATACGAGCACTTGAGCTGAGAAAAGACAGGAATGGGCGGCCTGCCTTCCGGAACCGGGCGGGCCAAAGGAGAACCGACAGTTATGCTGGAACAGTATGTGTATAAAAACAACCGGGCCATGCGCCTGGGGTATACCACAGGCTCCTGTGCGGCTGCTGCGGCCAAGGCAGCTGCCTTGATGCTGTTGTCCGGGGAAGCGGCAGCGGAGGTGGAGCTTAAAACGCCCAAGGGGATCTGTCTTTGCCTTCCGGTGCTGGACGCCTGTTTTTCCCCGGAAGAAGCCTGCTGCGGAATATGCAAAGACGCAGGGGATGATCCGGATGTGACGGACGGGATCAAGATTTATGCCAAAGTCCGGAAGGCCGGGGAGCCGGGAGTTTGGATTGACGGCGGAAAAGGCGTGGGCCGGGTGACGAGGCCGGGACTGGAACAGCCGGTAGGAAGTGCAGCCATCAACCGGGTTCCCAGGCAGATGATCCGGGAGGGCATAGAGGAGATCTGCGCCCGCTTCGGGTATGCAGGCGGCCTCTCGGTAGAGATTTTTATTCCGGGCGGGGAAGAACTGGCGGGGAAGACTTTCAATCCCAGGCTGGGAATCCAAGGGGGACTGTCGGTTCTTGGCACCAGCGGGATTGTGGAGCCTATGAGTGAAGAGGCTTTGGTTGAGACCGTCCGCACGGAGCTGCGGATGAAAGCAGCACAGGGCCGGGAGTATCTGCTCCTGGTTCCCGGCAATTACGGCCTTGATTTCCTGGATGCCAGGTATCCGGGCTTGTCCTCCTGGTCCGTGAAATACAGCAATTACCTGGGAGAGGCCATTGACGCGGCGGCAGAGTACGGGGCCAGAGGGATTTTGCTGGCAGGTCATATAGGGAAACTGGTGAAGCTGGCAGGGGGGATTATGAATACCCATTCCCGGAATGCAGACGCCCGTATGGAAATTCTTGCGGCTCATGGGGCAGTGCTGGGAGCCGGGAAAGAGACGGCCCGGGCACTGATGGAATGTATTACCACCGACGAGGCCCTGGAGATTTTGAAAGAAGAGGGGCTTCTTTCCGGGGTTATGGAAAGGCTTCTGGAACGAATGGCGTTTTATGTAAACCATAGAAGCGGAGGGGCCCTTACCTGCGAGATTATGACATTTTCCTTGAAAATGGGGCTTCTGGGGGAAACACCGGGGGCGGAAGCGCTGCTTAAACGCATGGCAGATGAGCAGGAAAAAGAGCGGGGACAGGAAGAAGCTTAGAAAGGGCGGAAAGGCACATGAAGCTGGCGGTTATCGGATTTAGCCGTGGAGGCTGCAGGTATGGGGAGAAAATCAGGGAATATATGAATCAAAGGGGCCACAAGTGTACTGCCTGGGGAAAAGGGAAAGAAGCCCGGGACTGGGGGGTACAGCCGGTGGAGGAACCGTTGAGGTCTTGGACCGGGGAACAGTTTGCCTCCTGTGACGGCCTGATCTTTATCGGGGCTGCGGGGATTGCCGTGCGGGCCATCGCTCCCTTTGTAAAGAGCAAGGCGGAGGATCCGGCGGTGCTCTGCATGGACGATCAGGCAAATTATGTGATTTCCCTTTTGTCCGGCCACTTGGGAGGAGCCAACGAGCTCACCCGGGAAGTGGCGTCCTTATGTCATGCGGCACCGGTGATTACCACGGCTACGGATGTGGGAAAACGGTTTTCCGTGGATGATTTTGCCCGCCGGGAAAATCTCTATCTGGACAATCTGGCTCTGGCCAAGAGGATTTCGGCGGAGATTCTGGAGAACCGCTCCGTGGGCCTGTACAGTGCCTTTGAGTGCTGCAGCAGGATTCCGGCAGAGCTGTCTCCCAATAAGCGGGATGGGATCGGGATCAGCATTGCCCTTAATGATACCTGTGATATATTTCCGGAAACCCTCCATCTGGTTCCCCGGATTGCCGTCCTTGGCATTGGTTGCAAGAAAGGAACGGCGAAAGAGGATATTTGGAGCCTGGTAGGGAAGCTCTGTGAAGAAAGCAAGATTTCTCTTTACAGTATCGCCAGAGTGGCTACCATTGATCTGAAAAAGGAGGAACCGGGCCTTCTGGCTTTCTGCCGGGATCTGGGGCTTCCCCTTCTCACTTACAGAAGCGAAGAACTGGCAGAGGTGTACAGTGAGGAAGGATTTTCTGAGTCGGAGTTTGTGAAGTCGGTGACAGGAGTGGGAAACGTGTGTGAGCGCTGCGCTCTGAAAGCTGCCGGAGGGAGGAAGCTTTTCCGGCGTAAGCAGTCCGGAAACGGGGTGACGGCAGCTCTTGCCCTGATGGATTATCAGGTGCGGTTTTAGAAGGGCAGGAACGGGAGAGGCGTATGAGACAGGCGATTGTATTTGCAGGAACCACAGAAGGAAGAGAGTTAAGCCGGTGGCTGGCGGACGAAGGAGTGGAAACCCTGGCGTGTGTGGCCACAGCGTACGGGCTGGAGCTTTCAAAAGCAGGTGACGGGCTGGAGGTGCTAAGAGGCCGCTTAAACAGGGAGGAGATGGAAGCTCTTTTTCGGCGGGAAGGCTGTCCTCTGGTGCTGGATGCCACCCACCCCTATGCGGTGGAAGTGTCCGGGAATATCCGGGAAGCCTGTGAGAAAACCGGGAGTGAGTATCTCCGCCTGATTCGTCCGAAAGCATCTTTTTTGGAGGAAGACTGTATCTTTGTGGAGAGTGTGGAGGAAGCTGTCCGGCTGCTTTCGAAACTCTCCGGCCGGGTGCTGGTAACTACGGGAAGCAAGGAGCTTCACCGGTTTACCGGGCTTCCGGGTTTCCGGGAGCGGATCTTTGCCCGGGTGCTGCCTTCCCCGGAGGTGGTGGCCCACTGCGTGGAACTTGGATTTTCCGGCTCCCATCTGATCTGTATGCAGGGGCCTTTTTCCGAGGAGCTGAACCTGGCAATGCTTCGCCAGATGGAAGCTTCCTGGCTGGTGACGAAAGAGTCGGGAAAAGCGGGAGGGTTTGAAGAAAAGCTGTCTGCGGCCCGCAGGGCGGGAGCCGGTGTGATTCTCATCGGCCGCCCTCCGGAAGAGGCCGGGCTTTCCGTGGAGGAGGGTGTCCGGGAGCTTCGGAAGCGGTTCGGTATTGCAAAGGGCCTGGCGCAGACGGAAGAAAGGCGGCAGGTGATTCTGGCCGGGATCGGTATGGGTGTGCCGGAGAATATGACGGAGGAGGTCCGCCGGGCTTTCCGGGATGCGGACTGTATCCTGGGGGCCGGGCGTATGCTGGAGAGCTTCCAGGATCTGGGCAAGCCTTTTTTGGACGCTTACGATCCGGAGGTGATGAGGGACTGGCTTCTGGAGCACAGGGAGTACAAAAAGGCTGCGGTGGCCCTGTCCGGAGATGTAGGTTTTTACAGCGGGGCGAAGGGTTTAACGGAAGTTTTGGAGCAGGCAGGCTTTTCGGTGGAGCTTCTGCCGGGAATTTCTTCTGTGGTTTATCTTTGCAGCAGGCTTAAAATTTCCTGGGAGGACATAAAGCTTATGAGCCTCCATGGCCGCAGGGAAAACCTGATAGCTGCTGTCCGGGAGAATTTCCGCACCTTTGTCCTGCTGGGAGGGAAAAATCCGGTGAAAACCCTCTGTGAAGAGCTTCTTAAGTATGGAATGGGCGGTACGGAAGTGACAATAGGGGAGAGGCTGCACTATCCGGAGGAGCGCATTGTCCGGGGGAGCCCTGGGGAGCTTTTGACCCGGGAATTTGACGGCCTCTGCGGGGCGCTGATAGAGAATCCGGATTTTTGCGGAAGGAGAGCTTTGGGAATTTCCGACGAAGAGTTCCTGCGGGGTCCCGCACCTATGACCAAGAGTGAAATCCGCTGTCTCTCTGTGGCAAAGCTGGGCCTTTTGCCGGATTCCCTGGTCTATGACATTGGGGCAGGTACGGGTTCTGTTTCCGTAGAGGCAGCCCTGCAGGTCCCCAAAGGCCGGGTGTGGGCCATTGAGAAAAACAAGGAAGCCGTGAAGCTCATTAGGGAAAATGCCAGGAAATTCTCCGTCTCCCACATAGAGGTGGCGGAGGGGGAAGCGCCGGAGGTCCTTTCGGCCCTGCCGGTTCCTACCCATGCCTTTATCGGCGGTTCTTCCGGGAATTTAAAAGAGATTCTGGAAGTGCTGCTTGGGAAAAATCCTAGTCTGCGGGTAGTGATAAACGCCGTTACCCTGGAGACGGTGGGGGAGGCCCTCCGGTGTATGAAGGAGCTTCCTTTTGAGGATGTGGAGATGGTACAGGTGCAGGTTGCCAAGGCAAAGGCCCTGGGAAATTATCATTTGATGACAGGCCAGAATCCGGTATACATTTTTTCCGGACGGGGAAGCCGGCGGGACGCTTAGGAGGACAAACATGAGACTGCCAAGAATTATGCTGGCTGCGCCTGCCAGCGGAAGCGGAAAGACGCTTGTGACCTGCGGGATCCTTAAGGCTCTGGTAAACCGGGGCTACCGGGTAGCCTCCTTTAAATGCGGTCCCGATTACATCGATCCCATGTTTCACAGCCGGGTCATAGGAACCCACTCGGGAAATCTGGACACGTTTTTTACAGGCCGGGAGACCATCCGCTATCTCTTCGGACGGGAAGCAGAGAAAGCGGAGATTTCCGTGGCGGAGGGCGTCATGGGCTACTATGACGGCCTGGGGGGCATCTCCACGGAGGCAAGCTCTGCGGACGTGGCAAAGGCTCTGGATATGCCGGTGGTGCTGGTGGTAAACTGCCGGGGATTAAGCCTTTCCGTGATTCCCCTGATCCAGGGATTTGTGGAGTATGAGCATCCCCGGCGGATCCGGGGAGTGATTTTAAACCAGATGTCCCCGGCCGTCTATCCCGATCTCAAGGAATTGATTGAGATGCGGCTTCCTGTCCGGGTGCTGGGTTATGTCCCCAGACTGCCGGAGCTCTCCTGGGAGAGCCGCCATTTAGGCCTGGTGATGCCGGAGGAAATCCGGGATCTTAAGGAGAAGCTTGGGAAGCTTGCGAAAGTTCTGGAAAAGAGCCTGGATCTGGATGCTTTTATGGCTATGGCCTACGAGGCCCCGGCGCTGGAATACACGGTTCCCAATCTGCCCGGCCCTTGCAGGAAAGAGGGCGTGCCCATTGCCTTTGCCAGGGACGAGGCTTTCTGCTTTACCTACCGGGACAATCTGCGGCTTCTTAAAGATATGGGAGCCAGGTTTCTGGAGTTTTCGCCTCTTCGGGATAAGGAGCTTCCCAAGGGGAGCAGGGGGTTGATTTTAAGCGGCGGCTATCCCGAGCTGTATGCAGAAAAGCTGGGGGAGAACAAGTCCATGCGGGAGGCCGTCCGAAGGGCCGTGGAAGGAGGGCTTCCCTGTATTGCGGAGTGCGGGGGCTTTCTCTATCTGCACCGGAGCCTGGAGGGGGAAGACGGCAGATCCTATCCCATGGCCGGGGTCATCGATGCACATGCTTACCCCACGGGGAAGCTTTCCCGCTTTGGTTATGTGATGCTCAAATCTATGGAGGATCAGATGCTTCTTGGCAAAGGGGGAAGAATCCGGGGACATGAGTTCCATTATTGGGAGAGTGAGGACTGCGGCGAAAGCATGCGGGCGGAAAAGCCCTTGCGCCAGAGAAACTGGGGCTGTGTGCACGGGACGCCTACTCTGTATGCGGGATTTCCCCATCTGTTCTTCTACTCCAATCCACAGGCGGCAAAAAATTTCCTGGAATGCTGCGAGGGGGCGCCATGTTTGCATTGATTGTAGGGGGAAGCGGGAGCGGAAAGTCGGAATATGGGGAAAACCTGGCGGTTTCCTGGGCAAAGAGGGAGGGGCTTCCTCTTTATTACATTGCTACCATGGAACCCTGGGGAGAGGAAGGGCAGAGGCGTATCCTGCGCCACCGGAAGCTGCGGGAGGGCAAAGGTTTTACTACCATGGAATGTTATAGAGGCTTAAAAGACCTGAAACTCCCAAAACGGGGTGTGGTTTTGCTGGAATGCCTCTCGAACCTGGCCGCCAATGAGATGTTCGGGAAAGGCGGGGCAGGACAGAGGACGGCTTTGGAAGTGGTACAGGGAGTACGTGCCCTCCGGGAACAGTGCCGCCATCTGGCCGTGGTTTCCAATGATATTTTTTGCGACGGCGGGGCATATGATGAAACAACAAAGCAGTACCAGCGCTGTCTGGGAGAGATCAACGCAGAACTTTCCGGGGAGGCCCATCAGGTGACGGAGATAGTCTGCGGAATTGCGCTGCATCAAAAGGAGATCGGGAATGAGCCGGTTGTGGAACAGCTTTAAAATTGCATTTGCCATGTACTCGAAAATTCCTATGCCTCAGGCGGAGTGGAAGGAAGAAAATATGCGCTATACCATGTGTTTCTTTCCTCTTATCGGAATCGTAATCGGAGCTTTGATGGTGCTCTGGAGCTATGGAGCCTTCTATCTGGAGGCGGGAAGCCTTCTTAGGGGGGCCGGGTATGTACTGATTCCGGTACTTGTGACAGGGGGCATCCATCTGGACGGGCTTTTGGATACGGCGGACGCCTTAAGCTCCTACCAGCCCCGGGAGCGGAAGCTGGAGATTTTAAAAGATTCCCATGCGGGAGCTTTTGCGGTAATCACTGCCTGCTGCTATTTCCTGGTCTGCCTGGGGGTCTTTAGCGAGCTTAAGAAGGAACAGATCCTGGTCCTTGCGGGGGGCTATGTGGTTTCCAGGAGTTTCAGCGCCCTGGCGGTAGCAGCTTTTTCCCCGGCGGGGACAAAGGGTACGGTGGCGGCTTTTTCCGAAGCCTCTAAGGAACGGTGTGTGGAGATTTCCATGTATGTATTGCTGGTGCTGTCTGCCGGGTATATGTGCTTTACGGATGTAAAGCTGGGGGCTGCGGCCTGCCTTGGGGCCTGGCTCTCCTTTGTGTGGTATTACCGGATGTCGAAAAGACAGTTTGGGGGAATTACCGGGGATCTGGCAGGAGCGTTCCTGCAGATCTGTGAGCTTTCCATGGCGGCGGCTGTGTATCTGGCGGGAAAATTGTGATAGAGGGGATCTTATGGTACTGATTGTGGGAGGCGCTTTCCAGGGAAAGAAAGCCTATGCCAAGGAAAAATTTGCCCTGAAAGAAGAAGATTTTGCAGAAGGGGCCAGCTGCGGCTTTGAGGAAATTTTTTCGGCCGGGGCCGTAGCTGATTTTCATGAGTATATCCGCCGGTGCCTGGAGGCGGGCCGGGAAGTGCAGGATTTGGCCGGGGAGCTTGCCGGCAGAAATCCGGAAGCGGTTGTCATTGCCAATGAGCTTGGCTGCGGCGTGGTCCCGGTGGATGAATTTGACCGGGAGTACCGGGAAACTGTGGGGCGCATCTGCTGCGCCCTGGCCAAGGAGGCCCGGGAAGTGCACCGGGTGGTCTGCGGAATCGGCATGGTGATCAAGCATGGTTGAACTGTATCTTATCCGCCATGGAAAAACGCCGGGCAATGAGCTGGGCCGTTACATCGGAACCACGGACGAGGGGTTAAGCCTAGGAGGCAGGAAAGCTCTGGAAGGGTGCCGTTGTCCTAAGGTGGAGGTTGTCTACGCAAGTCCTCTTAGGCGGTGCCGGGAGACGGCAAAGATACTCTGGCCCGGAATACCCGTTCATTTCATGGAAAAGCTCCGGGAGTGTGATTTCGGGGAATTTGAAAACAAGAATTACCGGGAGCTTTCGGGAAATCCGGCTTACCAGGCCTGGGTGGACAGCGGCGGGACCCTGCCTTTTCCGGGAGGGGAAAAGGGGGCGGATTTCCGCAGCCGGTGCAGGGAAGGGTTTCTGGAAGCCCTGGAGGAGATCCGGAAGACAGGGAAGAAACAGGCGGCTTTTGTGGTGCACGGGGGAACCATTATGAGCATCCTGGAAGCTTACGCCCTTCCGGGACATGATTTTTACCACTGGCAGGCCAAGAATGGAAAGGGCTACCGGACCTGGTGGGATGAGAGGGAGGAAGGAGGCGTGAGGCTTTATGAGACAGAGGGTTTTGATCCTGATACTGGGACTTTTTCTGGATCTGCTCTTCGGTGATCCTGCCTGGCTTTACCATCCCGTCCGGCTGATAGGACATCTTATCAAGATTTTCGAAGGAATTTTCCGGAGACTGTTTCCGAAGACTGCCAAAGGAGAACTGGCAGCGGGGGTATGCCTTGCCCTGGCTGTGACAACGGTGTCTGCAGGTGTCCCCTTCCTGGTTCTTTTGCTGGCGGCCCGGATTCATCCGGGACTGGCCTTTGGCCTTGGCGTGTTCTGGGATTACCAGCTTCTGGCCGTAAAATCCTTAAAAAGCGAAAGCATGAAAGTGTACGGGGCTTTGAAGGAAGGAGATTTGGAGAAAGCTAGAAGGGCAGTTTCCATGATTGTGGGACGGGATACGAAAGAACTGACGGAAGAAGGGGTTGCCAAGGCAGCGGTGGAGACCGTGGCGGAGAATACTGCAGACGGGGTGATTGCTCCCATGCTCTTTCTGGCTTTGGGAGGCCCGGTCTTTGGTTTTTTCTATAAAGCGGTCAACACCCTGGACTCTATGGTAGGTTATAAAAATGAAAGGTATCTCTATCTGGGGCGCTTTTCCGCCAGGCTGGATGATGTACTGAATTTTATTCCCGCCCGCTTGTCCGGGCTTCTCCTGGTACTGGCCGGTCCTTTGGCCGGACTTGACGGGAAAGGTGCCTGGCGGATTTACCAGAGGGATAGGAAGAACCACGCAAGCCCCAATTCCGCCCATACGGAGGCGGCTGCGGCAGGGGCCCTGGGAGTACAGCTTGCAGGAGATGCCTATTATTTCGGAAAGCTGTATGAGAAACCTACTATCGGGGATCCCCTGCGTCCGGTGGATCCGGAGGATATCCGCCGGGTGAACCGGCTTATGTACACAGCGGCTGTGCTGGCGGCGGTGACTTTGGGAGGGCTGGGGCTGGTTTTGTGAAAGATGTTGCAATTTTTTTGGTGATATGCTAATATAGCGTAAAGCTATAGTTCCGGCAAAGAGCCGTCTTTTGTTTTCCTTCATTCAGAAAGATTATTTCCACTGAACAAAGACACCACAGCAGCTATGGATGATGCACACAAAAATCCCTGTACTGTACCACACCACAGAACAGGGATTCATCACCAAAAAAGCCTTGATCACTTAGTGAAAAAACTATAACATAAAAAAATATTTGTGTCAATATTTTTATACTGTTTTACATAAATTTTAGAATAGGGAGGCGGACATGCTTATTGAAGAATACGAAACGATAAAGTCATTTGCATTTCTTCCAGAGCGCGGTCTGGAGGTGTACCGCAAAATGAGCGGAGATGAGAAGTCAACGATGTATGAGCTGCGTCAAATTCTGGACCAGGAGTTTAAGCAGGCTGCTTCTGAAAAGGAACAGTTAAAAATTATTTTAAAAAATGGCAATACCAAGGTCGAAAAAATGGCACTGGCAGATCGGGTTTATATTATAACAAGTATTCCTGCATGGCAGGATGGCAGCCCGATTGTGCTTCTGTTTGTTCCGAACAGAAATCCGGATAAACAGCCATGGGAACTTCAGGGAGCAATTTCAGAAAATGAGTTCAACAGCGATATCTATGTAGAAATTGGAAACAAGCCGCAAAAAATGCTGTTTCATTATGCCCAATGGACGAAATATCTGGAAGATTTGAAAATTTTAAAAAATCAGTTGGCCTTATCTGAGAATTGGTCCTTTAAGCAGAAGCCGGAGGATGATGATTTCCCGATTTTAAAAAATTATATTAATTATACGTTTGCAAAAGCGTGGCGGGATAAACAAATTTTTTTAAGTATTGACGGTAGATATTCGGTATTCAATACAGGGCTTGTGAATCGGAATTACCAATATATTTATATCGTGTTTGAAAGAAATACAGGAGGAAAGCCCTGGAAATTTCTGATGTATAGTATTCCTGGCGTTAAGCATGGAGGGCATCTGCTGGCAGAACATTTTAAAGTGTTGCCAAAACCGGTTCGGTATTTTTCTGATATTTCTGATATAAGTTACATATTATCGGACGAAAAGACACCGGATGAGCAGATTCCTGATTTACAGCCGGATCATTATTTTATTGATCATCCCGAAAGGCTGCCTCACTATTTCCTGATAGACGGCTGTAGAAAAAATATAGAAATTGTAAGCTTGTTAAAGCAAGATATCAGTGGATTTACGGAAAAAGAGAGACGGGATTATTGGCAGATAATTGGTGAGAAAATTGCATCTGACCCGGATGTATATGATGATTTGGAAGCAGCTTTTCGTAATGCAGTGAGAAAGGCAGTAATGCGTGTGAGCTGGAATTACAGAACTGCAATACCGGTGTATTTTCCCACAAATAATAAAATGTCCATATTGCTGCCAATTTCGTTTAACACAAAAATTGAGGCTGAGATAGCGTTGGTGGTAGAATATAATAGCACTTCCCAAAAATATTCGGCTCCTACGATTCTAACATTGCCGGCTGCATATTCAAATGCGCGGCTTGTCTGTAAACCGGAAAGTGATTGGCTGAATCAGAATATATTTGAACGCCAGGAAAAAGTAGAGGCTGTTTTTGGCGAAATTGAGAACGTAGAAATGTTACCTTATTGAACAAGAGAAAGGAGCATCCATGAAAAAATCCTATATTCATATTTATTGCGGTGACGGCAAGGGAAAAACTACAGCCGCCATGGGACTGGCCCTGCGGGCGGCCGGAAGCGGCCATCCGGTGGTAGTGGCACAATTTTTAAAGGACGGAACCTCCTCGGAGCTGAATGTCTTAAGGCAGCTTTCCAGGGTGCAGGTGCTGGTGTGCCGGGAACAGTTCGGTTTTTTCTGGAATATGACAAAGGAACAAAGGGAAGCAGCCGGAAAGGCCTACAGGGAACTTTTCGAGAGAGCGGTCCTGGAGGCCGGGAAAGGCGCCTTCTTGCTGGTGATGGATGAGCTGATTGCGGCCTACAATCACGAGTTCGTGGACTGGCAGCGGGTTCTTGGGTTTCTTAGGGAAAAGCCGGAAGGCCTGGAAGTGGTCCTCACCGGGCGGGAGCCCGCGCCGGAACTTCTCGATCTGGCGGATTATGTGTCCGAGATCCGGAAAGAGAAGCATCCCTTTGAGCAGGGGGTTCCTGCCCGGGAAGGGATTGAGTTTTAGATATTACTCCTCATCCTCCCACATATAAGGCGTAAGCTGATACACATAGTAGTTGATCCAGTTGGTGTACAGCGTGTTGGCATGGGCCCGCCACATAAGCAGAGGCTGGCTGTCGCTGCTGCCGTCTTTGAAGTAATCCTTGGGGACCTGGATAGGAAGGCCCTTTTCCTTATCCCGCAGGTACTCCTTTTCCAGGGTAAGGCGGTCGTATTCCGGGTGGCCGAAGACAAAGATTTTTCGGCCTTTTTCCGCCATGGCAATAAAGACTCCCGCTTCATCGGACTCCGCCAGAACAGTGAGAGAGCCGCAGGAGCGGATGGCTTCGGCGTCCACGGTAGTGTGGCGGGAATGGGGGGCTAGAAATTCGTCGTCAAAGCCCCGGACCAGAGGTTCTTTACGGTTCTGCACCCGGTGCCGGTAGAGACCGAAAAGCTTTTGGGGCAGGAGCTGCTTATTCAAGCCATAGTAGTGGTAGAGGGCCGCCTGGGCGCCCCAGCAGATGAAGAAGGTAGAGGTAACGTGGGTTTTTGCCCAATCCATAATTTCCACCAGTTCCTCCCAGTAGTCCACCTCCTCAAATTCCATCTGCTCCACGGGAGCGCCGGTGATAATCAGGCCGTCAAAGCGGCGCTTTTTCACCTGGCAGAAGGGTTCATAGAATTTGTTGATGTGGCTCTGGGCCGTGTTTTTAGACTCGTGGGAGCTGACGGTGAGAAAGGTAATGTCAAGCTGCAGGGGAGTGTTGGACAGAGAGCGCAGAAGCTGCAGCTCCGTATCCTCCTTCAAAGGCATGAGATTTAAAATTCCTATTTTCAAAGGCCGGATGTCCTGGTTTAGGGCTCTGGTCTCATCCATGACAAAAATATTTTCATGTTCCAGAATTGCCCGGACCGGCAGATCGCTTGCTACTTTAATGGGCATAATGTTTCACTCTCTTTCTTTTGGCCTGTTCCCGGGAACAAAGGCAGTTTTCCTTATTGTATCATAGTTTTCTGCTTTGCAAAAGAAGTTTGTGGCATATACCTTCTTGGACATTATAATCCGGACGCCGAAAGGGAGGACCATCCCCCTCCAAACGGAGGCAGAGGTTCCGGGGAGCTAATCCCTAAGACGCACTAGAAAACTGCTCGGCAGAGGCCTCCCAGTTTAAGTGCTTTCTAAGGGATGGATCTCCCCTCCACCTCTTGGACGCCTCCAAATGGTTTGGAGGGAGATGGTCCTCCCTTTCCGGGCCTTGGCTGCGTCCGGCATTGTATACTTCTTGGACTACTAATGCCCAAGAAGGTATGAATGTATGTGTGAAGCGGACAGATAATTAGTAATAAGAATGTTCTTATCGATTTTTACAAACTATTTGCACTTTTTAACAAAGCATTTGACGTTTTCTTCCAAAATCAGTATAATAACGAACAAATAAAAGTCCTGTGTGTATTTGTACGGGAGACAAGCTTGATAAGGGATTGTCTCCCTTGTTTTTTGAACGGCACTATGCCGGGAAAGGAGAGGTGAAGGGAAAAGCTTGAAATATTATACACAAAAATTTGTACCGGAATACACCATTACCATGACGCCTATGGGAATGAGCGGCGGGTATCCCGTGAGGCCCGGCCTCTTTGATGTAAATGGAGCCATGGCCCTGCCCAATGGAGTGAGCTTTACGGTTCACACCCATTTTGGAACTTCCTGTGAATTGCTGTTGTTTTATGAGGGAAAGGAGGAACCCTATGCGGTACTTCCTTTTCCGGAAGAATACAAGATTGGAGATGTGTATTCCATGATTGTATTCGGCCTGGATATTGAAAAATTTGAGTATGCGTACCGGGTTGGAGGCCCTTATGAGCCCAAGGAGGGTATGATTTTTGACAAGAAGAGGGTGCTTCTGGATCCTTATGCCAGGGTGGTCACCAGGCAGGGACGCTGGGGAGAGCACCGGAGCCGGGGGTACCGGGGAAGGGTTGTGAAGGATATTTTTGACTGGGGCGATATGCCTCAGTCTTCCAGGGAATTGAGCGATCTGGTGATATATGAGCTTCATGTGCGGGGGTATACCAGACATCCCTCCTCAGGGGTAAAGCATCCGGGAACCTTTGCCGGGCTGAAAGAGAAGATTCCTTATTTGAAGGAGCTGGGGATCAATGCAGTGGAACTGATGCCTATTTTCGCCTTTGATGAGACCATGAACTCCAGGGAAGTGAACGGGCAGAAACTTCTGGATTACTGGGGCTACAATTCCATTGGTTTTTTTGCCCCCAATACCAACTATACTTCTGTCCGGGAATATAATCGGGAGGGAACGGAGTTAAAAGAGCTGATACGGGAGCTTCATGAAAACGGAATTGAAGTGATTTTGGATGTGGTGTTCAATCATACGGCGGAGGGAAATGAGCAGGGTCCTACCTTTTGTTTCAAAGGCTTTGACAATAAGGTATACTATATGCTCACCCCGGAGGGTAACTATTACAATTTCAGCGGCTGCGGCAATACCCTGAACTGCAACCACCCCATTGTCCACCAGCTGATACTGGAATGCCTGCGGTACTGGACAGTGAGCTACCGGGTGGATGGTTTCCGCTTTGATCTGGCCAGTATTCTGGGAAGAAATGAGGACGGCTCACCCATCAGCAACCCGCCTCTTCTTCGCAGCCTGGCCTACGATCCCATTTTGAGCAAGGTAAAACTTATTGCAGAGGCCTGGGATGCAGGTGGGCTTTATCAGGTGGGACGCTTTCCGGCAAGCAGGAGGTGGGCGGAGTGGAATGGCAGATACCGGGATGCCCTGCGCAGTTTCCTAAAAGGGGAAAACCATATGGCCCAGGAAGCGGCCTGGAGCATTGTAGGCTCTGTAGATATGTACGGAGGGCATGAAACGAATGAAAACGGTACCTATGCGGGATATAATTCCTGTGTCAATTTCTTTACCTGCCATGACGGATTTTCCCTTTACGATCTCTACTCCTACAATGAGAAACACAATGAGGACAACGGCTGGAACAATACCGACGGCTCCGACAACAACCGGAGCTGGAATTGCGGAGCGGAAGGGGAGACAGATGATCCGGAGGTTCTGAAACTCCGGTTCCGGATGATCCGCAATGCCTGTGCGGTTTTGATGTGCAGCAGGGGGACTCCTATGTTTCTGGCCGGGGATGAGTTCGGAAATACCCAGTACGGCAACAATAACTGCTATTGCCATGACAATGAGATTTCCTGGCTGGACTGGGAGCTTCTGAAGAAAAACCGGGAATTATTTGAATTTTTCAAATTTATGATAGATTTCCGCCGGCAGCATCCTGTGATCCGGAAGAAACTGCCCGATGCAGTCTGCGGCATGGAGAGGCTCCGGGTATACGGGGCAGACGGGATCCGGCAGAATTATTTGGAAAGCGTTCATACATTCGGCGTGTGTTTTACAGGGTATGACCGGGAAAAAGGCCGGGATGATATGGTGTACGTTATGATCAATGCCTATTGGGAAAATGTGAGCATCCGCCTGCCCCAGATCTATACGGCGGGAACGTGGCACTTAAGTGTTCACACCTACGGGGACGGAGAGGGCCGCTTCTTTTACCGGAAGGGGGAGGAAATCCGTATTGAGGATCATTTCGTCCTGCGTCCCCGGTCTGTGGCGGTATTTACCGTGCGCTGAGATTAGATGCCGTCGATGATTTCGGCGGCCCGGAGGGCCTGCCGGATGGTATAGCGCTTTTCGGGATCAATTTGGACATCCGGGCCAAGGCGGAAGGGAGCGTCGTCCAGAAAGGCGTTGGAGAGCTGGTACATGTAGTAATCGGAGGTAGGCTCCTCTCCGGCCAGGACGTCGCCCTGGATCCGCATATCGCCGGTATCACGCTCCTGGCCCAGGCTCATGCTCATCAGGGTTTCCAGCATAATGCAGAAGTGCTCCTCATCCCAGGCGGACAAGTACATACACTTGCACAGTCCCCGGTTGAAGAAGGGATAGTCTGCGTAGCAGTCCAAAAGCTCCTTAAAACGGGTTCTGTGACCGGAATTTTCAAACAATTTCTTTTCCGCCAGGGCCGCGATACATTTGTCACTCCAGCTCATAAGATTTCCCCCCTCATTCCTGTATAAACAGTATTGTAAAAGGTTGGGGCTGCAAAGTCAAGAAGGAAGAAAGGCTGGGCGATTTGTCTGGCAAAAAGTATTTGACTTAAAGTGGACTTGAACTGTTATAATCAAAAAAACAGCAGAAGCCCGGACAAAGCCCGGCAGGGTTTACGGACGCAGAGCGGCCGGAAATTCTGCCAGACAAGGGGCTTTGGTAGGGATACTGCGGAACTGGAATCAGAACTAGAATAGGAGGCAGAAGATGAAGTATCGCATTGCAGGCCGCACCGGCCTGAAAATGAGTGAGATCGGAATGGGCTGCGAGGGCTTCGTGGGGAAGTCTCAGGAGGAGATCAAAGCTTTTGTAGATGCAATGGAAGAGCTTGGCGTCAACTGCGTGGATTTGTACACTTCAGACCCGGAGGTGCGCTCCAATCTGGGGGCGGCCTTAAGAGGCCGCAGGGACAAATTTATCCTCCAGGCACATCTCTGTTCCGTCTGGAAGGACGGCCAGTATAAGCGGACCAGGGAGATCTCGGAGGTAAAAGAAGGCTTTGCGGATCAGCTTTCCCGTCTTGAAACGGATCATGTGGAAATCGGCATGATTCACTATGTGGATTCCCTGGAGGACTGGGAAGGCATATGCAGCGGGGACGTGATGCGCTATGCCCTGGAATTAAAGAAAGAGGGAAAGATTGGCTGTATCGGCATGTCCAGCCATAACCCGGAGGCGGCTCTGGCTGCAGTAAACAGCGGCTTGGTGGATGTCTTGATGTTCAGCGTCAATCCCTGCTACGATCTGCTTCCGGCCAATGAGGATGTGGAATCCCTTTGGGACGAGAAAAATTACGAGAAGCCCCTGGTGAATATGGATCCCCAGAGGCAGGCCCTCTATGAGACCTGCCAGGGTCTGGGAGTGGGCATTACGGTGATGAAGGCCTTCGGAGGAGGAGACCTCTTGAAGGGAGAATTGTCTCCTGCAGGGAAAGCGTTGACCCTGTACCAGTGTATTCACTATGCCCTGACCCGTCCGGGAGTGGCTTCCGTCATGTCCGGGGCCCGGACAGTGCCGGAGCTTAAGGCCTGTGCAGCTTATGAGGAAGCACAGGAGAGTGAGAAAGACTTTGCGGCGGCTTTTGCGGCATTTCCGAAAATCAGCTGGGAGGGCCACTGTATGTACTGCGGCCACTGCGCCCCCTGTCCCAAGGGGATTGATGTGGCGTCAGTGACCAAGTTTTTGAATCTTGCTGTAGCCCAGAAAGAGATTCCGGAAACCGTCCGGGAGCACTATGGGATCCTGAAGCATAAAGCCGGAGAATGTGTAGCCTGCGGCGCCTGTGAGAAGCGCTGTCCTTTCAAGGTACCGGTGACGGAAAATATGAAACGGGCGGCTGAAATGTTCGGAATGTAAAAGATATGGAAAGGAGTATAGATACATGGAAAAGGCAAAAGTTTATTTTACAAAAGAAATTACCCCGGAGGCGCTTCAGAAGCTTTATCATGCCATGGGAAGGGATTTGAAGGGAAAGGTTGCGGTGAAACTTTCCACCGGAGAGCCGGGGGGCCATAATTTCCTCCAGCCGGCATTGATCCAGCCCCTGGTTCAGGAAGTAAAAGGAACCATTGTAGAGTGCAACACGGCTTACGAGGGCAGGAGAAATACCACAAAGGAGCACTGGAAGGCCATAGAAGAGCATGGATTTACCAAGATTGCCCCCTGTGACATTATGGACGAGGAGGGGGAGATTTCGTTGCCTGTCAAAGGCGGTTTCCACCTGACGGAAAATTTTGTGGGCTCTCATTTTGAAAACTATCATTCCATGCTGGTGCTGTCCCACTTCAAAGGCCATATGATGGGGGGCTTCGGCGGCGCCCTGAAAAATATTTCTATCGGAATTGCTTCCGCTCATGGAAAAGCCCATATTCACGGAGTAGGAGATCCGGAGAAATTGTGGACGGCGGATCATGACTCTTTCCTGGAGTGCATGGCGGATGCGGATCAGTCGGTGATTGCATTTATGGGCAGTGAAAATATTGTCTATATCAATGTGGCCAACCGTTTATCCATAGACTGCGACTGCGATTCCAATCCTCATGAGCCGGAGATGGCGGATATCGGAGTATTTGCCTCTTTAGACCCGGTAGCCGTAGATCAGGCCTGCGTGGATGCCGTGTACAATTCTCCCGATCCCGGGAAGGCATCCCTCATTGAGCGCATGGAGTCCCGCAACGGCATTCATACGGTAGAGGCGGCTGCAAAGCTGGGGCTTGGCAGCAGGGAGTATGAGATTGTGGAGATTTAGACAGAAAACTGCATTTTTATAAGATAAATAAAGATACCCTCTTCTGCCGGGAACATTTTGTTTCCTGGAAGGAGAGGGTATTTCTGGTTAAAATATCCAAAGTCCAGCCGGGTATATTTGGGACAAATGTAACAAAAAAAGAAAAATAACGAAAAATTATTAGATAAATTCAAAATTTTCTGTTATTATAAAACATAGAAGCCGTGATTCTATAAACTGGAATAAAAACAGCAGGAGCTGGAATAGGAGAGGACTCTATGTTTGAAAAAGGAAAATACATTGTATACGGGACCACCGGCGTATGCGAAATTGAAGACATTACTTCGCCGGATATCCAGGGAGCAGGGAGCAGCCGTCTCTACTATGTCCTGTCCCCCTGTTTTCAGAAAGGAAACCGGATCTTTACCCCGGTGGACAATGAGAAGGTGGTGATCCGGGCCGTCATGACCCAGGAGGAGGCGGATGCCCTGATAAATGCGATTCCCGGGATTGGGGAACTGGCGGATATGGATGATAAGGAGCGGGAGAAACGCTACCGGGAGGCCATCCGGAGCGGGGATCCCAGAGAATGGATCCGGATTATCAAAAGCTCTTATTTGAGGCAGCAGAAACGGATGGCCCAGGGAAAGAAGGTGACGGCCCTGGATGAACGCTATTTCCATGCGGCGGAAGAACAGCTCTATTCGGAGCTTTCCATATCCCTGGGAATTGCCAGGGAGGAAGTGAGGCCTTATATCCAGGAGCGGGTCCGTAGCTTGGAAAAAACGGAAGATCAGTGACGATCTTTGTCCGGATCCATTTCTACCAGGATAATGTCCGGGCCGATTTGCTTGATCTTGCACCAGGGGATTTCGTATTCGCAGTCTTTTCCCAGAAGCCCCCAGAGCTTTTCATTGCTGGAGGTAATCAGGGCCAGGATGCAGCCGTTTTTGGGATCAAAGACCAGGTCGGATACGCAGCCCAGACGCTTGCAGTCTTTGATGTTGATTACGTCTTTTTCTCTCAATTCACAGAAGGTCATGGGTATTCCTTTGGCAGAGCTTTCTTTATTTTATGCGGAAAAGGAAAAAAGGTTCCTGGTGGATTGACAGGGGGGGCAGAAATATAATATACTGGAAAACAGAGGTTATTACAGCCATAGGAGGTAGCTATGAAGTGTCCATATTGCAGCCAGGAGAATACAAGAGTGATAGATTCCAGACCGGCCGAGGACAACAATTCCATCCGGCGCAGGCGTCTCTGCGACGCATGCGGGAAGCGGTTTACCACCTATGAGAAGATTGAGACCATTCCGGTGATTGTGATCAAAAAGGACGATAACCGGGAACCTTATGACAGGAGCAAAATTGAGGACGGAATCTTAAGGGCCTGCCATAAGCGGCCGGTTCCTTTAAAAGAGATCAGTGCGGTGCTGGATGCCATCGAGAGCGAAATCTTCAACCGGGAAGAGCGGGAGGTGGAAAGCAGCGTTATCGGAGAGCTGGTGATGGACAAGCTTAAAGATCTGGATTCGGTGGCCTATGTGCGGTTTGCCTCTGTGTACCGGGAATTTAAGGATGTAAATACCTTTTTAAGTGAACTAAAGAAGATGCTGGACAAATAGGAAGAGAAATGGGAATGCCCCGGACAGGAGTTGAGATGCCTGTCCGGGGCATTCCGGAGTAGGAAGGATGACGAAACTGGATACGCAAAAGAAAGCTGCCGGACATCTGCTGGCTCTGTTTACCATTACCATATGGGGAACCACCTTTGTGGCGACCAAGACCCTTCTGGGGGCCTATGACGCCCTCCAGATTATGCTTATGCGCTTTGTAATTGCCTGGGTGGTGCTGCTGTTTCTGGCGGGAAAGCCCCAAAGGCCCGGAAACCTTCGGAACGAATTGGGGATATTTGCCCTGTCCCTCTCCGGGGTGACTCTCTATTACTATTTTGAAAATACGGCCCTAACCTATACTTTGGCCTCCAACGTGAGTATTATCCTGGCTGCGGCCCCTATCTTTACGGCTATCCTGGCCCACCTCTTTACCGGGGACGAGAAAATGGGCCTTGGCACCTGGGCCGGATTTTTCATTGCCATTACGGGGGTGGCCCTGGTGGTATTCAACGGAGCCTATGTGCTGAAGCTGAACCCCCTGGGGGATATGCTTTCCCTTCTGGCGGCCCTGTCCTGGGCTGTGTATTCCGTTCTGCTGAAAAAATACATCCGGCTCTATGATAATATGATATTGACCCGGAAAATGGTATTCTATGCAGTGCTTTTGACCGCCCCTCTGGCCTTAGGGGGGAAGGGCCTGCCGTCCCTTTTGCCCCTGCGGGAACCTTCCCTGCTCTTCTGCCTGCTGTTTCTGGGAGTGCTGGGGAGTGCGGTGTGTTACGTGCTGTGGAATGTGGCTATTAAGCGCATCGGCGTGGTAAATACGAACAATTACATTTATCTCAACCCCTTTGTGACCATGGTGGCGGCAGCAGTGGTGCTGCATGAGCCTGTGACGGGGGCGGGAGCCATAGGGGCGGTGCTGATAGTGGGCGGCATCCTGGTGGCGGAGTATCAGGGAAGGAGACGGGAACATGTTTAAACGGTTTTATCCCAGGGAATATGTGGATTCTGTCTATGAAATTGATTTTGAAGACTTATATGAGAGAGGCTTCCGGGGAATTCTCTTTGATATAGATAATACCCTGGTTCCCCATGACGCGCCGGCCCAGGAGCGGAGTATCCGGCTTTTTCAGTGTCTTCACGGAATGGGCTTTTCTACCTGTCTTATCTCCAACAATAAGGAACCCAGGGTGACGCCCTTTGCGGAGGCCCTTCGCACGCCCTATGTGTACAAGGCCGGAAAGCCCCGGCGGGCGGGTTACCGGGAGGGAATGAAGCGGATGGGAACTTCCCTTTCCGATACCCTCTTTGTGGGAGATCAGCTTTTTACGGATGTGTGGGGAGCCAACCGGACGGGCCTCTACTCCATTCTGGTGAAGCCCATGGACCCCAGGGAGGAGATTCAGAT
>CAJUMM010000043.1 GCA_910586955.1 uncultured Lachnospiraceae bacterium | reverse complement strand
TCGCCGTCCGTAAGCGCTCCACCAGCCCGGGGTCATTGAAAAGGCCGGTTTTATAGTACCCGGCAGGCTCCGACTTGTCGGAAAAAATAATCTGGTTCTCCTCCACCTGGACTTCCTTGATATTTTTTTCCTCCAGCATGGTCAGGAAGGCATCGTATCCCACCTCCTTGACCTTGGGGGCCAAGGCCCTGGGAATCAGCAGCCAGTTCAGCAGTATCATAATGATGCAGACTACCAGATAATAATAGAGAAACGGTTTCTTTGAATCTTTGACTTCCTTCATCCTTGTCTATTCCTCCTCTCCGGCTTTCACGCCGGATGCAGTTTTCCTGTAGGGAAGTATAGCACTGCGGGAATCTGGAATCAATAAATGAAATGTTAAGAATTCTAAAATCTTTATGACGCCTACAAGCTCTCCTGCCGGATATTATCAATCACATTCTCCTTCTTCATCTTATTCCGGGCATAGATCATGGTGGCAAATACCACCGCAAAGACGCTGAACACTGCGATTGCCATGCTTGCCCCCGGGATAAAGAACCCTACTTCCATACTGCTCTCCACCACCTTATAGATCCGCCAGGTGACAAACACCGACACTGGCAGGCCGTAAAGCAGGGCCTTGCATCCGTAAAGGATGCACTCGCAGCTTAACATCCGGTTCATGGCTCCAGGCCCCATGCCCACGGAAGTGAGAATGGCAAATTCCCGCCTGCGCAGAAGAAAGCCCGTGGAAATGGTATTGAACACATTGGCCGCCGCAATCAGGGAGATCAGGGCGATAAAACCGTAGGTAAACACGTCGATGGTAAAGATCATATTCTGCTCGGAGATCCTACTCTCCGTCTCGTCAAACACGAAAAGATAGGTGCCGCCCTCTGCTTCCAGGCTGAGGGTTTCAATCCGCTCCTTCACCCCTTGGTGATCCTCCGCCTGCACAAAAACCTCATGGCCGTTTATATACCGCTCCCCATCCGGGATCCGCGCCTCAAAAACGCTTCTGGATACAATCAGGGCGAAGGTGCCGCCCTGGCGGGCAAACAGGTTCATAGGCCCTTTCTCTGCCTCTGCGGCAATGCAGAAAGATACCTCCTTCTGAAAGTCCGCTGTCTCCACCTCTGTCTCCGGCGCCTCTTCCTGGGCCCTAGCCATGCCGCTGTAATCCGTCGCCAGCAGTTTCATCTCCCTGCCCGCCATTTCCGGACTCAAGATATTTAAAAACCGATACCGATCCTCTCCCTGATCATAGGCCCTCACTTGATTGAGCGCCACCGCCTGGCCCTTGGCCGGATCCAGGGAAACCTGGCCCAAAAGCCCCTCGTCCTTCAGATACGCCTCATAATCGTCATCCTCCATAACCGCTACAAACACACTGATATCCGCCGTGCCATCCTCCTTCCAGAACTCCTGATCCCAGCGAAGGGCATTCTCCTGGGCATAGCTCCCGTAAGCCTCCGTGATCTGAGCCGGCGTCACCGGCATTTCTCCCTGGACAGCTTTCAGGGAAATCATGCGGTCAACTCCTTCTATCCGGCGGATCTCCTCCACAAAATGCTCCTCCTCCGCCAAATTCGTACAGGCACCTTCAAAGTATACGCTCACATCATAGTCCACCGTCTCCCCCACTCTGCCGATGCTGTTCTTTAAGTAGGCAGAAAAAGAACTGGCGCTGATAAAGAGCACAAGGCTGATAAACAGGGAAAATATGGTTGCCCGGTACTGCCGCCGGTTGCGGCTGAAATGCTTTCCGGCAATCATTCCCTCCAGGCCGAAGAGCCGGAAAAAGAACCGCCCCTTCCTCCGCACCGCTTTCGGAACCCGGATATCCTTGGACTGCCGGATGGCCTCCATGGGAGACACCCTTGCCGCCCGCCCGGCAGGCAGAAAGGCGGACAAAAGCACCGTAAACAGCGCCGTTGCTCCCGCAATCACCACCGCAGGCAGGGATACGGAAAGGTACATGGGCACGTTTCCCGCATACATATATTCGAAAGAGTTTTCCAGAAAATGCAGGGTCACTCCGATGCCGCAGATTCCGCTTAAAATTCCTAAGGGAATCCCTATCCCTCCCACAATCAAAGCCTCCGTAATCACCATCCTGCGGATCTGCTTCGGCGTAGCCCCCGTGGATGCCAGAAGGCCGAACTGGCGGGTCCGGTCGCTGACGGAAATCGCGAAGGAATTGTACACCAGAGACACGCCTCCCGTCATAATCAGCAGGATCAAAATCGTGGCAAGCCCATAGATCATCTGCATCATGGGACGGTTATCGGAGGAACCCAGATACCGGAGCAGCTGGTAATTGTAGCTGCCGCCGTATTCCCCTGTCTTCGCCTCCTGAAAGTCATAGATATCCCCGGAGTTCCGGATCCGGTAATAGCAGGTAAAGGTGCTGTCCCCGGCAGGCTCCTTCTCCGCCCCGGTCAGGCAGAAATACCCTGCCGCATTGTAATCCTCCAGCTCCGGCCGCTCCATAATCCCTACAATGGTGTAGGTGCGGGTCTTTTCACAGACCAGCTCCTCATCCGTCCGCCCGTCTTCCGTAAGATCCACCGGAGTCCCAAAGGAAAGCTGGATCCCGTCCGAAAAACGCTTTCCAAGGTCCAGGGTCACGGTATCTCCCAGATCCGCCGAAAGCCTGCGCTGCACCAGCAGATGCCTGGGAATCACAAGCTCCCTGTCGTTTTCGGGGAAACGCCCCCGGAGCAGCTTCAAAGGCAGCATCTCGTAAAAAGAATCCTCCGCCCCCGCTATAAAGACATAGGGCTTGGCCGGATCCCCCTCCACCAAAAGCTTCGCATATCCAAGCTCCTGGAAGGAGGCCAGAGCCGTCACTTGCGGATCGGCAGCCAGCTCCTGCCGCTTTTCCAAAGGAACCTGAAAGACCGCTCCATACCAATTTCCCGTCTCCGCAATGGCGGAGCGCACCATAAAGCTCTGGAGGCTGGAGATAAAGGTAGTCACGGCCGTAAGCATGGCTGTAGCCAGGATGATGCCGATCACCGTCACCGCCGTGCGCATCTTATTTTTCTTCAAAGTCTTCACCGTCACATGGGTAAATACGTTCATCTGCGGATCACCTCATCTCTTGCCACCCGGCCGTCCTCGATGGAGATGATCCGATCCGCCTGGAGGGCGATATTTTCATCGTGGGTGATAATCACCAGAGTCTGCCCGTATTTCTGGTTGGACAGCTTTAAAAGCTCCATAATCTCCTGGCTATTCCTGGAGTCCAGATTGCCGGTGGGCTCGTCGGCCAGCACAATGGCCGGGGCGTTCATAAGGGCCCGGCCGATGGAAACCCGCTGCTGCTGCCCGCCGGAGAGCTGATTGGGCAGATGGTTCCTGCGCTTCTTCAGATCCAGGATCTCCAAAAGCTCCTCTAAGCGCTCCTTGTTCACCTTCCGGCCGTCCATCAGCACAGGAAGGGTGAGGTTTTCCTCCACGTCCAGCACCGGGATCAGATTGTAGAACTGGTAAATGAGCCCCACTTCCCGCCGCCGGAAAATAGCCAGCTGCTCCTCGTTCTGGCTGTACACGTCCTTCCCGTCCAGATATACATGCCCCGAGGTAGGCCGGTCCACGCCTCCCAAAATGTGAAGAAGGGTGGATTTTCCCGAGCCGGAAGGGCCGATAATCGCCACAAACTCCCCCGGCTGAATGAGAAAAGACACGTCGTCCAGTGCCCGCACTTCGTTTTCTCCTGTCCCATATACCTTTGAAAGATGTTCCGCTTTCAGCAGTTCCATAATACTCCTCTCCGGGGCGCCCTTATCTGCGCCCCTCTTCTTTTACTTTCTCCAGTATATCCCCGGCCCATGACAATTACGTGACTGTAATATAACAAAATTGTCACAATGAAGAAGGGGCCGTGCATCACACAACCCCTTTATAAAACCGCAGGACAAAGCGGGCGCCGCCCTCCTGCCGGTTCTCCGCTTTCAGCGTCCCGTTCTGGGCGCTCACAATCATCCGGGAGAGAGCCAGGCCGATCCCTGCGCTGGAATCCGAAGAATTCCTTCCTTTATAAAACCGCTCAAAGAGGTGGGGCAGATCCTCCGGGTCAATGCCGGAGCCATTGTCCTCAATGACAAACTCCGTGTAAAGCTGGTTCTCCCCGGCTTTCAGCCAGATGGTTCCCCCTATTCCCGTATGTTCCATACAGTTCTTTACGATATTGCCCAGGGCTTCCGCTGTCCAGGAAAAATCCCCCATAAATCCTGCGCCCTCTTGGATTTCACAAATCATCTGCTGTTCCCGGAGCTCCATAGGAATGGACAGGGGGGAAACCGCTTTCCCGGCCAGCTCTTTTGCCAAAACCCAGTCCCTGGCGAAAACTGCCGTTCCCGCATCAATCCGGGAAATTTTCAGAAGCGCGTTCACCAGCCAGTCCAGCCGGTCCAAAAGCTGCACCCCCTCATAGGAAAGGCGGCGGCGCTCCTGCCCTTCCGTCTCCTTTTGCAGCCTGGAGAAAATCAGGTGCAGGGAGGTAAGAGGCGTCCGGAGCTGATGAGAGATATCCGCCAGGGAGTCACTTAAATAAACCTTCTCCCTCTTCAGGACTTCCGACTGTTCCGTCAGGCGCAGCAAGAGCTTTTGCACCTGGTTTATCAGAATGGAAAGCTCTCCCTCCCGGTACTGTTCCAGATCAAGGAGACGTTCCCCGTGAAGCAGGCGGTCCAGATCCGCCGCCAGACGTTCAAGCCTCTCATAGCGCCTTCCTGTAACATACAGCCAGATTCCCAGCAAAACCAGCCCGCCTCCTGCCGCCAGGCTTCCTGCCAGAAGCCCTGCCGCCCAGGCACAAAATGCAGTCCAGGCCGCCAGAAAAGCCAGGGAGACGAAAGCCCACCGTTTCACTTCCGGATTGCGAAACATCTTCATCTTCCTACTCCCCCAGCTTATAGCCCAGTCCCCGGACTGTGCGGATAATTTCCGGATTCTGGGGATCCGTCTCTATCTTCTCCCGCAGACGCTTAATGTATACCGTCAGGGTATTGTCATTTACAAACTCCCCGGCGGCGTCCCAAATCTCCTCCAGAAGCTGATTCCTGGACAAAACCTGGCCCTTGTGGTTCAGGAAAAAGAGCAGAAGCCGGTATTCCAGAGCCGACAGGAAGCATTCTTCCCCGTCCTTCGTCACCAGGGCCCGGACCGTATCCACCCGCAGATCCCCGATCTCCAGCACTGCCTGGACCTTCCCCCGCCGCCGAAGGACATTGCGGATCCGGGATACCAGCTCCCTGGGCCGGAAAGGCTTGCTGATATAATCTTCCGCTCCCAGCTCCAGTCCCGTCACTACGCTGAACTCATCTCCGGAAGCCGTGAGGAAAATCACCGGCAAATCCGAGGCCGCCTTCACCGCCGAGCAGACTGCGAAGCCATTGCCGTCTTTTAAAGACACATCCAGAAGGAGCAGATCAAAAGCTTCCTCCTCCAAAAGGGCAAGAGCCTTCTTCTGTCCGGAGGCAGACCGTATCTGGAAGCCTTCCCCCTTCAGGATGGCGCTTAAATTTTCCACAATGGCGGGATCATCCTCCACCAGCAATAATTTTGTCATTTTTAATGTCCCCCTATGTTAAGTTCCTCCGGAACTAAAATCCCGTCCTCGCCGGGATAGTAAACCTTATGAACAATGCTTTCCTGATTCCCGGTTCCTTGTTCCACATCATAAAGGCTTCTCTTAAGGCTTCCATCCCTTCGTTCTTCCTCTACGATAACATAAGCCGTCTCCCTGCGCAACGGCACTTCCCCCATTTCCCGGGATATTTCCTGAATTCCCAGCAGGCGGTTTTCCCCGTCCATCTCCAAGATGCGCAGAGTCTTGACCGGGAGGCCTGCCTTAAGGGCCAGGGAGAGCTCCCTGGCATCCGTCTCCGCCTTTCCCTGGTATTCCTTGGTTTCCCTGCTGCTGTAAGTGGTCCCATAGACTTCACCGCCTCCCAAGGCTCCGCCAAGGAGATAACCGCTGCCGGAGAGTTCCGCATACACCGTCCCGTCCCCTCTCTGATAGACGGGATTCAGATAGACCGGCTCCTGAAGGCCCAGATCCACCATCACCACGGCCTCCAGCCGGTTCAAGGTTTCCGTATCCGTAACCTTCGTCTCCGCCTTCACCTCCCCGAAGCTCCCGTCATTGGCAAAATGGACATAGGAGCCCGCCTGGTCTTCCTCCTCAAAAATCCCCAGGAAATGCCCCTCCACTCCTTCAAAGGTATAAATCCTGTCCTCCCCGGGGATTCCCTCCGCTTCCACCGTGAGGGGAGCCGCCAGGGCTTCCTCAAGCTCCTGGATGGAGGAAAAGACTTTTCCCTCCAGGTTTTCTTCCTCCTTAAGTCTTTTCCCGGAATCCCCCACTGTCACCAGCACCCCGCAAAGCTTCTCCTGCTTCCGGGCCGTCTCCTGAAGCTCCTGCCTTGCCAGGCTGCAGCCCTGCAGAAATAAGGCCGGCAGCAAGGCCAGTGCAAGCCGCCTCATGTATATGTTTCTCTTATCATTCCTCATTTTTCTAAACCTCCTGATTTATGGGATTTAAATTGGCAGCTCTCCTGCTGTTAAACCTCATCCTCCAGCTGCCCGTCAAAGCGCAGGATATCTCCTGCCTGGCATTGGAGGTAATAACAGATTTTATTCAGGGTGCCGAAGCGCACGCCCTTGGCCTTGCCGCTTCGCAGGATGGAAAGGTTGGCCTCCGTAATTCCCACCCGCTTGCACAGCTCTTTGGAGGTCATATTCCGTTCTTTCAGTATCTCATCCAGATAAATGCGAATTGCCATGGTTTCTCCCTCCGCCCCTCAGATGATCATCCGGTTCTCTTCTTTCAGCTCTCCGGCTGAGCGCAGGTAACGGACGAGAATCAGGGAAGCAAAGGCCGTCAGCAGAGGAAACAGGGAAATTTCCCAGCTGTAATGAAGCTGTATCAGTTTCCCTGCAAACAGAAACAGCCCGCCGTTCCAGAGAAGGCAGCAGAACACGGAGGCCGATACCGTGGCTCTGGCGGAGGCAGAGAGCTTCCGGGCAGCCTCCATCTCCTCCCCGCCGAAATCTGCTTCCCTTAAAGCTCCCAGAAGTTTAAGAATCCGCACCAGGACTGCCAGAAGAAATCCCCGGGGGATAAGCTTCGTCCCCAGATGCAGGATCAGCGCCACATAATCCAGAACAGCCGCTCCGGCATTTCCCTGAAGGCTGCCAAAACCGGATAACAGTTCCTCCCCGCCGGACAACGCCGCTCCCAAGATCTCAAAAAACATCACTCCCCACAGAAGTCCCCGGACTCCCCGGTACAGAAATTCTTTCTCATCCAGAATCTCTTCCTTCCCGAGCTTCCGGTTCAGGGCTGTCAGGACCCAGGCCGCCCCAATAGAGAGCCACAGGCCTGCGCAGACGGATTTTGCCAGAGGCAGGGCTTCCTCGGCCCCGTTTCCATCCCCCAAAAGCTCCGGCAGGCGCCTTGTCAGAAGGACCGGATTGATAAAGACATAGAGCAGGTAAAAGGTATAGGCGCTGAGTATCAGAAGCCACACATCCTCTCCCTTCATTCCCCGCTTTTCCTTTCTCAGGACAATCCCCAGCAGGATCGCCGGCAGAAGGGAAATCAGAACATACAAAAGGAAGGCCGCAGCGTTGCCCGCCGCCCCGCTTAGAGACAGGGCGCGCAGCACGGCGCTTAGGCCTTCCCATGGAAGATATAAAATCTGAAATCCGTTCATTGCTATTCCCCCAAAATTATTGTTTTACGATAATTATACTTGGAGTATAGCATGGGAATTATTGTTTTGCAATAATTTAATTAAAAAATATTCTATTCCCTCACTTCTTCTCCCGCCGCTTTCCGCTCATCCGCTCTACTGTAAGCTTCAGCATCCGGGTATGGGGAATCATCTCCTCGCTGTACCGGAAACCGGTAGGAACGGGATAATGGTCCATCAGGATATCCAAGGCTTCTTTCCTCTGCTCCTCCGGCACTTCCTCCACCACACCGAAACCGATGACACTCTCATAGCACATGGTACAGTTTCCCCGCTCCATATCGGTAAACAGCATATGGCCGCAGTCCATCTCGAAGCAGACCCGGTTGTTCCGGGCCAGAAGATCATACTTCATCCCCTCCTTCGCTCCATGGAAGTAGAGAGTCACCTTCTGCCCTTCTGCCTCCATCCCAAAATTCAGCGGCACCATATAGGGATACTCCTCTCCCTGCATGGCAATCCGGCACACGTCGCATTTTTTCATCACTTCCAGGATCTCATCTAATTCTTTGATTTCTCTGTCGCTTCTCCGCATTCTTTCCCCTTTCATGCCCTAAAACACCTCCGGCTGATGTTCTCTTCCGGTACGCCGATCCCCTCCCCAAATAGAAATGCGTCAAACAGGGCGGAAATCTCCCGCCCTCTCTGAATTTACTATGCCGTTTTCTGCTGTATTTGTCAAGTTTTCACCAAAAATTTAATATTTTTGCAACAATATGTTCATACCTGGCTGTCGTCTCCGTCCTTTTTACACCATTTTCCCATCAGCGTTACCGCCAGAGTAATTATTCCGATGACTACAAAAATCCCAGCCATGCCTTTTGCCATAATTTCCAGGGAAATCAAAAAATTTGTCCACATAATTTGCTCCTATTTAAAGTTCTGCTATTATTCCAGTTCCGCTTTGATTCCAGTTCCGCTTCGATTCCAGTTCCGCTTCGATTCCAGTTCCGCTTCATCCCTTCCAGCACCCTCTTACTAGAAGGACTTCCGGTCACAAAATCATGTGCCCGTAATTCCTTCTGGGTGCTGTTCGGGATTCCGCTGTTTTTAAGTTTTTAATCTAGTTCCGCAGACTCCCTGCTGTTTATAAATATGCCGCCACCAGGCTAATCACCAGGCCTCCGGCAATGACGGATGCGATCTGCCCCGACACGTTTGCGCCGATGGCGTGCATCAGAATAACGTTGCCTGGGTCCTCTTCCAGGGCCATTTTCTGCACCACCCGGGCCGACATGGGAAAGGCTGAAATTCCTGCGGCACCAATCATGGGATTGATCTTTTTCTTCCGGAACAGGTTGATAAATTTGGCCAGCAGCACACCGCCGATGCTGTCAAAGATAAAGGCCACCAGCCCAATCAGCATAATCAGCAGCGTGTCCACATTTACAAAGGCTTCCGCCCGCATGCTGAAGGAAATTGTCAGTCCCAAAAGCAGGGTAATGAGATTGGCCAGTACATTCTGGGCCGTATCCGAGAGGGTTCCCAAGACTCCGCACTCCCGGATCAGGTTTCCAAACATCAGAAAGCCTACCAGGGCCACGGACTGGGGCGCTACCAGCCCCACCAGAAATGTCACCAGAATGGGAAATGCAATCCGCATAGGCTTTGATACGGTTCCCGGCGTATACTCCATCCGGATCCGCCGCTCCTTTTGGGTAGTCACCAGCCGGATGGCAAAGGGCTGGACAATGGGAACCAGGGCCATATAAGAGTAGGCCGCCACAGCGATGGGACCGATATAGCGGGAGTGGAGAATCTGTGATACCAGAATGGAGGTGGGACCGTCCGCCGCACCGATAATGCCGATGGATGCCGCATCCCGCAAATCAAAGCCCAGAAGCACTGCCACACAGATAGCGAAAAAGATTCCGAACTGGGCTCCTGCTCCGAACAGGAACATAGACGGCATGGACAAGAGAGGCCCGAAGTCAATCATGGCTCCGATTCCGATAAAGAGCAGGATAGGCAATGCCTCCGAAGCCTCAATCCCCACCTGAAACAACCACTCGATAATTCCGTTTACCACGCCAATCCCTTCCATATTCTGGTTGAGCACGCCGGACAGGGGCAGGTTTACCAGAATCGCGCCAAATCCCATAGGCAGAAGAAGCGCCGGTTCGTAGTCTTTTTTGATAGCCAGATAAATTAATAGAATCCCCACCAGATACATTACCGCCTGCTGCCAGGTAATCTGCATCAGGCCTTCCCATAAAAATTCCATAAATATGCCTCCTATTTTAAGTGCCTATTCCAGTTCCGCTTTGATTCCAGTTCCGCTCCATTCCTGCCAATGCCCCTGTATTAGAAGGATTTACAGACGTTTTGCGTCTGTAAATCCTTCTGGGCATTGTCCGGGATTTCGCTGTTTTGGATTCCAGTTCCGCTGTTTCCCTGCCGGCGCTCCTTGCTGGGGGAATTAAAAAAGGACGAAGCTCCGGCATTTCAGCCAAAAGTCTCGTCCTTCCATCCTTTGAAAGTGTGCAACCATGGCCCCAGGGCCAGGGTATGTTGATTGCACTTTGTAACTACTCCCTTTTGTTATGTTTAACTTATCACAGAGGGAAAAATCTGTCAACCGGAAAATAAAATCTCAATCGTCCATAAATTTCAGTGCCCTTCTATATTGTCCACAAAAGGCGCAGGGGTATTGAGATAAATCAGGTAGTTTCCCTCTTCCGTTTTTTCCACAAAACAGGCCCATTCGTCAAACTCATACTCCGAAGACAGCCGGTTTTCTATTTCCTCTTCCTCCATCTCTGCGGAAAAAGTGATGACAGACAGGCAGTCCACATGATTCCCGGTCCCCGAAGTGTTTCCGGTCTCCCAATACACGCTCACAATTTCTACACCGGGAATCTTCTCTTCCAAATCTGCCTGGAGCCGCTCCGTCTGGCGCCAGGTTGCAAAATGATTGACACCCATGCCAAAGATTTCAAACAAAATAAAAATCCCTATCAAAAGAACCGGCAGAAGGAGAAGCGCCAGTCCGGCCCATTTCAGCCATTTCACCACTCATCCCTCCGGCTTCACCCACTCCCGGTCCGGATGCTCTCCCGACCATCCAAGCTGGGGCAGGGTCATCAGGCGGTGCATGTCCTCTTCCCCGATCTCAAAGGAAAAGACATCCATATTCTGCCGCATCCGCTCCGCCGAAGAGGATTTGGGCAGGGGCAGCACGCCGCACTGCAGGGCGAAACGGATGCAGAGCTGTGCTGTGGACACCTGGTATTTCTTCGCAAACTCCTGCAGCAGTGGTTCTCCCAAGACCCTGGCTCTTCCCATGGGGCTCCAGGCCTCTACCAGAATGCCCTGGCGCTGGCAGAAATCTACCGCAGCCTTCTGGATGTAGCCCGGATGGAACTCCAGCTGATCCACCAGGGGAATAATTCCTGTCCGGTCCATCAGACGGTTCAGGTGATGGGGCAGGAAATTGCTCACACCGATGGCCCGGATCTTTCCTGCACGGTACAGTTCCTCCATAGCCTTCCAGGCCTCGATATCCCGCTCCATATAGGAATCCGTCCCGTCCGCAGGGGAGGGCCAGTGAATGAGATAGAGATCCAGGTAATCCACTCCCAGTCTCTCTAAGGAGGCTTCAAAGGCCGCCAATGCGGACGCATACCCCAGATCCGCCTTCCAAAGTTTGGAGGTGATAAAAAATTCCCGCCGATCTATACCGCTCTCCCGGATGGCCTTCCCCACCTCCCTCTCATTGTCATAAAAAGCCGCCGTGTCCAGATGACGGTAGCCCTGGGCAATGGCCTCTTTTATAATTTCCTCGTTTTTCTCCGCCGCCTTGTAGGTGCCGAATCCCACTGCCGGAACCTCCACACCGTTTGCAAGCACAAATGTCTGTTTCATTTCTCATCCCGCCTTTCTTTATTCTTTGCTTCTCTTTTCCCTCACGGAAGTTCTGCATAGTAAAGGATGGCTCCCTCGTCTGCTATGCAGAAATCCAGCCGGAAAATTTCCTCCATTTCCCCTGTATGCTCCCTCCAGCCGGGGACCTGGCTGTTCTCCCCGCAGATTAGATACATCCCTTCCGCCCGGGGATATTTTTTTCTCACCCGCCTCAGCATTTCCTCATAGCTTATGGTCTCCTTGCGCCTCTCGTCCCACACGGAAAATCCCACCGGCCGCTCTCCGGCCGGATTCCAGATCTCCCGCTCCGGAAGATAGGCCGCCAGGCCTGTAGTAAAGAGATCTCCTGCGGCAATCAAAGGGGCATCCTCCGGCACATTCTGCCGGATACAGGCTGCCATTCCCTTAGAGCTGGAATAGGGAAGCTTCAAATCCTTCCCAATATCCGGCCCGCAGTTCCACAGGGACACCAAAAGCAGTACTGCAAGCCCTGCCTGGAAACCCGCTCCGGGGAAATGCTTCTCCCTGCCCCTCTGCTCCTCTTCCACACCATGGGCATCTTTCTGCAAAATAATCCACAAAAGAAAAATACACTCATGGACCAGAATCATAGAACTCTGTATTCCCGGAGGATACACATAGGCAAAAATAAGAATCTGTATGAGAAATGCTCCCGCCACAGCCAGGGTTTCCCTGGGCCCATGGAGGAACAGGACTGCCAGGCCGGCAGCAATAAGGAGCATCAGGAATAAAGCCGCTGCTCCTCCAAACTCCATCCTCAGGAACTCCTGCATGGCCTTCCAGAGGGCCTCCCCTGCCTGCCGCAGATTGGCAAGAAGGGAAGGAGAAACACGCAGCCGGACCGAGGCATTGCTTCCCAGGGAACCGGCCAGCTCCCAGACCAGAAACAGGCCGCTTCCCAGGGAAATAGAAAGGCCTGCCAAGTCTGCGGCTTTCGGACCTGCCGTTCCCTGCCGCCGGCCCCTCCGCCAGGCCGAAACCGTCTCAAGGAGCCAGGCTGCCGACAGGGAAAAGGACAGGGCCGCCGCCAGCACATGGGTCTGTGTAAGAAACCCCAGGACCGCACCGTACGGAAGGGGTTTTTCCCGCCGGAAAGGATACAAAAGGGCCAGAACGGCCAGCAGGGGTGGAATCAGGCAATAGCTCCTTGCAATCACGGGATAATAGTAGAGAAACGGACTTCCGAAAACAATCAAAAACTTCACCGGAAAGGAAAAGGGGGATTTCGCCAAAACCAGCCCTGCGGCCGCCGCCATAAAAAAGAGGCTCAGAAAGCCAAGGCCAGAGAAAGGATATCCAAGCTTGGCAAAAGGCATCAAAACCAGATACCAGAGGCAGGGATGCCCCTCGTATTTCAACTGTGCAAACAATTCCACGAGATTTGTCTGCCTGGCAATCTGCCATGCCTGAGCCTCGTCCCTCCAGCTCTCATGGCTTTGAATGAAAACTGCGTTCACGGCCAGATAAAGAAACAAAGGCAGCAGCCACCAGAGCTTTCCGGGCTGCCGCCATCTGTCATTTCTTCCCATATCCATCGCTCTTCCCCTGCTCTGCTGTTCCTCTTATCCTACCATAAATCCCGGCAGGGGGCAACCGGATCTCAAATCTTGTTCAGCTGATTGTCTATGGGAAGCCGGGCAAAGTACTGATATACCCGGGCAAAACTTGCGTCCACCATATGAGCCACCGCCTCCCGGGTAGAGGTGGCTGCGTGAGGGGTCAGGATTACGTTGTCCCGCCCCAGCAAAGGATATCCGGCGGGCAAAGGCTCCGTATCGTGTACATCCAGCCCGGCTCCGGCCACCTTCCCGGAATCCAGCCCCTCCCTCAGAGCCTCAATATCCAAAATCCCGCCCCGGCTGGTATTGATAAGGATCACCCCGTCCTTCATCTTTTTGATGGCTTCTCTCCCAATGAGATTGGCAGTAGAGGGAAGGAGGGGCACATGGATACTTATCACATCCGATTCTCTGTAAATTTCTTCCAGTCCCGCAGGAATAACCTGGTACCTCTCTAGGGCTTCCCGGTCATAAGCCACATCATAGGCCAGGATCCGGCAGCCAAAGCCGGACAAAAGACCGGAAAGCTTCCGGGCCACTGCGCCGAACCCCACAAGACCTACGGTTTTTCCCGTGAGCTCCAGGGCCGGGGACAAGCCCCAGCCTCCTTTCTGAACCAGGTTGTCATAGTATTTCAATTTCCGCTTCAGGGCTATCATATGGGCGAAAGCCATCTCCGCCACCGCATTGGCATTCTGTCCCGGCGTGTTGGCCACTGCAATTTTCTGTTCCGTGGCAGCCTCCAAGTCCACCTGATCGTAACCTGTTCCGCAGCGCACAATGCAGCCTAAGGTTCCTCCGCAGGCCTCAAGCACCCGGCGGCTCCAGGTCTCGCTGCCTGCAATCACCGCCTGGGCATCCCATTCCCCAACTGCCTCTATCAGCTCTTCTTCCGACTGTTTCCTGGGATCTGCCATGCGCATTTCAATCCCACGCCTTTTTAATTCTTCTTGGTGGGACACTGCGAAGGATTTGTCAAAATCTGCCGTCACCAGCAGCCGTTTTTTCCGCTCTCTCATGCAAGGGATTCCTCCAGGGGCTTGTATTTCTTCACTACGGCTTCCAGAATCTCTTTTTCCTTCTCCGAAAGGGGCTCATTGGGAAGGGAAGTGGTATTCCCCCCAATCCCCATGAGGTTCAGGGCGTATTTCATCGCATGAAAGCCGCTGGCAGCCGCATTGGCCGCATTTTTCAGCTCGAAGGATATCTTCTGGTATTTCCGTATCTTCTCCAGATCTCCCGCCAGGGCCGCCCGGTAGCCTTCTACAAAAATCCTGGGGAAACTTACGGCCATGCCGGAGATATTTCCCTGGGAGCCGTATATCAGGCTGGTGAGATACATTTCTTCCCCGCCGCAGAGAACGGAGATATCCACGTCCTCCAAAAGAAACAAGGTCTGTAGATGATGGGAAATGTTGGAACAGGTATCCTTGACGGCCACAATCTGTTCTTTCCCTGCAAGGTAAGCCAGGGTTTCCGGCAGAATATCGTTTCCCGTAAAGATAGGCATATTATAAATGCAGACCTTGAGGGACGTGTTGGCACAGATGGTCTCATAGTGCCGGATAATCTCCTTCTGGGTCAGGCTTCCGTAATAAAAAGGCTGGGTGATTACGGCTATGTCTGCCCCTGCATTTTCCAGAAACCGGCATTTTTCTATCACGCCTAAGGTAGAGGGGGCAATAGCACCGCTGTACACAGGAACCCCATGGTTCTTTCCCTGCTCCAGAGCCGTCACCGTGGCCTGTTCCCAGACCTCCCGGCTGGTATGTACGGATTCCCCGGCAGAACCCATGCTAAAAAGGCCCTTTACGCCGCCTTTTAACACATAGGCAATCTCTTTTTCATAGGCTTCCCGGTCAAATTCATAGTTTTCGTCCATTAAGGTGATAAGCGGCGGAACGATACCGCAGTATGTCTCTTTGTTAGGAAACTGTTTCTCCATATCAATACCTCCCTATAGGTTCAAAGGGCTGTCCTGCCGCTTTGTAAAAGTTCCAGGGTTTCCTTTTCGTCAAACCGGTGGAGATATCCCACACCGCCGCCGTAGATCCGGCAGGCCGTCTTTGCCACCCGCTGAAGCTCCTCATAAGAAAACTCCCGGTCCCCAATATCAAAATACGTATCCGGCCCGCCGATGGATTTCAGCCATTTTATATAAGCTTCCACCCCCAGCCTGGCGGCCTTGCCGTCTTCTGTTTCCCGGATATTCATTACATTTCTGGCAAACCGGGCAAAGATTCCCGGATGTTCCCCGCAGACCCGCCTCATCCATCTGGGCGTCAGTACCCCCAGGCAGGCTCCGTGGTGGGTGTCAAAATAGCCGCTGAAGCTCTCCTCTATCCCATGGCAGGCCATATCCGGTTCTCCCCTTCCAATCTTGGTCAGGCCGGATCCCCAGGTCATGGAGGCGCACCACATAATCTCTCCCCTGGCTTCCAGGTCCAGGGGATTTTCCGCCAGAGCCTCCAGTCCCCTCATCGTGGAAGTAATCAGGGCTTCCGAGAAGGCCGTCTGGAATTCTGACGAATCGTCCCCGTTAAAATAGTACTCAAAGGTATGGCTTAAAATATCCATTCCCGCCCAGATGGTCAGGCGTTTCGGCACAGTCAACGTAATCTCCGGATCCAGAAAGGCATACTTGGGAAAATCCGAGGTAAAATAGTACTTCTCCCTGGTTTCCTCGTTGACCGCCACGGAACCGTTGTTGATCTCCGAGCCCGTAGCTGCCATGGTGGGAATGGTGATCATATCCAGGGACTTCGTCACCGCAATGCGTTTTCCCCAGTAGAGATCATAGGGATCGCATTCCATGGCCGCTGCAGAGGCAATTCCCTTCACACAGTCAATGGCAGAGCCGCTTCCCAAGGCAATCACCGCAGGAATCTCATGGCTGCGGCAGATCTCTGTTCCCTCCCGGATGCTGGACAGCTTGGGATTCTGCTCCACATCTTTCATAGGAAAGACCCGAATCCCATGGGCTTCCAGATCCGAAGCCACCTCATCATAGAGGCCGTTTTCGTGAAAAGGCCCTTTGCTGCACACCAGCAGGACTTTTGTGTAAGTCCCCTTCAGGGTTTCCCCGATTTTTTTCCGGATTCCGTTTCCAAAATAAATCTGCACCGGATTGCAGAACTCAAAACTTCTCATACGCTCACCTCAAAAAGTAAAATGTTCCGGCGTAGCTCCCAAATGCTCCTCCCGGTTAAGCCCGTCAATCTCCTCCATCTCCTCCGCAGACAGTTCAAAATCAAACACGGAGAAGTTTTCTGCAATACGCACCGGGGAGGAGGACCGGGGCAGGGGCACAAGCCCCTGCTGCACCTGCCAGCGGATAGCGGTCTGGGCCCCGCTCTTCCCATGCCTTCTCCCGATTTTCTCCAGGCACTCTCCCGGAAACCTGCCCCGTCCCAGAGGACTCCAGCCCTCACAGAGAATGGAATGCTCCCTGCAGAATTTCCGTATGGATAAGGCGGCACACCGGGGATGAATCTCGATCTGGTTCACTGCCGGCAGGATACGTGCCTCCTTCCCAAGGATCTCCAGCTGCTCTTGGTTGAAATTGCAGACCCCGATGGCCCGGACCAGGCCTTCCTCATACAGTTCTTCCAGCACATGCCAGCTCTCCACATATTTTCCCGCCACCGGCCAGTGAATCAGATACAGATCCACATAATCCATACCCAGCCTCCCAAGGCTCTCCTCAAAAGCCTGCCGCTGTCTTCCTTTTCTCATGTCATCGTTCCAGAGCTTGGTGGTGACAAATATTTCCGACCGGGGAATGGGAGAATTCCGGACCGCCCGGCCTGTTTCCGCCTCATTTCCGTAATCGGCCGCTGTATCAATGAGCCGGTAGCCCAGGGAGAGAGCCCTTTCCACACAGGCTTTGGTGGCATCTCCCAATCCGAATACCCCAAACCCGATCTTTGGTATCTCTACGCCGTTATTCAATTTGTACATAGCCTTATTTCCCAAGGGGATAGAAAAGCTTCTGAATCTCTTCCGTATCCTTGTTCTCAAAGTCCGCCATGGTAACGCCTGTGTCAATGACTTCGTGGGGCATTTCCTCCCCGCTGGAAAGACTATAGGCTCCCTTTACGCCTTCATAGCCCATGGCATAGGGACTCTGGAGAATAAGGTTGGTCACCACCTGCTCCTCCAGGAAGGCAATCAAGTCCGAGTTGGAGTCAATGGACACGATCTTAATATCCTTTCCGGACTCTTTCACGCTGGTACCCACTCCTGTTCCCGTATTGGCATTGCAGCTGTAGATTCCTGCAATATCCTGATTGGCCGTGATAATATCCGCCGTCTGGTTGGCTGCCGTCAGGGAATCGTTATTGCTGAATACGGTGCCCAGGATCTCAATTTCCGGAAATTCCTTCTCCATAGTGTCGGTAAATCCCTGTTCCCGGTCCACACAGGTGGAGGAAGCTGCCACGGAATTCTGGATATAAACCTTGCCTGCATTGCCGATGCCCTCGGCCATACACCGGGCCGCCAGCACGCCGGCCTGGTAATTATCGGTGGCATAGGCTACGGAGTAGTCCTCGGAGTTGATCATGGAGTCTACCAGGACAATGGCTACCCCTGCATCCTGGGCCTCCTTGCAGGCATTGATCAGGGCGTCCGCATCAATGGGCGCCACCACAATCGCCGTAGCTCCTGCGTTTACCGCCTGCTGGATGCAAGTCACCTGGCCGTCGGCGGACTCGTCCGTGGGTGCAAGAGTGGTAATGGTTATGCCCAGCTCCTGGGCGGCGGCCTCTGCGCCTGCCATTACCGTGCGCCAGTAGTTGGATGTGGTGGACTTAGGCAGGAGATAGATATTTGCCTCCCCTGTCTGTCCTGCCGGCTGATCCTGGGGGGCTTGGGCTTCTTCCGGCGCCTCGGTCTTGGCAGGCGTCTCCTCAGGAGCCGGTGCCTCCTTGGAACCGCAGGCGGCCAAAGTAACTGTCATAACTGCTGCCAACATCATAGAAATCATTTTTTTCTTCATCAATTTTATAATCCTCCTATCTAAATTCCGCAGATTTTTGGACTTTCCCGCAACCTGCTGTTTTCTTATTTTACTGCTGCCCGGCTGGTCCTGCGGATATCCAGGTAGACCACGAAGATAATGATAGCCCCCAGAATCACCTGCTGCCAGTAGGCGTTCACACCGTTTAAGTTCAGCCCGTTTCTTAAGATGGCCACAATGAATGCGCCGATGATGGAGCCGAAGATGCTTCCCTCGCCGCCCCTTAAGCTGGCCCCTCCGATAACTGCTGCAAAGATTCCCTCAAACTCATAGCTCTGGCCTGCGTTTGTCTGGGCGGATACCAGCTTCGCCGCCAGCATAATTCCCCCCAAAGCCGCCATCACATCGCAGATCATATAGGCATACATGACCGTCCGGTCTACATTGATGCCCGACAGGGCCGCCGTCTCCCGATTGCTCCCCACGGCATAGAGATTCCGGCCGAACACGGAGCGTTTCAGAAAGAATGCGAGAATAATTCCCAGCACCGTAAAGATATAGATGGGAACGGGTATCCCAAAAAGCCTGCCGCCCCCCAGGAAGTAGAACCGGTCAGCAATCCCCTCCGTGATGGCATCCCGCACGGACACAGGCATTCCGTCCCCCAGGATAAATACAAAGCCCCGGAACACCCACTGGGTCCCCAGAGTAGCAATAAAGGGAACCAGTTTCAATTTCGTCACCAGAAGGCCGTTCACTATCCCGCAGGCGGCCCCGATAAGAAGCCCGCCCAGCAGGGCCGTCAGAATGGAAGTGTGATAGTCCCGCAGAAGAAGGCAGCACACCACTCCGCTTAAGCCCACTACGGAGCCTGCGGACAGATCCGTATTTCCCGTAATAATCACATGGGTGATTCCCATGGACACAATGACATAAATGGCCGCCGCAAGACAGATCTGAATGAGATTGGAATAAGACCGGAAGGAAGGGGTGGTAATGAAAAACAGCAGGAAAATAACCGTAATAATCAAAAACCTTCCCAAAACGGAAACCAGTGCCGCCGGCAGTATTCCTTTTACATGCAACGATTTCGAGTCTAATGCTTTCTTATTCATATCTTCTCTCCGTTTCCTGATTCCTGCCGGCAACCCCTGTAGCCAGCTCCAGGATTTTCACCTGCTCTGCCTCATGAGCTTCCAGCACCCCTGAGATCTTTCCCTCCCGGAACACCAGAATCCGGTCGCTCATCCCCAGGACTTCCGGCAGTTCCGAGGAAATCATAATAATGGATATCCCCTTGTCCGACAGCTCGTTCATCAGCTTATAAATCTCAAATTTCGCACCTACATCAATCCCCCGGGTGGGTTCGTCAAAAATCATCACCTTGGCGTTTCTCAAGAGCCATTTCCCCAGAACTACTTTCTGCATATTGCCACCGCTTAGATTCATGGCTTTCTGGTGCAGGGAGGGGGTTTTGATGGATAGAAGGTCCACATACTTCCTGGCGCTTTCCTCCATTTTCCGGTCGTCAATGATCCCGTATTTCGCCATGAGCTCATGGGAGGCCATATTGATATTAAATAGGATATCCTTACTAAGAGCCAGGCCGTTTTCCTTCCGGTCCTCCGTCAGATAGGCTACCCCGCTCTCTATGGCCTGCTTGGGGCTTTTAAACTGTACCTGCTTTCCTTCCAGCCATATCTCGGCGCTGTCGCACTTATCCGCTCCGAAGATAATGCGCATGGTCTCCGTGCGCCCGGACCCTACAAGGCCCGCCACTCCCAGGATCTCTCCCCGGCGCAGTTCAAATTCCTTTACGTCTACCACGCCCTGGCGCCTGACATTTTTTACCTTGAGAACCACATCTCCGATGGTTCGCTTATGTCTGGGATACTTGTCCTCCAGTTCCCGCCCTACCATCAGCTTGATCAGCTGATCGATGGTGGTATCCCGGTAACGGAAGGTGTCGATATACTGGCCGTCCCTAAGGACTGTCACCCGGTCCGCAATCCGTTCCAATTCCTCCATACGGTGGGAAATGTAGCAGATGCCCTTTTTCTGATCCCGCAGCATTCCAATCACCCGGAAGAGATGGTCAATCTCCGTATCTGTCAGGGAAGAGGTGGGTTCATCGAAGACAATCACGTCTGCATTCTGGGAAACGGCCTTGGCAATCTCCACCATCTGCTTTTCCGCCACACTCAGATACCGTACCTGGGTATGCGGATCCAGATGAAGCTCCAGCATGTCCAGGATCCCTTTCGCTTCCTCATAGAGGCGGGAATCCGTTACAAGGCCCCTTTTGCTGGGAAGCCTCCCCAGGAAAATATTGTCCGCCACACTCAAATGCCCGCATAGATTCAATTCCTGAAAGACAATGCTGATTCCCAAAGTCTGGGCCTTCTTCACATTTTCAATGGCAACTTCCCGGCCTTTCACAAAGATCCGGCCGGAGGTGGGCTGGTAAACGCCGTTCATAATCTTCATCAGGGTGGATTTTCCTGCCCCGTTTTCCCCAATCAGGGCATGCACTTCGCCGCCATACACGGTGAGATTCACCTGGTCCAGTGCCTTCACCCCGGGAAACTCCTTGGTAATCCCCTGCATCTCCAACAATTTTTCCATGGTTTTTACTCCAAATTCGCATGGCGCTTTGCCATAGCTGCTTCGCTGATCCCATAGCGCTCCATAAGTTTCATAATCACGGAGTCCAGCACAATCAATTCACACTGTTCAAAGAGAGACCCCATGGGCTGCCTGGAACGGTATCCCGTGTCAATGGCAGATTTCGTGGTGGAAGCCGCTATCCGGATGATACAGTCGGAAACTTTCCCGATACTGGCCTCCGTATACAGGGTAATGGTTGCAATGGAAGCCCCCACCGCTTTCGCCTTCTCTGCCATGCAGACCAGACTGGCTGTCTCCCCGGAGCCGCTTCCGATAAGCAGCAGATCTCCACTTTGAATAGCAGGGGTAGTCACATCCCCAGCTACATAAACGGTCTTGCCCATGTGCATCAGCCGCATGGCGAAAGCCTTCACCATAAGACCGCTCCTTCCCGCCCCCGCCAGGAAAATCACAGGAGCTTGGTAAATCATCTCCACCAGCCGGTCTATGGAACCGGAGTCCACAAGTTCCGTGGTGGTTTTCAGTTCTTCTACAATCAAGTTTACCTTATCTTTCATGCCGCCACCTCAATTCAGCATACTCTTGATGTACGCCGCACAGCCGGCCGGATCCTCTGCCTTGCAGATACCTTCCCCCACAATGACAATCTCCGGTTTCATCCCGGCAAAATAGGAAATGTTCTCCCGGCAGATTCCCCCGGCCACTGCCAGCCTGCTTCCCGTAACCTTTTCCTTAAGCCGGTCAAAGTAATTTTTAAAATCCTCCTTTCCTTTCTGCATGTCCTTGGAATGATGAAGACAGATATAGGAAACTCCCAGCTCTTCCATCTCCAAGATGCGCTCCTCCACCCTGGGGACCGCTATCATGTCTGCCATCACCTCCGCTCCCAGCTCCCGGGCCGCTTTCACCGCTTCCCGGATGGTGATATCCTCCGCCGCCCCCAGCACCGTCACAATGTCCGCCCCGGCTTCTATGGCCATCCGGGCCTCATAATAGCCTGCGTCCATAATCTTGGTATCTGCCAGCACTTTCCGGCCCCGCTTTCGAAAAATCCCATCCAGCAGTTCCACCGGAGCCAGCCCGAATTTCATCAGCATTGGGGTTCCCACTTCCAGAATATCAATACTCTGCTCCACTTGTTCTGCCAAATTCTGAAAATCCTGCATGGACTGCATGCAGTCCATGGCTATCTGCAGCTGCATAATTTCACCTCGCTTTTATGATTGTGAAGTAATTATAATCCCAAAAATGCCAAAAGTCAACAACAAAAACCAATTAAATTCAATTTTATTCTTGAAAATTATTTGTTTTTTCTTGTTTTTACAAGAACGAACTGCTTTTATGCCAATTATATAAGCATATTTTTTACATTTTCCTTCCAATTCAACTTGGTTTTTTCTTGATTTTATAGCAAATGTGGATTATAATAGTGAAAAACTAAGAATTTAAAGGTGATTTTATGCTTGCTTCCGAACGGAGAAACTACATTATACAGAAATTAAATGAATTCGGCGCCGTCCGGGTCATGGAACTTGCCCGAGGCCTGCATGTATCCACAGAGACGATCCGCAAGGATCTTTCCGCCCTGGAAAACGAAGGCCTGCTGCGGAAAGAATTTGGCGGGGCCACTGCAACCTTCTCCCAGGGAGGAGAACGGCCCGTGGAGCTGCGCTCTATGTCCATGCGCAGCGAAAAGGAATGGATCGCCCGGACAGCCCTCTCCCTCCTTCCCTCTGACGGAGTCGTTTTCATAGATTCCGGCAGTACCCTTCTGTCCTTTGCAAAAGTCATTCCTTACCGGCCCCGCCTTACCTTTATCACCAATTCCATCCCGGCTATGACGCCTCTGGTGGGAAGCCGGAACGTGGCCTATCTCCTGGGCGGGGAGTTTAACGAGATCACCCAGTCTACCACCGGTTTCTGGGCCTCCCAGAATATCAGCTCCCTGGATATCGATGTGGCTTTTCTGGGAAATTCCGGCTGCGCCTTCCGCACCGGCCCCTGTGTAAAGCAGTCTGCCGATGCCCAGCTGAAGCAGGATATCATACGCCACTCTAAAAAAGTGGTGGTTATGTTCGATCACTCCAAAATGTCCACCAACGCCATCTGCCAGTACACCACCTGGGATCAGGTCCACGTGATTATCACGGACGCTCCCCTGGAACCCTCCCTGCTGGAACAGATTCCTCCCGCTACCAAGATTCTCATCAGCGAGCCGGAGGAGCCTTTTTAACCCGGCCCTTCCTGGGCAAATTTCTTAATTTCATAGAGATACAGTACATCCGTCACCTCTTCCTCCCGGGCAAGGACATCCAGATCCTGCCGGTAATACCTGGGATCTACCACCAGGATCTCCTGGTAGTCCTCTGTCAGAAACTGTACAAAGGTATTGGCAAAGGAATCCTTCACCAAAAGAAGCTTCTTTTGGTTCCCTGCGGAGGTAGTAATCCGCGTCAGGGGATAGTTTCCCTTTAGAAACACCCGGTATTTGTCCCGTTTGGAAAGAAAGCTCCGGTCGTAGAGGGAGCTTTCCGGTTCCCCGG
>CAJUMM010000042.1 GCA_910586955.1 uncultured Lachnospiraceae bacterium | reverse complement strand
GTTCCGGATGGGATGAAGTTCCTGAAGTGCGTCCGCTTTCTGCCGAGCAATTTAGGGGGCGTTTCATACACCTTCTTGCCCTTCGTGCAAGAAGTATCCCCCGCTCTAAAGAACTCGGTCAATTCCAGTTTACGGAATTGTTAAATTAAAATCTTTCTGGATAGAACACCCTGCCAGAAAATCTTTGGAACTAGATATAGGAGTAAAATTATGAGAGAACAGTGGATAGAAGCCCCCCGGATGGAGGGAAACAAAAGTCTGGCCGGAAAATTCGGGATAAGCCCCCTGACGGTGCGTCTTATCCGGAACCGGGCGGGAGAGAGCGAGAAGGCGGTCCGGGATTATCTCCGGGGAGATCTGGACAGCCTTGGAGACGCCGGGCAGATGAAGGGAATGAAAGAGGCCGCCGCCCTTCTGGGGGAGAAAGCGGCGGCGGGTCTGTCTATGCGGATCATCGGGGATTATGATATTGACGGGGTCAATGCCACCCATATTCTTCTCACGGCTTTGAGGCGCATTGGGGCTAAGGCAGATACGGTGATTCCCGATCGGATGAAGGACGGCTACGGAATCAACGAAAATCTCATCAAGGCTGCCAAGGAGGCCGGCGTGGATACCATTGTCACCTGCGACAACGGAATTGCGGCCCTGAAAGAGATTACATACGCCAAAAGCCTGGGAATGACGGTGGTGGTAACGGATCACCACGAGATTCCCTATGAGGAGGCGGAAGACGGAAGCCGCAGGCCGGTACTGCCTCCGGCGGACGTAATTGTAAATCCCAAACAGGAGGACTGCCCCTACCCTTTTAAGAAGCTTTGCGGGGCGGCCGTGGCCTGGCGGCTGGCAGAGGTCCTTTACCGGGAAAACGGAATTCCCAGGGAAGAATTTCTTGACCTGGCAGAGTTTGCGGCCGTGGCTACCATCGGTGATATTATGGAGCTCACCGGGGAGAACCGGGCTCTGGTGAAATACGGGCTTAAGAGGCTGGAGCAGACAAAGAATCCGGGATACCGGGCCCTTCTTGGGGTGAACGGCCTGGAGGGAAAACGTCTTAGCGCTTATCATATCGGCTTTATCATCGGTCCCTGCATCAATGCCAGCGGGCGTCTGGATACAGCGAAGCGGGCCTTAAATCTTCTGGAGGAGACGGACAGGGCCCGGGCGGAGAAGCTGGCAGGGGATCTGAAGGCTTTAAACGACAGCCGCAAGGGCCTGACTGTGAAAGGGACCCAGGAAGCCATTCGGAAGATTGAGGAGACGCCTCTTCATAAAGATCGGGTTCTGGTGGTCTATCTGCCGGACTGTCATGAGAGCCTGGCGGGAATCATTGCCGGGCGCATCCGGGAGCGGTACTACCGGCCCTGCTTTGTGCTCACCGACGGGGAGGAGGGCGTCAAGGGCAGCGGCCGTTCCATTCCCGGTTATCATATGTTTGACGAGATGACCAAGGTGAAGGAGTATTTCACCCGCTACGGCGGCCACCCCATGGCGGCGGGACTTTCCATGGAGCAGGGGAAGCAGGAAGCCTTTGCCCGGGCTATCAACCAGGCCTGCACCCTGACGGAGGAAGATCTGACCCCGAAGCTCTCCTACGACGCAGTGCTTCCCATCTCTTACGCCGGGGAGCAGCTTCTTGCGGAGCTGGAGCTTCTGGAACCCTTTGGCAAGGGAAACGAAAAGCCGGCATTTGCAGCCGGGGGGCTTAAGGTGCGCAGCGCCAGGATCATCGGCAAAAACGCCAACGTGCTGAAGCTCACCCTGGAGACAAAAGAGGGACTGCGGATGGACGCCGTCTCCTTCGGAGACGTGGAGGCAGAGCTTTCCTACATAGAAAGCCGGGAGGAAATCTCCGTCCTCTACTATCCCGAGTGGAACGAGTACCAGGGGAGGCGGTCCGTGCAGCTTGTGATACAGGGGATTCGCTAGCGGGGGGAATCTGTCAAGAAAGCCACGCACTTTGGAGCCTTATGGAAACCACAGCCCCCAAAGTGCTGGTTACGGCAGGCGTATCCGGCAGCACATACGCCAAAGGGGGAAATGTCATGCCGCCACAGACAGCCGGCAGGGAGGGCCCATTCCCAAGAACCCCATTGAAAAGGGCCGGTACTTAACGAATGGGAGCCTTCAGGCGAACCATGAGTTTAGTATCCGCTGCGCTTTTCACTAAGCGCAAGCGGGGGTGGCTGGGAATGGGCCCTCCCTGCCGGTGTGGCTATTCCCACCCGTTTCCCCCCCAAAATGCGAAACTTGTCAAATACCAGAAACCGTGCTATAATAATTACCATTCGTTACCGCTTATTCTATTATTTCCAAAAGGAGCATATAACTATGAAAAAGTTGGAAGAATATGTTAGAAGCATTCCGGATTTTCCTGAGAAGGGAATTATCTTCCGGGACGTAACTTCGGTCCTTCAGGATGCGGAGGGCTTAAAGCTGGCCATTGATTCCATGCAGGAGCTTTTGAAGGATATTGATTTTGACGTGGTGGTGGGAGCGGAATCCCGGGGCTTCGTATTCGGAACCCCCATTGCCTACAACCTGCACAAGCCCTTTGTGCTGGTGCGCAAAAAGGGAAAACTTCCCTGTGAGACGGTTTCCAAGGAGTACGATCTGGAGTACGGCAGCGCCGTCATCGAGATGCACAAAGATTCCATCAAGCCGGGGCAGAAGGTGGTTCTGGTGGATGATCTCATTGCCACCGGCGGCACCATTGAGGCGGCGGCCGGGCTTATAGAGTCCCTGGGCGGCGAAGTGGTGAAGATTGTCTTCCTGATGGAGCTGGCAGGCCTTAAGGGACGGGAGCGCCTGGCGAAATACGACGTGGCTTCCGTGATCCGCTACGACGGGAAATAGAAGATTGTATGATTTTCACAGAACTGGAATGAGCGGCAGCAGGAACAGGTGATTAGATGGCAGAGATGAAAATTGGTGTAAGGGATCGGGAAGGAGAACTGGCCCGGGCGGACGAAAACGTAAAGTCCATGCAGGATTTTACCAGTCCCGACGTGCTGTACCAGGAGCTTGTTAAAAGCGTCCTGAAGTACCATCCCTCTACGGATATCTCTATGATTGAAAAAGCATACAGGATTGCGGCGTCCGCCCATCAGGGCCAGCTGCGCAAGTCGGGTGAACCTTATATCATTCACCCCCTTTGTGTTGCCATCATTCTGGCGGATCTGGAGCTGGATAAGGAGACCATTGTTGCAGGACTTCTCCACGATGCGGTGGAAGATACGGTTATGACCACGGAAGAGATTGTCAGGGAGTTCAGCTCTGAGGTAGCCCTTCTGGTGGACGGTGTCACCAAGCTGGGCCAGCTCTCTTATTCCAAGGATAAGATTGAAATCCAGGCGGAGAACCTGCGGAAAATGTTCCTGGCTATGGCCAAGGATATCCGGGTCATTTTGATTAAGCTGGCGGACCGGCTTCACAATATGAGGACTCTCCAGTACATGAAGCCGGAGAAGCAGAAGGAGAAAGCCAGAGAGACCATGGACATCTATGCGCCCATTGCCCAGAGGCTTGGTATCTCCAAGGTGAAGAACGAGCTGGATGATCTCTGCCTGAAATATCTGGAGCCGGAGGTCTACTACGAGTTAAAAGAGCAGATTTCCGATAAAAAGAGCGCCCGGGAGGCATATGTGCAGAGCATTGTGGCTGAAGTTAAGCATCATATGGACCATGCGGGCATCCAGGCCCATGTGGATGGCCGGGTAAAGCATTTTTTCAGTATTTACAAGAAAATGGTGAACCAGAACAAAACTCTGGACCAGATCTACGACCTCTTTGCAGTGCGGATTCTGGTGGACACCCTGAAAGACTGCTACGGGGCTCTGGGAGTGATTCACGAGATGTATACGCCCATTCCGGGCAGGTTCAAGGACTATATCGCTATGCCCAAGCCCAATATGTACCAGTCTCTCCACACCACTTTGATCGGGCCCAACGGGCAGCCCTTTGAGATTCAGATCCGCACCTATGAGATGCACAAGACGGCGGAGTACGGCATTGCCGCCCACTGGAAATACAAGGAGAGCGGGGACGGCAAGAAGCCTCTGGACCAGAAAGAGGCGGAGAAGATGAGCTGGCTTCGTCAGATCCTGGAGTGGCAGCGGGATATGTCGGACAATAAAGAGTTTATGAATCTCTTAAAGAGCGATCTGGATCTCTTCTCCGAGAGCGTCTACTGCTTTACGCCTTCCGGGGACGTGAAGACCCTGCCCAGCGGTTCCACGCCCATCGATTTCGCCTACAGCGTTCATAGCGCCGTGGGAAACAAGATGATTGGAGCCAGGGTCAACGGGAAGCTGGTGACCATCGATTACCAGATTCAGAACGGGGACCGGATCGAGGTGCTGACCTCCCAGAATTCCCGGGGGCCCAGCCGGGACTGGCTGAACCTGGTGAAGAGCACCCAGGCCAAAAATAAGATCAACCAGTGGTTTAAAAATGAGTTTAAAGAAGAAAATATTTTAAAGGGCAAGGAGATGCTGGCCCAGTACTGCAAGGTGAAAGGCATCGTCCTGTCCGATATTATGAAGCCGGAATTCCAGAGCGTGGTTATGCGCAAATACGGATTCCGGGACTGGGAGAGCGTGCTGGCGGCTATCGGGCACGGAGGCCTCAAAGAGGGCCAGGTCGTCAACAAGATGGCGGAAGAGCACGAGAAGCAGAACCGCAAAGCCATTACCGACGAGAAGGTGCTGGAAGCGGTGACAGAGAATAAGGACAATAAGATCCGTCTGGCCAAATCCAAGAGCGGCATTGTGGTGAAGGGGCTGACGGATGTGTCCGTGCGTTTCTCCAAGTGCTGCAGCCCGGTGCCCGGGGACGAGATTGTAGGCTTTGTCACCAGAGGCCGGGGCGTCTCCGTTCACCGGACGGACTGTATCAACATTATCAATCTCCAGGAGTCGGAAAGGATGCGCCTTATTGATGCGGAGTGGCAGGATATGGGGCCCTCCGTTGCCGGGGAGAAATATGCCACGGAGATTAAAATCTATGCCAATGACCGGACGGGGCTTCTGGTGGATATCTCCAAGATTTTTACGGAGCGCCAGATCAATATGACCAGTATTAACGTGCGCACCAGCAAGCAGGGTACGGCCACGATTTCCATTACCTTTGATATCGGAGGAAAAGAGGAGCTGCAGCGGATCGCGGAGAAGCTGTACCAGGTGGAGAGTGTTCTGGACGTAGAGCGGGCTACGGGCTGAGAAGGGAAGAAGGAGGGCAAGAGATGAAGATAGAACATATCACCCTGGGAGCAGTGGCTACCAACTGCTATTTTCTCATTCAGGAGGAGACAGGGGAAACTCTTGTGATAGATCCCGCAGACCGGGCAGATGTGATTGCACGGAAAGCTGTGGATGAGGGACTGGTGCTGAAGGCGGTTCTTCTGACCCACGGCCACGGGGATCACATTCTGGCGGTAAATGACTTGAAGAAAACCTTCGGGCTTTTGGTGTATGGGGCGAAGGCGGAGGAGGTGCTGCTTTCGGATCCGGAAGAGAATCTTTCCCTCTCTCTTTTCGGCCGGCCGGTGAGGGTGCGTCCCGATGTGTTTCTGGAGGACGGACAGATTTTCCAGGCGGCGGGGATTTCCCTGCAGATGATTCACACACCGGGCCACACGCCGGGGAGTTGCTGCTATTACCAGGAGGAAGAAAAGGTCCTCTTCAGCGGCGATACTCTGTTCTGCGCCTCCGTAGGACGGACGGACTTTCCCGGGGGAAGCAGCCGGGAGCTTATAAAGTCTATCCGGGAGAAGCTTCTGGTTCTGCCGGAGGATGTGGCGGTTTATCCGGGCCACGGGGAGACTACGGACATCGGCTATGAGAAGAAGTACAATCCCTATATGCGCATGTAAGAGGGCGGAGGAAGCAAAAGAATGATTGAGGTCAAGGTAAACGCAGGGAATTTCGAGTACGACATTCACTCCCTGATCAAGGCGTTTTATCCCCGGGAGGAGGTTATGGTCCGGGAGAAGGAGGCCTTTACGGAGGATGCGCCCCTGCAGATGGATGTACATGTAGGGGAAGAGGAGATTCAATTTCAGCTTTTTGAAGAAAGGGCCTTTCAGAAGAAGGGCCATGTTTATGTGGAAAATCCGGATCGGCGGCTGGTGAAAAACCAGTTAAAACAGCTGATCTATGAGGTGCTTTCCGAATACACGGGAAAGACCCTGCCCTGGGGAACCTTAACGGGCATCCGGCCCACCAAGATTCCCATGTCTATGCTGGAACAGGGAAAGTCCAACGTAGAAATTGCCGATTATATGCGCAGGACCTATTTGTGCAGCAAGGAAAAGACGGCTCTGGCCGTTTCCATAGCTAACCGGGAGCGGGAGATTTTAAAGGATATTGACTACCAACAGGGCTACAGCCTCTATGTGGGAATACCCTTTTGCCCCAGCATCTGCCTTTACTGCTCCTTTTCCTCCTCCCCGGTGAGCCGCTGGAAAAAGCGGATGGAGGAGTATTTAAGCACCCTTTTTCGGGAACTTGCCTTTCTGGGAGAAGTCTTTGGAGGGAGGAAGCTGAATACCATTTATATAGGGGGCGGAACTCCAACCACCCTGACGGCAGAACAGCTTCACCGTCTGATGGCCTGTCTGGAGGAACATTTTGACTACAGCCATTTAAAGGAACTGACTGTGGAGGCAGGGCGGCCGGACAGTGTGACGCCGGAGAAATTCCGGGCCCTTAAGAGCCATGGGGTGACCCGGGTTTCCGTCAATCCCCAGACTATGAACCAGGAGACCTTGGATCTCATCGGGCGGCAGCATACGGTGGAGCAGACAAGGGAAGCCTTTTTCATGGCCCGGAAGGAAGGATTCGACAACATTAACATGGATTTGATTGTGGGGCTTCCGGGGGAAAATTTGGAGGAAGTGCGCCACACCATGGAGGAGCTTCGCAGGCTTGATCCGGACAGCATTACGGTTCATTCCCTGGCTATCAAACGTGCGGCCAGACTGGCCCTGTTCAAGGAAAAGTACCAAGAGATGGGGCTTTTGAACAGCCAGGAGATTATGGATCTGACCTACCGGTACTGCGTGGAGCAGGGGGCCTACCCCTATTATCTCTACCGCCAGAAAAATATAGCGGGAAATTTTGAAAATGTAGGCTATGCAAAGGTTGACAAAGCGGGAATTTACAATATACTGATTATGGAAGAGAAACAGACCATCCTGGCGGCGGGAGCAGGTGGGGCTTCCAAGTTTGTACTGCGCCCGGACCGCATCGAACGGGTGGAGAATGTCAAGGACGTGGCCCAGTATATGGCCCGGATTGACGAGATGATGGAGCGCAAGAGGAGTTTTCTGAAGGCCAGCGGCTTATGGCAGTAAGGGGAGCGGGATGAGAGAGACGGAAGCCTGGGCAATGTTTGAGGAAGACGTAACCGGAGAAGTGAATCATGGAATCTGCGTCAGCAATCTGGCCTACCATGTGGCGAAGGAGCTGGGACTTTATGAGGATCAGTGCCGGGAACTGGCAGTGGCGGGGATGGTTCATGACATCGGGAAACTGCGGGTATCCGGGTATCTCTACGGCAGGGATGCAGACACCTTGAACATCGAGGAAATGAAGTATGTGAGGATGCACCCAAGGCTTGGGTATGAGATTCTCATACGCTACGATTTCTCAGACTTTATTGTGGAGAGCATTTTGTATCACCATGAAAATTATGATGGTTCCGGATATCCCGAAAACCTGGCGGGAGATCAGATTCCCATAGGGGGAAGGATTCTGCGGGTCTGCGATGTGTATGCGGCTCTGACTACGGAACGGCCCTACCGGCAGGCCTTTGACCAGGATACGGCTCTGGAACTGATGATTGATGAAGTGAAAAATTTTGATGTAAAAGTATTTCTGGCTTTTTTGCGGGTGATCCATGAAGAGAGTCTTTGGGAAAAATGGATGGATCCCCGTATCAAGGTGGGAATTGCAGAGGAGGAGAAAGCATGATTACACAGGCGCCACGAGGTGTGGAGGACTGGTACGGAGAGCGGATGCACAGGCGGGCCTATGTGGAGCGGATTGCCAGGGAGCTGGCCCGTACTTATGGCATGACAGAAATTATCACCCCCATGTTTGAGCACACGGTGCTCTTCCAGCGGGGGGTAGGAGAGACCACGGACGTGGTGCAGAAAGAGATGTATACCTTCACGGACAAGGGGGACCGGAGCATTACCCTGAAGCCGGAGGGAACGGCCGGAGTGATGCGGGCCTATCTGGAGCATAACCTGTATGCCAATCCGGCCCCGGCCAAGCTGTATTATGTAACCCAGGCCTTCCGCTATGAGAAACCCCAGAGCGGAAGGCTGCGCCAGCACCACCAGTTCGGAGTGGAGTTTGTGGGAGCCAAGAGCCCTCTGGCGGAAGTGGAGCTGATTTCCCTGGTGACGGCTTTTATCCGGAAGCTGGGCTTAAAAGATGCCAAACTTCACATTAACAGTATCGGCTGTCCGAACTGCAAGAAGGCTTACAATGACGCCCTTCTTTCTTATTTAAGAAAGCATGAGGACAAGCTTTGCGATACCTGCCGGGAGCGGATGCAGAAGAACCCCCTGCGGGTCATTGACTGCAAGAATCCCGACTGCAAAGAGATTGTGAAGGATGCCCCCCGGACGGTGGAATATCTGGATCAGGAGTGCAGGGAGCATTTTGAGGAGCTAAAGAGCCTGCTTACAGAGCTTTCCATTCCCTTTGAAGTGGACACGGGGATTGTAAGAGGCCTGGACTACTATACCAAGACGGTCTTTGAGTTTGTAAATTCCGAAGGCTTCACCCTCTGCGGAGGCGGCCGCTATGACGGGCTGATCCACGAGATTGACGAAAAGCAGGATATCCCGTCTGTGGGCTTTGGCATGGGGATTGAGCGGATCCTGTATTTCCTGGAGAAAGAAGGAGTGGAGCTTCCGCCTATGGATACGCCGGATCTCTATGTGGGGATTTTAGGCCGGGACGCCCGGGCAAGGGCCTACGGACTGGTGAACGAGATCCGGAAATCAGGATTGATTGTGGAGACGGATTTCCTGGACCGCAGCGTGAAGGCCCAGATGAAGTATGCCAACAAGATCGGGGCGAAGAAAGTGGTGATTATCGGAGGCAACGAGCTTGAAAAAGGCTTGGCCAGCGTAAAAGATATGTCTACTGGAGAGCAGACGGAAGCAGAGCTGTCGAAGCTGCCGGAGTTATTAACAGGAGGTGCAACAAAAAATGTTTCAATCGAGAACCCATAACTGCAATGAGCTTCGCATAGAACATGCAGGCCAGACCGTAACTCTCACAGGCTGGTATGAAAACCTGCGCAGGGTCAGCAAAAACCTGGGATTTCTTATTCTGCGGGATTTCTACGGAACTACCCAGCTGGTCATTGAGACCGAGGAAATGATGGAAAAGCTTTCCGGGGTAAATACGGAATCCACCCTCTCCGTCACAGGGGTGGTCCGGGAGCGCTCCAGCAAAAACCCATCCCTTCCTACGGGAGAGATCGAAGTGGTGCCGGAGTCCATAGAGATTCTGGGCAGATGCCGCTATAGCGAGCTGCCCTTTGAGATCAACCGCTCCAAGGAGGCGGACGAGAATACCCGTCTGCGCTACCGGTATCTGGATCTGCGCAATCCTGCGGTGAAGGAGCGGATTATCCTGCGCTGCAATGTGGTGGCGGAGCTTCGCAAAAGCATGACGGAGCATGGGTTCCTGGAGATTACCACCCCCATTCTCACCTGTTCCTCTCCGGAAGGGGCAAGGGACTATCTGGTTCCCTCCAGAAACCATCCGGGCAAATTTTATGCCCTGCCCCAGGCGCCCCAGCAGTTTAAGCAGCTTTTGATGACCTCCGGTTTTGATCGGTATTTCCAGATCGCCCCCTGCTTCCGGGACGAGGATGCCAGGGCGGATCGCTCTCCGGGAGAGTTCTACCAGCTGGATATGGAGATGGCCTTTGCCACCCAGGAGGATGTATTTGCGGTGCTGGAGGAGGTGCTTCCTCCCATCTTTGCCAAATACGGAACCTACCACAGGGCCTCCCAGGCGCCCTTTACCCGGATTTCCTTCCATGACGCCATGGAGCGTTACGGCTCGGACAAGCCGGATCTGCGGATCGATCTGACGCTTACAGACGCCACGGATTGTATGGAAGGCTGCGGTTTCGGGCCTTTTGAGGGACAGACTGTGGAGGCGGTGGTGTTCTCCGGTTTTCAAGCTACCCGGAAAGTCATTGATAAGATGTGTGCCGAGGTGGAGGTTCAGACGGGAAACAAGGCATACTGGTTCCGCCTGGACGAGAATGGTGAGCTGGTAGGCGGTATCTCCAAATTCCTGGCGGATCGCAAGGCTGCGGTTATAGAAGCCCTTTCCCTGAAACCGGGAGATTTCGTGGGACTGGCGGCAGGGAAGAAGCTGACGGCCCAGAAAACAGCAGGGGTGTTCCGGAAAGTGCTGGGAAATACGGTAGAGGGCCATATGAAGAAAGAGTGCTACGAGTTCTGCTGGATTGTGGATTTCCCCATGTACGAGGTGGGGGAGGAGTCCGGGAAGCTTGAGTTCTGCCATAATCCCTTCTCTATGCCCCAGGGTGGCATGAAGGATCTGCTGGAGAAGGATCCCTTAGATATCTACGCCTACCAGTACGATCTGGTGTGTAACGGCGTGGAGCTGTCCTCCGGCGCAGTCCGGAACCACGATCCGGAGATTATGGTGAAAGCCTTTGAGCTGGTGGGCTTGGGAGAGGAGGATGTAAAGGCCAAATTCCCGGCCATGTACAATGCCTTCTGCTACGGTGCGCCGCCCCATGCGGGGATTGCCCCGGGCGTGGACCGTATGGTGATGCTGATTGCCGGGGAGGAAAGCATCCGGGAGATTATTCCTTTCCCCATGAACAAGACAGCCCAGGATCTGATGATGGGTGCGCCCTCTGCCGTGGAGGAGCAGCAGCTGAAAGACGTGCATATTGCCCTTGATCTGCCTAAGGAAGAGTAAGGGCGGAGAGGAGCCGGACGGGCGGATAACAGAATAGGATACCCCTGTACTTTTTGGAAGGATATAAAATTTCCGCCAAAAAGTACAGGGGTTTTTCAGTGTTTCCGGCAGTTTCCTCCGTACTATATGTAAATGGACGGTTTCAAATTACTGCCCGTTTGGAGCCGGGGTATCTCACAGAAGAAAGGAGGGTATTCCTTGAAGGATGAAAAAATAATTTCCACAATTATCAGCCGGGACGAGGGGATGCTGGCGTATGTCATGGAGAAGTACGCAAAGCTTCTCTGGAAGATTTCCGCATCCATTCTAATCAATGCCTCATCCACTCAGGATGTGGAGGAGTGCGTGGCGGATGTATTTATTTACCTGTGGCAGCATCCGGAGAAGTACAATCCGGATCACGCGAAGCTGTCCTCCTGGCTTTCTGTGATCGCAAGGTCCAAAGCCATTGACCGCTACCGTCAGATCCGAAGAAACAGGGAATTTCCCCTGGAGGAGATGCTGACAGAAAGCCTGGAGCATGCAGAAATTCCGGCAGTAAACGGGGAAGCGGAACGTCTGCTTTCTTGTATGGAGGAGCTTCCGGGAACGGAGCGGGAGCTGATGATGCGGCGGTATTACTATGATCAGAAGCCCTCAGAGATTGCCCTGGCTTTGGAGATGTCCAGGAAGCAGGTGGAGAACCGCCTGTATTATGTAAAGCAAAAACTTAAGAAAATGATGGAGCAATAGGAAGGAGGATGTCATATGGAAAAATATAGCCGGGAGAGTTTTAAGAATATACAGCAGATGGTTCAGGAAGAGACAGGGGCGAAGATAGCTCCATCCGGGAGCCGGAGGGGAAGGAAGGTCCGGCGGATGGCTCTTTTGGCTCTCTGTCTCTTATGCGCCGGAATTTTATCTGCCTCTGCACATGTGAAATTTTCGGATTTGAACGGGGACCAGGTGGGGTTTGCAGCGGCATATCAGGGCGGCGGCAGGTTTGAGATTGCCGTTATAAATAATTCGGACCGGGAATTAAAGCTTCAGGAGAAGGTAAAGGTTATGCAGTGGTCAACCGCCGGAGAGGTAGAAGGGGAGAAGAACAAAATCCGGATGGAAGTTCCGGTAATTCCGCCTCACGCTGCAGGAGTTATCTCCATTGACTTGTCAGAAGGATACGATATGGAGATGATGGAAAAAAATCTGCCGGAAGGGGACGGATATTATTTTGTCCTGACCAACAATTATTTTGCCTTTGGGCAGGACTGGATGTGTTTCTTTGATTTTGAGACGGAATCAGTGCAAGACGCAGGAAATCGTTTGGCGGAGCATTACAGGGAGAAGGAAGCGGAGGCAAAGAACCCTCCGGAGCAGTCCTATGAAACAGGCTCTCTGAAAGAGCCTGGCTGGAGCTGGCCGACGGTGAGCCGGAATGTATCGACTTCTTATGGAGAGCAGGCAAATGGGAGCTTTTCGGATCACATCAATATTGCAGGAGAGGAGGGGGATGAAATCTATGCAGTCGCCCAGGGGACGGTGACGGAAGTCTCCTTTGAAAGCGCCTGGGGCAATACGGTGGTGCTGGATCTGGGAGAAGGCGTCCAGGTGAAATACGGCCATCTGGAGGAGGTACGGGTCTTAGAGGGAGACCGGGTGGAGCAGAGCCAGGTCATCGGGACCATGGGCCGGACGGGAAAGGCCACAGGGCCGAATCTGTTCTTTAGGGTGACGGTGGAGGGGGAGGCGGTGGATCCCCTGGAACCTTAATAGAATTTGGAAAGGAAGAGCAGCAAAACCTGAATTACAAAAATACAGGGCATCCCTATGACAAAGGAGGGATGCTTTGTCTTATGCCGGAATACCTGCATTCCCAGAATGGCTCCGGGGCTTCCGCCTAAAACAGCCGTAAGAAAGAGTGTCCTCTCGGGAATACGCCATTGGTGCTTCCTAGCCCTTTTCTTGTCCAGGCCCATAAGCAGGAAAGACAGGAAATTTATGAAAATTAAGTAGGAAATAAGAAGGGTGAAGCCGTTCATGGAAAATACCTCCGGGTTGGTCTTATAGGAGGATTATAGCACCAATCAAAGGGCAGGCCAAGGAAAAGGAGAAATTAAAAAAAGTACTTGCATTTTTTCGCCGGTTCACATATAATGGAGCATGTGTTGAAAAGACAAATGTGCGCCACAAAAAGACAGCGGGAAAATGTTTGTGGAACTTTCATAGGAGGAGCAGATTATGTATTCATTGGAAGAAGTAAAGGCAGTTGACAGGGAGGTAGCTGCCGCTATTCAGGCGGAAATGGAGCGGCAGAACAGCCATATTGAATTGATTGCATCGGAGAACTGGGTATCCAAGGCAGTGATGGCGGCCATGGGAAGTCCCTTAACCAATAAATATGCGGAAGGATATTCAGGGAAGCGCTACTACGGAGGCTGTGAGTGCGTGGACATGGTAGAGGATATAGCCATCGCCCGGGCCAAGGAGATCTTTGGCTGTGAGTATGTAAATGTACAGCCTCATTCGGGTGCCCAGGCCAATATGGCAGTAGAATTTGCCATGCTGGAGCCGGGAGATACCATTATGGGACAGAATCTGGCCCACGGCGGTCACCTGACCCACGGAAGCCCTGCCAATTTCTCCGGGAAATATTTTAATGTAGTTCCCTACGGCGTCAATGACGACGGAGTGCTGGATTATGACGAAATCCGCCGGCTGGCCTTGGAGTGCAGGCCGAAGCTGATGATTGCGGGAGCCAGTGCCTATGCAAGGACTATTGATTTTAAGCGGTTTCGGGAGATTGCAGACGAGGCCGGAGCTTATCTCATGGTAGATATCGCCCACATTGCCGGACTGGTGGCGGCAGGACTGCATCCCAGTCCCATTCCCTATGCTCATGTGACGACCACCACCACCCACAAGACCCTGCGGGGTCCCCGGGGCGGCATGATAATGTCGGATGCGGAGACGGCGAAGAAGTTTAACTTCAACAAAGCTGTATTTCCCGGCATTCAGGGAGGTCCCCTTATGCACGTGATTGCGGCAAAGGCCGTTTGCTTTGCGGAAGCGCTGACGCCGGAGTACAAGGCATACCAGGAGCAGATTGTGAAGAATGCCCAGGCTCTGTGCAAGAATCTTATGGACCGGGAAATCAAGATTGTATCCGGCGGAACAGACAATCATCTTATGCTGGTAGATCTGACACCCTATGATCTCACCGGAAAAGAAGCGGAGCATCTCCTGGACGGGGCCAATATTACGGCGAACAAGAATACCATTCCCAACGATCCCAAGTCTGCCTTTGTGACCAGCGGCGTGCGGATCGGAACTCCTGCGGTGACAGCCCGGGGATTGAAGGAAGCGGATATGGAGACTGTGGCCGAGGCGGTTGCCATGATGATTAAAGAAGGCGAGGCGGCTACAGAGAAGGCCAAAGCACTGGTGAAGAATTTGACGGACAAGTATCCTCTGGATATGTAAAAAATTGCGGAAGAAAGGCAGCAGCCGGGGAAGACCCGGCTGCTGTTTTATGATTACCCTTGTACACTGAGGGTAGGGATTTTCCGGAGAGATTTTGATAAAGTACTTGCTATATTCTTCCAGAACTGTTATATTAAATCCATCAAATTATCTCAATTCAGGATCATGGTGTGTTCTCACCAATTTTTCCGGGTTTGAAATTAAAATATTTTATGGAGGAAATTTATCTATGCAGAGCACGATTGTCTGGTCGGAGTTTTTGGAAACGGAAGAGGAGGTGGTGGAGCATTTAAAAGATACCCCTGCCTTATATGGAAGTTACTGCAGATTAAACAAGGAGTGGAGGCAGAGATTTTTGGATTTTTGCAGAGGAAAGAAAACTCTGCCGCTTACATATGACCCGTTTTTTAAGCAGATTTTTCATCCGGATATTCATCCCGATCGACTGTCTCGTTTTGTGTCCAGCCTGCTGGGGATGGAGGTGAAGGTTGTACGCATTCTTCCCAGTGAAGACAGCTTATTAGAAGGGGACACTCTTTTAATTATGGATATTTTGGGGGAACTTGAGGATGGTTCTCTGATCAATGTGGAAATACAGAAGCAGAACTATGCCTTTCCGGCAGAACGGATTTCTTGTTATTCTTCAGATCTGGTTATGCGTCAGTATGCCAGGGTCCGGGGAGTCAAGGGAAATACATTTACTTACCGGGATATTAAAAAGGTGTACGTTATTGTAATATTTGAACAGAGTATGGGAGTATTTCATAAGGCAGGAAATTATTACATTCATCACGGGAAAACTATTTTTGACAGTGGCCTGCAGTTGGAATTATTGCAGGAATGCTGTCTGGTAGCTCTTGACGTTTTCCGTAAAATCACGTATCCTAAAGACAGAAACGAACAGACGGCATGGTTGTCTTTGCTGGCCACGGAGAGTCTGGAGGAAGCAGGGGTATTGATTAGGGAATATCCCTGGCTGGAGGAAATTTATGAGGAGATAGCCATGATGCGGCAGCGGCCGGAGGAGGTGCTGGGAATGTTTTCGGAGGCATTGCGGATACTGGATGAGAATACGGTGAAATATATGATAGAAGAGCTTCAGAAGAAGGTGGAAGAGAAAGATTCTGAATTAGACAAAAAAGACTCTATTATTAAAAGGATCTATAAGGAAAATGAAGCATTAAAGCAACAGATGAAAGAGCTGTCTAAGGGTGTGTAAGCATAGATTGGAAGTGAGACACACTGGCGAGCTTGTCGGATATGCGTTGCAGGCCCATTTCTTCTGTAAATCTATTCATTTTCTCAAGAGAGGATGGTTCCTTGTCATAGGAGCCAATATGTAGAATTTCAACACATTTTCCGTCATGTATCGTATCAAAACTAACAGTGTATCAAACATAACCTGACACCTAAAGTCAGGTTTTTCAATTTTTGTTATTAATAAAATCTTAAGTAGTATTCTGAAAATACTTGTGCTATACTGAAACAGTATGATACAACATCTAGTATAATAGATGAAGTAGGGGGTTGTATGGCGAAGGAAAGAGAGCCTGTGATCCAGGTAAAAAATTTATATAAAATCTACCGGGTAGGGGAGAATAAGGTGCGGGCTTTAAACGGCGTGAACCTGAAGATTTACCGGGGAGAGTTTTGTTCCATTGTGGGAACTTCCGGTTCCGGAAAATCTACCATGCTAAACATGCTGGCCGGACTGGAGAAACCTACCAAAGGGGAAATTATTGTAGGCGGCGAGCATCTGGAGAAGATGAATGAAAACCAGCTGGTGCGTTTCCGGAGGGAGCATGTGGGATTTATCTTCCAGTCTTTCAACCTGCTGGGGACTATGAATGCCAAGGAAAATGTGGCTCTGCCCCTGACCTTCCGGGGGGTTCCAAAGAAGGTGCGCCTGGAGAAGGCGGATCAGATGCTGGAGCTGGTGGGACTGCCTAAGCATAAGACCCATCGTCCCAACGAAATGTCTGGCGGACAACAGCAACGGGTGGGCGTAGCAAGGGCCCTGGTGGTGGATCCGGAGATTATCTTTGCAGACGAGCCCACAGGAAACCTGGATTCCAATACCTCGGCGGAGGTGATGGAGCTGATGAAGCGGATTGTGCGGGAGCAGAACCAGACCCTTGTGATGGTAACCCATGACAACCATCTGGCCAGCTTTGCGGACCGGATTTTTCATATCATTGACGGCAAGATTGTGAAAATAGAGGATAACCGAAAGAACGGGGAGGTAAAAGAGCAATGAGGAAATTTGGAGTGGCAAAGAGGGTGCTGATGCTTGTACTTTGCGGAATGCTGGCTGTTCCGGCAGTGGGGATGCTTGGGCGGCCGATGGTGGTGGAGGCAGCACAGGATGACAGTGTTCCCGAAGCTAAAAAATCAGCACGTAACAAAAAAGCAAATAATTTAAAAAGTTATTACGATAAATATGCAAATTTGATGTCGGCAGAAGATAAAACAGCGTTAAATACTTCTGTAAATGATATTATAACTCAGATAACTAAACCTAAAGATGATAATTCGGACTATGTAGTAAGCAATGCAGATGCAGATGAGTTGATTACTATCATGAAATCTCGGATTGACACTGCAGCCGGAGTCACAAAATCCGATGAGAAGGAGGAACCATCTGATCCGGCTCCCGACCCCACCCCAAAAACCACCAACAACAATATTATGATCGGCGGCAACTGGGTCACTCCTGTGGCCAATGCAGGCCAGCATGTGAATGTGGTTCTTCCGGTGGTAAATATGGGCCGGACTTTAGTGAAAAATGCGGTGGTAACGCCTCAGATCAGTGATGATGCCGCCAAATGGCCCTTTGAGATCGAGACCTCCAATTATACCCAGACCATTGATTATCTTCCTGGAACAGACGACGGCGGCACAGACATGGATCGGCGCCGGGAGCTGACTTGGACCTTAAAGACCAGGAAAGACGCCCCCAGCGGTTACATGCCCATTGCTTTTGATGTGACCTTTGAGAAGGAAGACCGCACCCTGGAGACGGTAACTCTGACCAGCTATGTAAATGTGGTGGGAACCACCGGAGTTTCCTCAGACGGGACGGCCTCTACCCCCCGGGTGATTGTCACGGGATTTTCCACCAGCCCGGAAGTGGTACATGCAGGGGAGACCTTTACCCTGACTTTACATATGCAGAATACCTCCAAGGCCACGGCGGTCCAGAATATGCTCTTTGATATCCAGGCGGCCAGTGAGAGCACTGATACCACCTATGTGGCGGCGGCATTTTTGCCCACTGCCGGATCCAGTACGATTTTTGTAGATCGGATTGGGGCCGGGGCCACCAAGGATATTTCTATGGAGATGGAGGCCCGCTCTGATTTGTCACAGAAGCCCTATGTGGTGAATGTGAAAATGAACTACGAGGATGAAAATGTAAATGCCTATGAAAATACGGCCAGTGTTTCCATTCCGGTCCGGCAGGAGGCGAGGGTGGATATCAGCAGCATCGACGTAATGCCCGACTCCATTGAGGTGGGTTCCGAAGTGAATGTCATGTTCAGCATTTACAATATCGGCAAGACCAAACTATATAATACCAGCGTGAAGTTTGTGGCGGATTCCGTTACCGGCGGGGACACGTACCTTGGAAATATCGATCCGGGAGCTACGGCCAACCTGGATGCTTATCTCACCGGAGCGGCGGCTACTATGGACGACGGTATTGTAAAGATTCAGATTACCTATGAGGACGAGGCAGGAGAGGCGGCTACCATTGAAAAAGAAATGACCCTTTTCGTAAATGAAATGTATTTCCCGGAAGATATGGGGATGGAAGGGGATATGTTTGGCGACGATATGATGAATGAAAAGGGGGGCTTTAAGCTCTGGTATGTGCTGGTTCCCCTGGTGTTGATTGCCGCCGGCGCAGCGATATTCCTGGTGATCCGCCATAAGAAAAAGAAGAAGGCGGCAGAGCTTTTGGAAGCTATTGATGATGACGAGTTAGCGGATGTGGAAGAAGTGGATTTGTCGGACGGGGATGAAGAAGAGAAAGAGGAGTAACACATGAGTGTTGTTGATTTGCTCAAAATGAGCCTCAGCAGTCTTTGGCGCCGGAAGCTCCGTACCATTCTCACGATTCTGGGTGTGGTCATAGGAACGGCCTCCATTGTGGTTATGATTTCCTTAGGCCTGGGGCTGAACCGTTCCATGATGGAACAGATTGAGGAGTATGGGGGGATTACCACCATTAACGTATACGGGAATGACGGCGAGTACTATGGTGGATATGGGGTTGCGGTTTCTGTTGATTCCGACAGTGAGCAGCAGGAACCGGTCCGCATTGATGATGCGGCTATTGAAACTTTCTCCCAGATGGAGCATGTAGAACTGGCATCCCCCGTACTGTCTATCTATGTGGCGGCGAAACAGGGGGTCTGGGAAAATACCTTTAATATCCAGGGAATGAGCCAGGAGGCCCTGCATAAGATGAACCTGGAGGTGGGAGAGGGAACCCTTCCTCCGGAAGGAGAGGAATTACAGCTTTTTTATGGAAATACCCTAATCCGGGATTTTTACAATGCCAAGACCGGGCAGAATCCTTACTGGGAGTCTCCGGATCCGGAAAATCCCCAGTTTGCGGACGTGGATTTGATGAACGATCCCATGTTTATTATCTTTGATATGGATTCCTACTGGGGCGGGGGAACGGACGAGAACGGCAATCCCCTGCCGGCGCCTAAGAAGTATATTGTACCTGCCTGCGGAGTGATGGCCGGAGAGCCGGACGATTGGAGTGAATATTCCTATACGGCTCTCTGTGACGTGGAGGCTTTGAAAGCGCAGCTTCGGAAGGTGTTTAAAGGAAAACGGATTCCCGGCCAGCCTACCAACAAGGCAGGCAAGCCCTACAAGGAGATCTATTACGATCGGGCGTACATCCGTGTGGATGATATCAACCATATGGAGGAAGTGCAGGAATCCATCCGGGCCATGGGATATCAGGCAGAGAGCAATGCGGAGTGGATGGAGCAGACCCAGGAGCAGTCCCGGTCCATCCAGGCAGCTCTGGGGGGCATCGGTGCGGTCTCCCTTTTCGTAGCGGCCATCGGTATTGCCAATACCATGATGATGTCCATTTATGAGCGGACCAAGGAAATCGGCGTGATCAAGGTGCTGGGCTGTGATATGTCTGCTATCCGGAATATGTTTCTGGCGGAAGCAGGGTTTATCGGTCTTATCGGCGGCGCCGTGGGACTGGGGTTAAGTTACGGGATCTCGTCAATTATCAATTTTGTGGCGAAGGAGACTTACTATGCGGGAATTTCCTACATTCCGCTTTATCTGTCTGCAGTAGCCATGATTTTTGCAGTGATAATCGGTATGCTGGCAGGGCTGTTTCCTGCTCTGCGGGCCATGCGGCTGAGCCCGCTGGCGGCTATCCGGAACGAGTAAAGAAAGAGAAACGGCATTTCCGGCTCTGTTTTACAGAGGCGGGAGATGCCGTTTTTAATATAGAATTTTATGTAAACCAATCAATAGCCCAGCTCTTCTCCAATGAGGATCACCTTGATTCTTCCGGGAATATGGGATCTCCGGGTCACTACGATCTGGCTGCAGATGCACTCCGGGGAGAGGCAGTTAAAGCATTTCCCCTTAGTGAAGCAGGGGGTGTTTTTATTCAGGCGGACGGTATTCTTCGGCGCAGCGATATTTCTGGCCCGGCTATGCCCCTCTTCTGCGGTGGAGACTACTTTGTTCATACCGGCCAGGACGATAACATTGTCCGGCCCGCTGCACAGGCAGGCCACCCGGTTGCCGGCGCCGTCTACATTCACAAGTTCGCCTTCCAGGGTGATGGCGTTGGTGCTCATAAAGAAATAGTCGGCGCAGACGGCTTGGGCGTAGAGTTCTTTTTTCTCCTGGGGAGTTTTGGCAGACAAACGGTCAATAAGCCGGAAATTTCCTGCCTTCAGGGCATCCATAACCCCGGCCTCCTCCATGGTCATGGTTCCGCCCCAGGTGACGGCGGATCCCTCAGGAACCAGTTCCAGGACCTTTTTTACGGCGGAGGCGCTGTCCTGGCAGTAGAAGCCCTCCATCTGGCGCTTTTCCAGGGCGGCAATGATGGTTCTGGCTGCGTTTTCGTAGTATTGTTTTTGGGGTGTCATAAGCAGAATCCTCCTATTATAAATTCCGCAGATTCCCTGCAAGGGCCTTTCCCTGGAAGTGTTTCCGAACTCTGTGAGTACGGAACCCCTTCCGCCGCTTTCCGGGAATCTGCTGATTATAAGTTCCGCAGCCATTCTTCCGATGCCTGCGGATTTTAATCTTATTATAAGAGGATTTCCGCCGCTTTTCAAGTCCCCGTTACAGGGACAGGGGAATCATGGAAAGGCGGATAAAGTACCCTTGTTCCTCATGGCAGATGGGACAGACAGAAGGCGCCAGAGGGCCGGTGTGGATATGGCCGCAGTTCAGGCACAGCCAGGCTTCCTGGCCTCCGGCAGAGAACAAGGCGTTATTTTCCATCAATTCTGCGAAACAGCCGAAGCGGTCGCCGTGGGTTTTTTCAATGGCTGCAATTCCGTAGAAGGAAGAGGCCACCGCCGGGAAACCTTCTTCCGTTGCTTTGTCGCCAAAGGCTTTGTAAATGGGATCGTGTTCCTCATACTCATTGTGTTGGGCAGTGCGGAGAAGCTTGCTTACGTCCGGGTAGAGATCTACGGGATAGCCTCCGTCGATGTGGATGGTGGTTCCCGAAAGGGCGTTTAAGTGATTGTAGAAGATCTGGGCGTGTTCTTTTTCCTGATTGGCTGTAAATGTAAATAATTGTTCAATGACAGGCAGTTTCTGCTTGCGGGCTTCCTCCGCTGCAAAGGTGTAGCGGTTCCGGGCTTGGCTTTCCCCGGCAAAGGCGCGCATAAGGTTTTCTCTTGTTTCGCTGTTTTTGAAATCTACAGGCATAGTTCGTATGCCTCCTTTCTATTCGTTTTTCTGGTAGGCTGCCAGCAGAATATCCCGGCCAAGTTCCCGGCTGAGGGCTTTTTCTGCCTCCTGAAGCAGAGAGTAGGCAGTTTTGTTTAAGTGGGCGGTACCGTAGGAAGCATTGTCTTCCTCCCGGAGTGCTGCCTCCATCCGGTCTGCCGCCGCCCGGCAGGAGGGCGGCAGTTCCAGGGCAGATTCTTTTTGGGCTGTGTGATTCATGGCTGATTCCTCCTTTGGAAGGTAGTATGTGCCAAAAGAGGGGAGTTTATCAATAAAATGTGGGAAAGAGGAGACAGAAAGAAGTATTTTTATAAAAGCGGGTCTTGACAAGATATGGTATAATAAAAAAAAGAAGGGCGATAGGGTGTATAGGTGTATACGGCGGATAAAAAATTTCAAAGTGTAAAGAATAGCTCAGAAATTTATTTGAAGTTTCCGGCAATACTTAGAGAAAAACTGAAGAATGGAGAGATTGCATTTCCGCCTGAAACGAAATATTGTTTTTCACCGGAGAGAGCATTTCGCTGCATCGAGCGTGAACCGGAGGACTGCAGGGAGGTAGACAGAAGAGATTTCAGATCTTACGCAGAACAGGGGAAAAAGAAAACAAGAGGGCAGCGAATTGATACGACAGATCCGGCATACTATGGAGTATCCCTGTTTCGAAGAAGAGAAATCGTGGAAAATAAAATGAGGTTTCCAAATCCTCATAAAAAGATGGCTGAGGGGTTTGTCGTACAGGAGGGTGGACCCCAGAATACAAATGAGAAGACGGAACATATTTGCTGGTGGCTTTATTCAGATGCGGATTTGAGCGGATTTCATGTTCAGTAAGAGGTAAAGAAGATGAATAAAGAATTGTGCTTCATTATTGAAGGCGAAAATTTATATATGGAACAGATTTTGGTTGACTATGAAAATGTACCCATTTTCTATGTCTGCAGCAATGGTGAGAAGGAGTATCTTGTCCTGCGTAGAGATCTGGATCAAGAATTATATATTGTAGTTGAAATAAGTTTGAAAAATTTATCTGATATGCTTCAAGGGAGACTTTCCATGCGGGAAGCGTTGATGAGAGAAGATGGATTTTGGGCGGTTGCTGCCGGAGAAGATGTCGAAGAAGATGAAGTAATAAGGAAGGAAATGCCGGAGATGCCAGTGGAGGATTTGCCCTACGAAGGGGCATATTATCAGGTGGCGGATCAGGAGACGGAAACCTATGTGCAGAAAATAGAGAAAAGAAGACTGGGCAGTGATACATGGGAGAGCTTTTGGAAGTCTGGGCGCAGTGTCCCTGAGGATACGGAGTATAACTGGCTTGCTGCGAATCTGCTGGAACTTGAGATTCCGGATACGGTATTTGAAGAGTATGTTACCATGTTTAGCAATTTTGTGAGTTCCGTACAAGCAAAATCGCGGAAGCAGGGTAGTTTCGTGGGAATCTATGAAGGATCTGGAGAGCATACAATACAGAAATTTGAAAATCTTGAAAAGATCTGTGAAAAGGCTGTCATTGAGGATTTAACAGATGCAGCCTGAGGAGGTGCGAGATGGAAAAAGAAAAGGATATCAGGAGTATTTTGACTTTGGAGAAACTGCTTTTTGATAAAATAGAGTTTCAAAGAAAGGGTTTTAAAGGTAATCAGGATGTCACATTTAAAATTGGAGTAACGATTGATAAAAAATCCGATGAGAATGTGTACCGGGTTCATCTTGTACTGAAAGGAGACAAGGAACAGGAATATACGATGGAGATTGCAGCTACCGGATATTTTTCTTTTGATAGTTCTGAGGCTTTGCCGGAGGAGAGGAAGAGTACTTTGATTAATAAGAATGCAGTGGCGATTATGATGCCGTATCTGCGAAGCGAAGTCTCTCTTTTGACAGCGCAGCCGGAAGTGGATTGTGTGGTATTACCGCCTTTTAATGTAGGAAAGTTATTGGAGCAGGATTAATTGCCGGATGAACTTGGAAAGCATAATGGAGATTATAATCTGATATGCTTTTCTTTTTGGAACGCAGAAAAACAGCCGGACAAATCCGACTGTTTCCAAAGAGCACGAGACGGGATTCGAACCCGCGACCCTCGCCTTGGCAAGGCGATACTCCACCACTGAGCCACTCGTGCATATCCGCTGATTGTTACCAGCGACATGATTGATAATACAATAAAAGGAGCTGTTTGTCAACACCTTTTTTGAAAAAAATTCTACCTTTTCGGAAAAGTGTTTTCCGTGTACAAATCTTATAATCTGCAATAATTTAACATTCCTGCAAACTGGAAGTTGTGGTTGAGGGCGGACGCGGTTAAGAAACCTTATCCCATCCGGAACGCGCTCTCGCTCCATTCAAACGCAGCAG